>DASUUX010000103.1:0-24121 GCA_036373855.1 Nitrososphaera sp.
TATTTACTAAAGAGAGCCGGGCCGGTGTGTATGACCACCAAAAAAGGGATTGCAGTACTTTTCATATTCTATAAAGGCTGCATTGCAGGTAGGGGACATATGATCAAGTACTCTGGCATCAGCTGATATTGTAGCAGCATTTGATTATTGCCCCATATTTACTTCAAAATGGCTAAAAAAGATACAAAAAAAGAGTAGAATTACTTTCGGAGGGCCTGCTGAAAGTTTCTTTTTACTTCATCCCAGTTGACCACATTCCACCAAGCCGCTACATAGTCCGCTCGGCGGTTTTGGTACTTGAGATAATAAGCATGTTCCCATACGTCAAGACCCAAAAGGGGGACGACTTTTTCTGTCTTCCACTTTGTCCAAGGGCTTGTCTGGTTAGGCATAGTTATGAACTGGACGCCATTCGTATTCTGGTTGTATACGAGCCAGCCCCAGCCGCTTCCCTGTATTGCGACACTATCCTTTGAGAATTTGTCTTTAAAGTCATTGAAGCTGCCAAATGTCTTATTGATTGCAGCTGAGAGTTCAGCATCCGGCTCTCCACCGCCACCATTTTTCATATTGTTCCAGAACAGTGCGTGGTTGTTATAACCTCCACCGTGGAAGTTCACAGCACTCCTTGCGTTGTCTGGGATCGAATCAATGTCCTTTAAAATTTCAACGATGTCATTCTTGTTCTGCCATTCCGGACCAAGATTGCTAAGCGCTTTGTTCAGACCATCGGTGTAGGCCTGGTGATGCTTCGTGTGATGAATTTCCATGGTTCTTGCATCAATGTGTGGCTCTAGCGAGTCGTACGAGTAAGGCACTGGCGGAAGAGTAAAGTTAGCCATATGTGAGAGAGGTATGTGGGAGAAT
The DNA here is from genome assembly GCA_036373855.1 of Nitrososphaera sp. Classification (GTDB taxonomy): domain Archaea; phylum Thermoproteota; class Nitrososphaeria; order Nitrososphaerales; family Nitrososphaeraceae; genus Nitrososphaera. Next base: position 868 of record DASUUX010000103.1, read on the forward strand.
ATATATTGTTTTTTCATACAAAAGCCCACTGCTATCCGCTTGCCTGCGGCATAACAGTCGACAATGAAATGGCATGATCATCTATCATTGTGCCGACGCTCCCACTTACGCTCTTGATTGCTATCTTCAAATTGGCAAGCTCTTGAGCTGACAAAGCATATTTTTCGGCCAGAACGTCTTTGATCTTTATTTCTGGATCGGATATTTCATTTAGGCTAGATGGCACAGAGATATCCAGAGTTTTGTTGACCATTTCCAACGGTATCTTGCCGCTTGCATCGTTTACTATTGCAAACATAATCTTGTCCACAAGTACTTCATGGGGAAGCTCGTCAAGTGCATTAGCGGTATAGAAAGCTTGTACTTCAAACAAGTCGTTCATGTCTTCGAAACTGCGACCAAGGACCTGAGTTCCATCCGATAGCGATGCCAAAAGTCCTGGCTCAAGAGGCACATTAATTATGACAAATCCTTCAACGAACCTCTGATCGTTTCCAATGATGTTATGCAGATCTTTGCACACTATACTGGTAGAGGCCTGCGGCTCAAGCATCCTAATTATGGAATTTGTGTTTATGCTATTGTTTGCCGTGACGCTCCATTGGATTTTTGCTGCGAAGTCTTGCTTGTTCAAGATTCCGATGTCTGTGTCATAGTGACCTGGTCTTAATGGTCCTTCGTCTCCAGAAATCGTACCGCACTCAAATTTTACATTGTAAGTAAGGTTTCTTATTGGAGAGGTTCTATTCTGCTCCTGTTGTTGTTCGCCTTCTTCCCAGGCGATATTGTTGAACGTTGCGACGCCATTGCTGCTCTGATTCATTATCTCGACTATCTTTGAGAGCTTGTCCGTCTGGTATTGTGAAGAAGCTTCAATCTGTGTCACTACATATACGCCCTCGAGTAAACCAGAAATTTCTACAATTCCAGGTGCCTTATTTTCGTCTGAATTGCTGCCATCCTGAATTGTATAATTGGGGAAATTGCCAAAAGGATCTGGCGAAATGACATATCTAGATCGATTAGTAAGCGAGCCCTCAGAAACAGAAATTATTGTAATTTTTCCTGCATTAGAGCTGTTAGCAGCAAAGATAGTCAGGATATTATGACTTTGCAGCACTACAACAAAAACTGCGGATACAATAACTGCTGCAGCGACTATCGACGCTATTACAGCGACCCTGTGCCCTGACACTTGATAATTATATATCTCCTATGAGATAATTAAATCATTGGAGAGCGCGTACGCACGCTCTTCTTCTTAAGAATTAAATATACAGAGCAAGTAGCCATTCAAGTGCGATCAGGCAGACAAAAGGTTTCATATTTTGCTTTTGCTCCGGCGGCTCTCGCAGTTTTGTCAATATTTGCAGTCACAATCCCTACTCAGAAGACTTTTGGAGACGGCCTGACTTCCGAGACATTCAGTGCGACACTTGGCGACAGAAATGCCGAGCTGCTGGTACAAGTGAACCCTCCCATCCTGACAGATGCAAGCAGAGATGACGCATTCATACTCTTCAGGCTATACGATGCAAATAACAACCAGACGATCCAGTATACGACTTTTTTCGTCAGCGTAGAAAAAGGAATTGGAGAAGAAGCGGTGACTATAATGCCTCCTACTCTTTTTCATACGGAAAGCGGCCTGCTCAGGCTTAAGGTGCAGCCTGCAGAAGGCGAACTGCAGATCTTTGGAACTCAGGAGCAATTCCTCAACGCCTGGGTTGCAGACCCTGGCGGAACAGTGAACATCCAAGGACCTCTGTTCCTGGAAGGCGGCCTGTATCACCTTAGGGTGGAGATCTTTGGAGTTGATAATATACGGAACATATTTTCAGATGAGAACATTCCCAAGTTTGATTCGTGGCTCAGTGTAGGGGATGTCTTTACTCAAAGTATCGATTACCAGGGTCAGTCCTACAACACTACCGTAATATCGTATTACGATAGAGTACGTGATCTTAGTTTCGATGCCAACAACCAGCAGTTCACATGGTCGATGCCATTTGATTGGAATGTCTCGAGAATCCAAGACACAAACATATTTGTACATGAGGAAGTGAAAATTCCAAAATCTCTTTCAGGAATAGGAGATACTACTTCATTTACTGCTAACGTGAATGGCAATCCGATCTCCGGAAGGATGCTTGCAGTCGATCCCTATTCTTCGCAGCAAGAGCTTACTCTCCACTACTTGATCAACAAAAACGACATCATCAATATGGCGAGCGGGATCCCCCAAGAAGATTCTGATATGATATTTACTCTTGCACCAGCCACTGGCCAAGTCACGCAGACAACAGGCGAAATACTCACAGATACAGGAAACCTCAATGTCGTACTTGAGTGGACTCCAGACCAGTTGAATGCAAATACAGAATCAACCCTGACTCTGAGCTTCCATGACGGGTTCTCTGGAGAAAGAATAGTAGATGATGTAAACTACAACCTGCGTATCTTAGACAACAATGGCAGTCAAGTCTACAGTCAGACAGGCCTCGTTGCAGAGGGAGGAACTGGCGCGCAGACGATTGATTTTCCGGCAAATGAGAATTACCGCATGGAGGTTGAAGTCACAGGCATTGGAAGAGATGGACAGTCTATAGACCAGACAAGGAACGGCATTGCAAGAGGTGCTGTAGTTGTGCCAGAGTTTCCCCATGGCTCACTTGCGACAGGAGCTGCGATCACAGGGATAAGTGGTGCGATAATCGTCGTGCTGCGGAGATTTGTAAAAATAGTACCGGGCTTGGGCCTTAAATGAACATCTTTTATGACCATCTTTCAGAGAAGCTGTATAGAGAAATGCCTGAAACCTTTGTTGCAACTAACAAGGTAATGCTCAACATAGAGCAGTTCGAAGCAGGACAGAGCTACGTCGTCGGCAAAGTGGAGAATAGATATGGTGACACCGTCAAGATAAACATCCAAGGCGGGGCGCAGGGCATCGAATTGCAGGAAACTCTCTTCAATCTCAACCGCAGAAGGCCACGGTTTGCATACGTCATGACTACCATCAAAGATACAGGCGAATTACTCGTACGTAAGCTGCCCGTAATTGGCGTAAAAGACTGGCTTTTGATATATGAAGACGATCTCTTTTTCCTAGCGGTAAAGGATGCATATGATGAGCTGGACATTCGAGTGATTGAATAAGAATAATAGTCTGGTGAAGCGCAGAGTTTCTCACCCACTGCACTCCAACCAGACCGTTTGTTCCCCATCGGTTTGGTCGATGTAAAAATAGTATAGCACATTGAGAATTTAAATGTGATGGTTATAGTGATCATTCCACTCAGCATTTCACGAACTTTTAGGATGATTTTGGAGTACTTCTGAGCACTAGATAGAAGCACATTAATCTTATCTCCAATTGCAGCCTGTTGGATTGACACAATCACATCATTAGAAGGACCATCATGCTAAACTCCCGTTGGAAAGTCCAAGTCTCCTCTAGGTGGTCCGATTCGAGCCTGTTGTTAATGACAGGTCTGGTTTCCGCTATAATGATGAAATCTTGTTTGTATAACCAAGTTCCATGTATCCACACTGTTCATCTTCGGCATGTTCAAAATGTATTCTTGAGCGATCGCCCAATAAACTATTCTGACACTGGATGCTTCTAACCGACGACGGCGGATTCATTATTTTAGATTAATATTTTTAGATAAGCCTGAAACATAGATACATGATCTGACGCAACTACTATCTGGATGTCTCCTCTCTTTTGTGAAAACACCCCGCAGTCCGCTCAGCCTAAACAATACCCGCACATTCTTCAATTGAATTTCGTCCTAAGTCCTGCATACTCGCCAGATGATGCTAGATGTATAGAGAGGAGATGGGAGAGAGCCCTTGGCCACCTGGCATATCTTCGAGATGAGTAGAACCTCAAATTCTAGTTCGGAGGCTTCCATTATGAGTGCTAATAGGTGCTTTGGTAGTGACAGATACTAAGCCACTTTAAGAAAGAGACACATATGCGCATTATCATAGGATTTTTGCTCAAATAAATTGATATCTTTAGATCAAATAATATTTCCAGAAATACCTTTAAATGACTATCAGCATTACTGCAATCCAGTAATGCCAGTTGTAGGTATTGATGATCTTGCTATGTATATACCCAAGCTTTACATCGATTACAAGGATTTTGCTGAAGCAAGAGGTATTGATCCCCAAAAACTCGAATATGGTATAGGAATTAAGAAGATGGCCATTGCTGACACTAACCAAGATTCTGCCTGTATGGCTGCAAACGCCTGCATAAAGTTGATGCAGAAGGATCACCTTCATCCAGAGGACATTGGAAGGGTTTACGTCGCCACTGAATCATCGCTGGACGAATCAAAGGCAATGAACTCTTTTGTTATTGGAATGTTAGAACAGATGTACGGCGAAGGCTCGTTTGAACACGCCGGCGGGATTGAATGTAAATTTGCGTGCGTAAGTGGATCTTATGCACTCTATGACAATGCAAACTGGATAAGAGCTGACGAAAACAATGGCAAGGCTGCCATAGTAGTCGTAAGCGACATAGCCAAGTATGATATTGGTTCTACCGGAGAATACACTCAAGGTGCCGGTGCAGTTGCTCTCTTGGTAAAAGAGAATCCGAGGCTTTTGGCCTTTGATCCTAAAGTTCCTTCGACAATAATCAAAAACGAATACGACTTTTATCGTCCGTTTGGTAAAGAAACTCCTCTTGTGAACGGGAGCTATTCAAATTTATTATACCTGATATCGGTTAGGAAGGCATTTGATGCCTACAAGGAAAAGGCAATCAAGACAGGGCTTATCCAGCTCAAGGACGGCGAATCGATAACTGATCACATCGATTTTTTCGCAGTCCACCTTCCATACAGGAAGATGGGCGAGAAGGCACTAGCCTATCTGCTAAGACATGAGTGGCGCCATCTACCAAGGTGGAAATATGTTATCAAAGAGGTTGGGATGTCAGAACCCCAACCAAAGGATCCTCGTGGAACCATAGAGTCAATTCTTGCTGACACTGAATTCATGAAGGCTGACGAGCGGTTCAGACGCGCTTTCATGCAGACATCATTTTACAACGAAGTATACGAGAAAAAGATGGCTAGCTCGCTTGAAGCATCTGCAATAATTGGCAATTTGTATACTGCATCCATGTATATGGGTCTCCGAAGTATGCTAGAGTTTGAATTCAAGAAAGGAATAGACCTTGAACAAAAGCGGATTGGCTTTGGCTCTTATGGGAGTGGCAGTAGCGCTATGGTCTTTAGTGGGACGGTACAATCACAATACAAGGAAATAGTAAGTAAGATGGACTTAGATTCAGAGATCGGTTCAAGACAAAAGCTCACGATAGAAGAGTATGAGAGGCTCCACAGGAACGAGCGCGGCTTTAATGACTCGATTATCCAAGCTCATAAAGAATTTGTGCTCGTCAAGGTAGGCGGCAATACTGCCGAGAAGGCAGGGTTAAGAGAATACAACTATGTTAGCTAGCTAGTTAGTTAGTTAGTTAGCTAACTACCTTGAACTCTATCCCTTTTTGTTTTAGAAATTCTATCAAGCGGTGAGCGTGTTTTTCGTTTTCCAGCTCAAGACTCAGGTAGACGCCAGCAGTTCCTGCAGGGATATGTGCACTCAGCCTGTCATGCTCCACTTCGACTATATTGACGCTCAGCTCTGCGATGCCATCTACTACACTTTTAAGAGCACCAGGCTTGTCTGGCAGTAGGATAAAAATCTTAAGCAACCTGCCCATTTGCATCAGGCCCTTTGCCACTATTTGGCCCAGGAGGTACATGTCGACGTTACCTCCTGATAGGATGGTTACGACCTTGTCCTTCCTGCTCCCCGCATAGCTACCATTTGATAGAAGGTAAGCGAGGCTGGCCGCTCCTGCAGGCTCGACCACCAACTTGGCGCGCTCCATCATGAGAAACATCGTCTTTACTATCGACGTGTCGTCAATTAGGACGATATCGTCCAGGTACTTGCTTACTATTTGGTGTGTAAGTTCGCCTGGTTGCTTGACTGCAATGCCATCTGCTATGCTGTAGCCACGCTTTGTAGACTGGAGCGAGCCCTTGGCAAGCGATTCTTTCATGGCAGGAAAGGCTTTTGACTCGACGCCCATTATCTTGACATTTGGCTTTCTAGACTTGACTGCAATTGCCACACCAGCAGCAAGGCCTCCGCCGCCTATGGGCACGTATATTCTGTCAACATCTGGAAGGTCTTCGAGAAGCTCAAGGCCGATCGTGCCTTGGCCTGCAATGACATCGGGATCGTCAAAAGCGTGAACTATTGTACTACCCTCTGACTTGGCAATCTCTTGTGTCGCTTCCCATGCATCGTCATAATTTGCTCCACGCCGAATTACTTTTGCACCATATGATCTTGTTGCTGCAACTTTGGCTGGCGACGCGTTCTCCGGCATGACAATTGTGCATGGGATCTTCTTTATCATGGCAGCATATGCCACGCCTTGGGCGTGGTTGCCGGCAGAGGCTGCAATTACTCCGTAGCCTGTCTGCTTGTGAGACAGCGTGCTGATCTTGACAAAAGCTCCACGTACTTTGAAAGAGCCTGTCACCTGCAGACATTCCAGCTTGAGAAACAAATTTGTCCCTGCAAGCCCCGAGAAGGTTCTGGAAGTTTGAAGAGGTGTCCTTCTAATTATCCCTGATAACAGCTCTTGCGCCTTGACAATGTCCTCAATAGTCGGTATACGCCTTTTTTTTCCGGGGTTCCATACGCTCTCGTCGTTCATCTATTTATGCAATGCATGAGCAGTCGATGCCTTAATTATAATTTATGCTGGCCCACACTTGGGCAGCACCTGGGATATTAGTAGTAATAGGAGGGTGAGACTAGGAAGCTTTCTAGGTCTATGAATAATCATTTCTAAGATCTGTCAAATTCTATTTCATGTAATATTGCCCTTCATGAATATACTTAGATGAGCTCGTCAGTTGCCAGAAGTTCTGTGTCATTATAATGCATCCTCATAAGATCTTTTATCCAACTAGCTCATCACCGTTTCAGTGGCAGGTCGCTGCCAGAGATATTAATTAGTAGATGTATAATTAATATTATTTATTATTCTATTATAATAACAACGTACGGAATAAAAGGAAGATCTAGGGAGCGCAGCCTTCCATCTTTTGAATCCAGTAGCCCCTTTGTTCTATCGCCTTTTCTACGAATGGTGGCGCTTCCTGTATATGGCAGAACTGACATTCTTCTTGTGTCATTTTTTCTCCGCCTTCTCCGGCTGTGGAAAGGTATTCTTTGCCGTACTCGATCGCCTTCTCGTGTGGTGTATTTGCATCTACAACCACATCAAAGTGCATTATCCTGCCGTCCTTCTTTGTAACATAAGTGTCGTATACTGCACATTCCATAATGGGACGAAATTGCATTTTATCGTATTTAATCGATTTCCTGTTTTCTTGGCTAGAAATTGGAAAGGCTAAGCTTTTGAGAAGTTTAAAGCCGGTGCACGAACGCCTAGCTTATTCTTTGATGGTCAACGTCCTGAGCACCCTTTTATCAAGCTCAAATATCCTAACAAGGTGATTATTCGTGTCGGCAATATAGAGTAAATTTCCGTGCATCTTGACATCGCTTGGCTCAAACAGCCCAAGCGTGTCACACGACGGGTCATCTACATTGCACATAGTCTTCATTTGCGACCTGCTCACCAGTGTCGACACCTTTTGCTCTACGAAGTCAATCACCCTCAGTGAGTGATTATAAGTGTCAGCAACGTAGATCCTGTTTTCCCTGCAGGTGGTGACTCCAAGTGGGTGCTGGAGCCTTGCCTCCTCAAGCGATCCATCCCTATGACCAAAGACAAACAATCCTTTACCTACAAGAGTCTGGACTATCTTGCGACGAAGATCAATTCTTCTTATTGCCGAAACTTCACTGTCTAACACAAAGAGATAGTTGCCAGATATCGAGAGGCCACTTGGCTGTGCAAATTGGGCTTCGCCAACTGATCCATCAACAATGTTTTCATAGCCACTGCCTGCAAACGGCCCTATCTTGCCCGATGCTATATGGTAGCCCCAGATCTGGTGCAGGCCCGCCATTGCAATGAAAATGAAACCGTCGTTATCTGCTAGGTCCCAGGGAGAGCTGAGCTGAGTAGTCTTACCGTCCTGAGGTGATTGGATCCAATAACCCTGCATACCGTTGCCTGCAAGTGTCTTGACCATTTTAGACTGCAAGCTGATCTCTCTTAATGCATGATTCTAGCTGTCTGCGACATAGATCTTGTCTTGGTTGAGCCACAACACTCCCTGCGGCCGAAAGAACTGGGCCTGCTCTAAGTCGCAGTCGCACAGACCTTTTGCCCCGTTGCCCACCTTGTATATTATCTTGCCGCTATCTGCATCAACGACAAGAATCCTGTTATGATTTGAGTCACTGATTGCAAGCATCTTGCCATCAGGCGAAAACGACAGCTTGCCAGGGTAAGACAAGATTCCTGAGTGCACTGTTGCAGGCTTCTTTATTTCCAGTGGTTTCTCTGCAAGCGTCCCCTTTGCACTGTGGGTTCCGATAAGCACACTGATTACATCGTCAATATACTGACGCTGACCCTCGCCGGATTGATGGTAAACGACGTTAGCTTTGGGATCCATAACTACAAGTGTCGGCCAGCCACTCACTTTGTACGACTGCCAGATCGCCAAGTCTTTATCAACGATCACAGGGTGGCTTATTTCGTATCTGCCGATTGCTTCTTTGATGTTTTCTACCTCCTGTTCATTGTAGAATTTGGGAGTGCACACCAATGACGACGACAGGTTTCCAGCGATACTTTTTCTCTATCCAGTCTAAATCCGGAAGAGTATGCATGCAGTTGATACAGCAATAAGTCCAGAAATCAAGAATCACGACATGGCCTTTTAAGTCTTCAAGGGAAAGCGGCCTGTCAATGTTAAGCCAAGAAAAGCCCCCTGGCAAATCCTTCGCCTTTGAGATAATGAAAGAAGGTTTGCGAAACATGCTCGGATTACTAGACAAACTTGATTTAAACCATGTTATATCAAATTTTGATAAGTATGGTAAATTCCTGCTCGGCTGCATTCAGGCGTGTGTATAGAGTTCAATACTGCGATATCTTTGCGGGCAGAGATTCTAAGATTTGCAGGTAAGATAATTTTTCTCATCTTCTTCTGCTTTAGAGTATTATACATCGCAGTCCGAATTAAGGGACTCATCTCTTAAAGATCGTCCAGTGTACATTAGATTACTTCATTTGTCACATCGCGCTTATGGCACATACTTATCATCTTTCGGAAGCAAGAAGGAGAAGAGGTTCGCAGAAGCAAGAGACACCAGCCATAGGTTTAACAACGTTAGCTTGCTTCCTCTAAGACATAATGGCAATTACTGTCTATCTCTTTTATCTAATCTTAGAACTGCAGTTCTTTATCTCAAATGAGACTCCTTGATCGTATAGGCCCTTTGAAATGCTACGGCTAAGGCCGTCTTCTACCGCCTTTATCCTGTGGCTGTCTTGCACGATGTCAATTGGGATATCGATCTCTATCTGCACTTCAAGGATCATCTTTTTCGTTTTAACCATTTTGCCGACGGCTGTACCTGGCTCAAGACGCTATTTCAGTCTTACATCAATATAGAAAATCTTTATTGCATGGACATATCTAAATACTTGGATGTATCCAAGCGATATTTTCTCAAGGATGTACGCCGATGAAAAAAACACCAAGGTATACCCAAAAGAAGAGGAGGCCCCTTCAGGATTGGATGATATCCTGCAGACCAATCTCTTCAATGTAATGCTGAATCGCAGATCGCAGCGTAAGTTTGAGGATCGGGAAATAGAGGATTGGAAGCTTGAAATGATATTTGCCGCTGCCGATACTGCTCCAACAGCAGGAGGCTTTCAAGGGTTTGAAATTTACCATGTAAAGAACCCCGATGTCAAGCTCAGGCTTGTACAGGCTGCAAACAACCAGCCATACGTGAACGCGCCAGTGGTGCTGGTATTTTGTATGAACCCGTCAAGGGTCAAGATGAATTTTCCGCAGCACATAATCAAAAAGTTCTCAGTGCAGGACGCCACGCTTGCGGCTGCCTATGCCCAACTGGCTGCCCACGCGCTCGGTCTCACGTCGGTGTGGATCGGTATGATAGACGAGCAAAAGGTGATGCAAGCGCTTGTCACAGATCTTGTCCCGGGGTGTATCTTGTGCCTTGGCTACTCGCAAAAGATGCTACATCCAAAGCCCAAGAGAAAGCTGACTGAACTGATAAATGAAATCTGACATTAGGCAGCATAGATACCGCATCATTAATGAATATCAGGACCTTTCCTACGCCTTTATCGGGTCATCATTTGATCTAGGCTTTTTCACTTGGAGCGTAAGAGATGCACATCAAATATGCTCTCGGTAAGGGCAGACTCAAGTGTGATCTATATAGTCTCACCTGGGCATCAATAATGACATCGTCTGCATAGTGAAGCATTAGGCTGTGCCTCGAGATTATCATCATCCTGCTTGACGGAATTATCTATAGCTAGCTTGAAACCGGAACTCTCATAGCGGCTCTTCATGTTCTTATCAACTTGATTTCGCGCCCTCACTTGTGCTCGTGTCAGTTTTGCACTCCAATTCTGCGCTAACTGCGTTTGAGGTGATCAATAACATAAGAAACTGGCGCCCAACTTGCGCAGCGTTTCTCCCACAGCGCCAATCTCTCCTGAGAGCATGCCAGCAGCCTCTTTTGGCATTTTTATAGTGTCAATGAATGCTTCTCTTCTTTTCGTCTTCTTGTTCTTCTTTATGACTTCGATATCAAAGTAGTTGGTGATACCTTCTTCGCCTTGCATGAGCTTATTGTAATCAATCACGACTGGTGATGTCTGGTAAAATTTTATGAGTAGATCGTTTAGTTCTGAAAGAAGCTCGCTTTGCTTGTTGCGTGACACCCCAACCTGGGGAAAATGAGTTTCAACAACTGCAGTCTTCTCGTTAAGCTCCTCGATAAGCTTTTCGTCGTCAAACATTTTCGCAAAAAGTTCCTCGAACCCTAAATTAGTATAGCCTCTCTTTTCCAGCTCGGTAGCAAGCACCCTATCTGCAGCGCTTGTCATCTCGCTCAAAACAGAAGTCGCTCTGCCCTCAATTTTTGCAAGCTCCTTCTGTATTTCGATGACACGCCTATCAACTCTATAGTAGGGCAGCTCATGGAACTGGATGCCAAAATATACGCTGATGTAAAACTTGTCAGCCTCTTTCGTAAATGTGGAGTATAGTCTGTGCATGTCTTCATTAGCTGATTTCAAGACGCCGCTAAACGTCCAGCCTTCGAGGGCGTTCCCAAGCTGTTGGAAAAAGTTCTCGACATTCTGCGGGTCAAAAGTGCCGGCCTGAGTTATTGTGCAGTCGCCTAGCATTGCGTTTGCTTGGCGCATTGTAATGGCAGACTTGATGGTCTCAAGAAAAGCCTCTTGCACCTTCTCAGCCGATGCATTTACCTGCCTGCAAAAGTTGTCGTCTCCCTTAAGTGGCGCCCTCACATCAAGAGAGTGTATAGCACTGTCTAATATATCCACGTTTAAATGGAACAGACGACAAACTCAACTAAGATTTGGCTCCCTCAAAAGAGACCAAGAAGGAGAGCGAACAGGATAACACCAGCAAGGGCCTTTTCAACATGATGATGAATAACGAGAGCAAGAGCAATGAAGAGGCTAAGATAGTTGACGCCGAAACCCTTGTCTCGCAGACTCAGGACAGGCTATGGAGGGCCCTCAAGCGCCGTTTCCAATACGACGCATCGCTCCAGCCGGGTCAAGAATTCCTTCTCAACCATGTTAGTACCAAGGTTCCGCTTGTGATAACCTATGCCGATCTGGTGGGGTCAACTAATATGAGCATGACCTTGCCTGCTGATAAGCTGACTACGATAATCCGGGCTTTCACATATGAAATTTCGCAGGTTATTTACAACCACAAAGGCTACGTACTCAAATATGTGGGAGATGCCGTCATTTCGTTCTTTCCGGCAAGTTATAACAAGCTGCTTGCATGCGATAGAGCAGTACAATGCTCCAGGTCGATGCTTGCGGTAGTAAGGAACGGTATTAACCCTATTCTCAACCAATATGACTATCCAGAGCTGAACGTCAAGATAGGGATAGACGAGGGCGAAAATGTTATTGTGCAATACGGCCATGACCGAAGCTCCCAGATCGACATTCTGGGATATTGCATGAACATAGCTGCCAAGATAACGTCCCTCACAGGGCCCAACATGATCTCAATTGGACAAGATGTGTATAAGATGCTACATCCTTCGATCAAGTCAAAATTCAATGAGGTCAAGTTCAGCTCGGATGAATGGAGGTACACCGACAGGCAAACCAGCAAGCTTTACAAGGTGTATTCGATGAGCGATGCCCGCAGGTGAAGATGGACTGGTTATACACAACGTCTCTATCAAAAAAGAGAAATTTAACGGTATGACTTTTGCCTTCTGCGTCGTGCGCTAGGCCCGCCAAATTTCTTGGATTCTGTCTGCCTGCTGTCTCCAGATAGCAGGTGTCTGTCGTATTCTGCTATTTTTTTCCTTACCTCTTCGCGCATGCTCTTTGTGAGAGGATGCTCCTTTGGGTCCTTGCCACCCTTCTCTTGCCCTGTGAGGGCACGTGAAATTGCAACGGCACCTGCAAACGCCTGTCCCATAAAGCCACCGCCGTGGACTTGAACATCGACGTCGATCCTGTTGCGCAATTCACCTATAAGCGTAAGCGGCGTAAGGAGGAGCTCTCTTGCGATTTCAGGAGTCACCAGCTCGGCCGGCCGGTTGTTCATCCTTACCTTGCCGGTTCCTTTAGCTATTGTAGCGACTGCCTTACTTGTCTTCCGTTGGCCCGGATAGAGCTCTATCTTGTTTATCATTCTCCCTTCCATCCTATCTGCTTGGCAACTTCGGCAATAGAAATATAGTAGGACTCCGGCTTGGTGATCTTTGAGTCGGCAAATGACTCCATCTTGGCCTCTTTCATACGATCAGGAACTCCCATATACACCCTCAGGCGCTTGAATGCACCTATCCCATCTGACTTACGCTTTGGCACCATTCCCCTTACCATCTTAGAGATGATGGTGTCTGGCCTCCGTGGGTGGAAGGGGCCATGAATGGGGTTTGTCACCGAATTGATTTCCAAATGCTCTTTGTATTGGTTAATTGTCTTGTAGCGGTTACCTGATAGCATTGCCTTCTCGGCGTTGACGATCGCAACTCTGTTACCTTGCAGTAGCAGTTTTGAAACATGCGAGCACATCCTACCAGCAATGCAGTTGGTTGCATCAACTACTACTACTACTACAGTCTCTTGCTGCTTTTGTATCATTTTTTGCTCAGCCAATTATTCTCACTCCTTTGCCATCGGGGTGCTTATTGATCAAATCATTAAACGTCAAAACCCTGCCGCCAGACTCTATGATTTTCTTGGCGGCGGTTTCTGATATTGAAAAAGCGCAAACCGTCAGCTTGTGACCAAGACTACCAGTTCCTAGAACCTTGCCGGGGACGACTACCACCTCATCTGCTTTGGTTATCTGTGCAAGCCTCCTGACATTAATCTCACGCCGATTAGCCCTGGGGCCTGCAAGCTCCTCTTGGAGTGCCCGCCATATCGGTGCTTTGTTCCTCTTAAAGGCATTGCGAAGAGTCCAAATTGTGTTATCAATCACTGTCTGGGCAAACATGTGTAATATGAACTCGTATTCGAAATTCCCCAAATAAATGTAATGGCTATGTGAACTTAAAGGGACAATTCGACCTCTGGAGCGTCAAGCCTAAATCACTTACATGTCCTAGGATCAATTTCGTTTAAAATTCACATTGCTTTACTTGCAGGCCCTCTTGAAGATTCGACCTTTGACAATGACAAGAGACTTATGCCGAAGCCCGATATCTAGGCATTCTTTGGAACCTTCAGCGACGATACTAACTGTTTGAAGCTCTTGACCTTTGCAACGAGCCGCTCTCCGGCAGCCAGCAGTATCTCTTCGGCCGTCAGGGCGCCATTTGATTCCAGGATCAGTATTGTCTCATCCTCATTCTTGCCATCTTTTACTACTGCAGCGGACGTTGGCTGCCACTTCGCATGGTCTTTGCCAATGCCAAGCCTTGCATACGCTTCAAATTTTAATTTTTGATTGGGAGCCAGAACGACGATCGGAATGTCTTTACTGACGGGTTTGACCATCTCATCTTCTGACACCAGCTCGCCTGAGGTTACGGCCAGAGTCTTTTCATTTGCCTCTGCGTCAAGGACCAAGAGAACCCTGCACTTGCTGCATCCAAGCGTACTCTTGCAGTCGCACTCTTGAGGCATTACGAACCTCCCAGGATCAGTGCGGAGCGGTATTAGCCCAAGCCTATGGGCAACCGCTTCATCGTGCATAACGGAGGAATTTTCAAGAACCACAACGTCATCTATTGCCAGCGTGGAGACTTCACTTATCGCCAGCCTTCTGAGGGAATTTACATATTGTCTTGGAATATTGCTAAATCTGACAACAATCCTCTCATTTGATTTTTCAACAATTTCAGCAGATGCAGAACCCAATACTTATCACAGCTGTCCAAAACAACCTTAAAAATCTACCGAAACTTGCAAAAATTCTGAGTCTTGACAGGCATATATATTCCGGAAATGGATGATCTTATTAAATGACAGACAAATTCACGGTCGCTCGCCTCATTTTGGACGGGGACAAGTTTGAGCTGCTGGTCAAGCCGGACCCCGCCCTTGAATATAAGATGGGCAAGAGATCTGATATTTCGGGCGCGCTTGTGTCAGATGAGATTTATTCTGACGCCAACAAGGGCTCAAGGGCATCAAGCGAGAAGATGATGAGGCACTTCAAGACCACCGATTCAGCGGATGTGGCCAAGCAGATCCTCGCAAGAGGGGAGCTTAATCTCACTACGGACCAGCGTAGGAAGATGGTTGAGGAGAAGAAGAGGCAGATAGTACAGTTCATAAATAGGAGCTTTGTTGACCCTAAGACCCACTTGCCGCACCCTGTAGTGAGAATAGAGGCTGCCATGGAAGAAGTGAGGGTGCCGATAGATCCATTCAAAAAGGTGGAGGACCAAGCAAAGACCCTAGTTGATGCGCTCCGTAAGATACTACCCTTAAGGTCAGAGACTGTTAAGCTGACAGTAACGGTCCCGCCACAATTTGCAGCCCAGTCATACAGCGTACTAAAGTCTACCGGGGAGCTTAGATCTGAGGAGTGGCTTGCAGATGGGTCGCTCAAGGCGGTGCTTGATATGAATGCTAGTATCAGGGGGCAATTTCTTGACCGGCTTGGTGCAGTAACAAAGGGGTCTGCTCAGGTGAAGGAAGACTAGACTTACGACCTACACTTAAAAATATAAGTGCGCTATAACCTACCAGCAAAGGAGAGAAAAGAAAATAATGAAAAATGACTATACGCTTTCAGAAGGGTTTTTTGCCCCAGTGGTGAGCTTTTGAGCCATGCATGAGCTGAAGAGAAGATATGTCGTCCCCGGAGACAAGATTGCCGAGGGGAACTTTAGGCCACTGATGAACGTTATCAAATCAGGCAATGCTCTCATTGCTACTAGGATTGGTATTGCGGAGACAGGACGCGATGGCGTGAAAGTTATACCACTATCAGGCGTTTATATTCCACGCGTAAATGACCTTGTGATCGGCAAGATCGTAGACCACTCGTCCCTCTCGTGGGAAGTAGACATCAACTCTTGCTTTTCTGCTCATCTGCCTGCCCAAGATGTTTTTGGAAGAGATTTTTCCCCAGCAAGGGATGACATGACCAAGCATTTTGCAATAGGCGACATGATAACCGCAAGGATTATCGCATTTGACCGGACGCGGGACCCGATGCTTACTGTTCAGGATCGAGACCTTGGTAAGATCCCAAGGGGAGAACTGCTCAGAATATCTGCAACACGAGTTCCGCGCCTGATAGGCAAGCGTGGCTCTATGATCCAAACCATAGAGCAAGCGACCGAGACTCGGGTGCTCATAGGTCAGAATGGAATTGTAGTCGTGACTGGCAGGTCTCCTGAGGGAGTAAAGTTGGCAGTCAGGGCAATAGTGATGGTAGAAGAGGAAGCACACACAGCAAACTTGACACAGCGTATTAAAGGACTTTTGAATGTGCCAGATACACAACCGCCGCAAGAGAGGGGCCCGCTTATTACGGGCGCCCCTAAACCTGTAGAAATTGAATCTACCATTGATGAGGTGGAGGAAGAATTGGAGGTCGAAGGTGAAAAATGACTCTAACAAGAAATTTGATAGATGAAAATGGCAAGAGGATAGACGGAAGAGGCATTGACGAGTTACGCACTGTCAAAATAACTGTGGGTCCGGTGAAAAATGCTGATGGTTCCGCCTTCATAGAATTTGGAAAGAATAAGATACTAGCCGCAGTGTATGGCCCTCGAGAAGTGCACCCAAAGCACATGGCACTTCCCGACAGGTGCGTGCTACGCTGCCGTTATCACATGGTCCCCTTCTCCACGGACACGCGCAAGAATCCTGCCCCTTCTAGAAGGGAAATCGAGATCTCTAAGGTAATGCGAGAGTCACTAGAACCGGCGCTGATGCTCCAGGACTATCCTAGAGCAGCAATCGACGTTTTTGTGGAGGTACTTCAATCCGATGGTGGCTCACGCTGTGCAGGCATCACGGCTGCTTCAGTTGCATTGGCAGATGCCGGCATCAGCATGCACGATCTGGTAGCTTCGTGTGCTGCAGGCAAAGTCGATAACAAGATCGTGCTGGATATTAACGATGAAGAGGATAAGGAAGGCCAGGCGGATATGCCGGTTGCATACATGCCCAGGCTAGAACAAGTAACGCTTTTGCAGCTAGATGGCAGACTCGCACCTGAGCAGTTTGATGAATGCCTTGACAAGGCAATTGGCGGCTGCAAGATGGTCTATGAAATCCAAAAGCAAGCATTGATGCAAAAGTACTTTGGCAGTGAAACTGAACTAAAGGAGGAAGTACAATGAGCTCATCAAAGAGATCAACTATAATCGTTGAGCACCTTCGCAAGCAGCAGATGTGGGATGATTTATCAAAGGGGAAGAGACTTGATGGCAGAGACTTTAGCCAAACCCGACATCTCGTAATTGAGACAGATGTTGTCAAGAAAGCAAATGGCTCTGCAAGAGTCAAGCTTGGTGACACTGAAGTGATTGCAGGTGTCAAAGTAGAGACAGGCGAGCCTTTTGAAGGTCTTGAGAACAAGGGTGCGTTAATCGTTTCGGCAGAAGTGCTTCCGACGGCATCGCCATACATTGAGCCGGGTCCACCAGACGAGGAGGTAGTTGAGCTGGCAAGGGTGGTCGACAGAGGCGTCAGGGAATCTGAGATGATTGATCTTGCAAAGCTTGTGCTCGTGCCTGGCAAAATAGTATATACAATATTTGTGGATTGCAGCGTGCTCAATGCTGACGGGAACCTATTTGATGCAACATCGTATGCCACTGTTGCAGCACTACTTACCTCGAAGCTGCCCGTATTTGAAATGCAGGATCAAAAAGTAGTAGATAGCGGCAACACTCAACCAATGCCTGTGACGAGCATGCCAGTTTCAATTACCGCCGCAAGAATTGGTGATTATGTATTGATAGATCCGAGTGCAGAAGAAGAAGCCTGCATGGACTCCAGAATAACCATAACCACTACAGACGAAGGCTTTTGTGCAACTCAGAAAGGCCACACGGGCTCATTCACGCCGGATCAGATCAAAAAAGCAGCAGAAGTAGCAACAATTAAAGGAAAGGAAGTACGGGCAAGATTGAAGGGGTTGGAAGTAAACAATGGCTAAGAGGAAGAAAGGCTCGACAGCCCTCAGTGGATTGGGAGTCAAGTTTGGAGCCACCGTACGAAAACGTTATGGAAAGGTCCATCGCACGCTTCACAAGAAGCGGAGGTGTCCCTCCTGTGGCTCGATTAGGTTCGGCCGCCTGGCTGCAGGGATATGGCACTGCCCTAAGTGCAACTGCAAGATCGCGTCTGGGGCATATGACATTGAACTTGAAAAGTTACAAAGCTAGAATAAAGGTAACCGCAACATCCAAGCGTGTAGCAGCTGGCATTTGCCACGCGCTTGCTCCGGACCTCCGGCTCATGCCATCGACTGGCTACAAAGCAGAAATCTCTCTAAAAAACTCCGAAGTTATTTTCAACATTGAGACTAGAGATATTGCATCTTTGCGCGCAAGTATAAATTCTTACTTGAGGCTGGCAAATGCATCTTATAAGTGCCTAACGCTATGATTTTATATGCTGTTGATCTGAATAGCTCTGCAGTTTATGAGTGAACAGGAACTCCCACCGTGGGTAAGAGAACAGGTGTCCCGATTACAGCAGCTCCAACAGAACCTGCAAGCAATCATGATGCAAAAACAACAGCTGGAGGTTGAAATGGTAGAGACAGATAGGGCTCTCCAGGAATTGAAAAAGGCGAGTCCTGATGATGCAATCTACAAGAACGCAGGTTCCGTACTGATCAAGGCCAAGAAGGAAGAGGTCCTCAAGGAGCTGGAGGAAAAGAAAGAACTATCAAATACGCGTATTATGGTTCTTGGCAAGCAGGAGGCAAGAGTGAAAGAAAATCTAAAGGAAGTTGAAAACAAGATAAACGAAATGATTCGCGGTATGCAGGCTGGTGGTGGCTCTTCATCGGCTGGATCAACAGGCAGTGCTGGCCCAAGACCATTGGGATAGTAGTACCGATTATAACTGGGCCTCGCAAAATAGGATCCTCAACATCCTATTGTATTATATGACAGAGTAGTTACACGAGAATTCATTTTAGAAATAACCAGAAGCTGGAGACGTATAGTGGATGACTAATGCGGAGAGCTTTACATATTGTTGCAATCGATGCCTACATTATGAAATATAGTTATAGAGGGCGTAAAACAGAGTATGTCCTGTGCCTGTTAGAATTGTAGTTGACGAGAGGGAAAGGAACAGCAACATACCGGAGCTACTGAAAAATGCAGGCGCCGTCATTGACTTTACACAATTAAAAGTAGGGGACTATGTCGTTTCATCTGAAACGGCGGTAGAACGGAAAACTGTGCGTGACCTGATAAGCTCAATCTACGATGGTCGGCTCTTTGTACAGTGCTCTGATCTAGTGAAGTACTATCAAAAACCACTAGTGGTGGTGCAAGGCAACATTGCCGAGCTTGCTGAAACTTCTGAAGAAATGGAAGACACTGATACGAAGCTGCATGCAGAGCTGATGCCCCTTGCTTACGATGCGCTCATAACAATCGCAACGGAGTTCAGAATCCCAACTATTCATACGCCTTCTGCAGAACAGACGGCGCAGTTGCTAGTCACATTAGTCAACAGAAGCCTACGAGAAGGCAAGGCCACAGGTCCACTGTTGAGAAAAATTAGGAAGGAAAATCCGATTTATATACAGCAACTTTCCGTGCTTGCGTCTTTACCCGGAGTAGGAGAAAAACTTGCTGCCAGGATGCTCAAGAAATTCCATACTCCGATTAGGGCACTTAACGCCTCTGCAGCAGAGCTTGCCATCATACCAGGCTTCGGTCTTACAAGGGCTGAGCGAGTGCGTAAGATCCTCAATACATCCAATAATGTCAAACAAGTAATGCAGAGAACCCTCTTTGAGAATCAAGACAAATAAAACCTCAATCCAAGATCTCAAACATACAAAAGATACTCAAAAAAGGTGGCGCAATTCGTTCAGATAAGTTTGTATTTCCGCCTTAACCTATTGCCACACAGCCTGCACTCTTTTGCATTGGGTCCAAAGGCCCTGCCACATGCGCTGCAGTAGGCAATCCACCTTCTTGTATGTATGATACCTTTGCTGGCTACAGACTTAACAGGGATCTTCAAAGTGGTTGCAACATTTGCAACTGCGTAGTCATTAGTTACCAACACTATTTCCAACTGCAGCGCAAGGGCAATTATTGAAAAGTCTGCATCTGAAAGTTTTGCATAGTCTCCAGTCCTCCTTGCTGCTGCAACAGCTTTTTCAATGCTTTTTCTGTCTGAATTTAGAATTTGCAAGGTATTGGATTCAATCAACGCTTCTATCGCCCCATGCGACCTTCTGATATGCTTTACTTCATCAAAAACGGCCTGTGTAGTGTAATACCGGTACGCTGATGACAGAAATATGACGCCGGTGTAAAATGCACCTGCGTCAAGAGCATATCTAAAAGCCAAATCTTGAGAATCCAAGCTTTGCCAACTGCCTCATTCCTTTCTTCTGAAGCCGTAAGAATATGGCGTCATGAGAACAACGCAAAATATTGATGTGCTCATCTGCATGAATTTTGAACGTTTCTTGGCCGTCAAGTATCATGTGAGACTCGTGCGTGCTCCGTATAAGGATTTCTTCCAGGGGGATCACCAACTGTGGCATTCTGTTGACAGATGCAATAGGAGTCAGACTCAGGCAGCTCATGCCTTCATGCAGGACAGGGCCACCAACCGAAAATGAATGACCCGTTGAGCCCGTGGGCGTAGAGACCACGATGCCATCCATCCTCTGCTTTATTTCGTCACCCATCAACATAACGGAAAATAGAGGAGTTCTTGTGAGGTTCACTCTCATAATGAGTATATCATTTAGGACAGGGGGGAAGAGCTTCCCGTTGACAGAAGCCTGGATCCTTACGCGACAATCATAAAAATACTTCCCTGCAAGTATTGTCTTGACTGATTCGTCTATTGATTCTGTGTCGATTTCAGACAGGATACCGCGATGACCTCCGCTATTTATGCTAAAGAGCGGCACCACTCCAGGTATTATTCGAAAAGCTCGCAAGGTAGTGCCGTCTCCACCTATTGCAAAGACAAGGTCAAGCTTAATGTCCTTCAATTCATCAGGCCTGATTGGCGTAGCATCATTGATTATAGAGGGAAGCACAGAGTTGACCTTGATTTTCCTTCTATCGAGCAGAGCTGCGACCTTTACAGCTGCACTGTCGGCTTCACTACTCCCTATCTTCGTGATTATCGCTACGTTACGGATGTTCGGTGCCATGTCACCGCACTGCATAGCAGTAGACGAGTTCTTAAATGCCTTTACCTCAGAAAAATTATGAGTAGCAGTTGAAAGTAGCCATCTTATGACTAGGAATGGATATGCTTATCCAGAAGTTCTATGTGAGACCGAATGGGTTGCAAACAACCTGAATAACCCAAACATCAAGGTTTTGGAAGTCGACTATGATCCTGAAAACGCATACAAGGAGGGACACGTCCCTGGCACTCAGCTTGTATGGTGGAAGCGCGACATTAACGACTCTATCCGGCGCGATATCATTGACAACCAGCTGTTCGAGGCTCTTATGAGCAGGATCGGAGCGACATATCACACTGAGCTCATTTTGTATGGCGATTTTAATAATTGGTTTGCCGCTTTTGTATTCTAGGTCTTCCAGTACTATGGCCACAAAAAAAATCAAGATAATGAACGGTAGCCGAAAAAAAATGGGAGCTTGAAAGGCGCGAGTACGCAAAGGATGATCCATTAACTTCGCCTACAAGATACGTTGCAAAACCACCAGAAGAAGGCATACGAGCCTACATGCCTGATATAAGAAGGGCGATCGAAAGAGCAGAACAGACGGTGCTTGTAGATGTACGCTCACCAAAAGAGTTTTCCGGTGAAATTACCGCTCCCCCAGAGTACCCAACGGAGTATGCTCAGCGAGGTGGCCATATACCAGGTGCTAAGAATATAACTTGGGCCCAAGCGGTCAGGGAAATAGATGGCACTTTCAGGAGTCGAGAAGAACTAGAGGCGCTCTATGAAGGTAAGGGCGTAACGTCGGATAAGCATGTCATCTGCTACTGCAGAATCGGAGAACGCTCATCACATAGCTCGTTCGTACTCAAATACCTGCTTGGCTACCCGTCTGTTAGTAACTATGATGGCTCGGACCGAATGGGGCAACAACATGATCGGAAATCCGATACAGAAATAAGTCCTTCTCTTCCTTGTGTCTTAGATGCAACAGCAAGGAAACCTGATCAAAAAGGGCCATTTTTACTTCATTTATGACAATGATCTCAACTTTGTACTTGAAGACAAGACAAAGCGCGGTCTGGAGGTCCGAGAGAATGTCTTTGACGAAAAGCTGCGCGTACAAGCAGACAAGGGCACGATATATGACTTGAACGGCATAGGCCACAAAGTTGGGATCAGGTGGTATTTCCCGAAGTCAAAATATAGATTAGATCATGTCATAAAGATTGGAGAAGAAATGGAATTGCGGTACAAGGCAATAAGGGAAATGACATGTCCGGATGACGAATAATAGATCGAAATGCTTTTAGGAGAAATATATTTTAGATAATTCCAGACATCATGTCTGTATTATTGAGGGATAGGGTCTGGACAATGCTATCTGAAGTCGCCAAAAGGGGCGTTTATCCACTGCACGGCAGCAAACTGGGCATATACAGGATCCCTCTTGAGATTACTCAAAAGTCGGAAATCCAAAGTATCCTCAACGATCTTAGAAGCTCTGGCTTCAAGATGGACACCCACGCTGACAGGATCTATGTGACCTACAAATGGACGGAGAAAGGTGTTGATCCAGTCACGGGAAAAGAGCTCTCGGCAGACCTGAATATCACTGTTGAAATCGTTACAGGAGAGGTCGTGGATCTTATTTACCAGATAAGGCAACTAGAATACTTTGGAGATCCCTACTGGATTAAAAACTATCGCCAGAAAGCAGACCAGAATGCCAAGATGGTCATTGACACTATTATCCGCAATACGAAGATAGGTGACAAGTTCATCGCCCACTTGCAGAAGGCAGAAAAGTTGTCGCTTGAAGCGGCTATCAAGAACCTGGAAGAAATGACTCCGCTGGCAAAGAACCCCAAAGCGCGAAGTTCAACTGCCCTCTCTTCCACAGCGGATAAGTCAGCAGGTTCTGAACCTGTTACTACCTCAGCTACTGCAACCTCTTCAGCAGCCGCTATTCCAGCACCTGCAGCAACTGTAGCAGCAGCCGCAGCTGGAGGTGCCAGTAGTGGTGGTCAAACGACGATATCACTCACTGGCACAGGAACAAGCTACAGCAAAGCAGAAGGCCCAATTGACGCCAAGTTCAAAGAAAAAAGACAGGTAGCTGGCACCTATCAAGGAATCAAAGTGTGGGGGCCAATTGACCCGCCAGGACA
>DASUUX010000104.1:0-34449 GCA_036373855.1 Nitrososphaera sp.
GACATTTTGTATGCCAATGAGCAGTGCAATCACAAATCCAGCACCGCCAGCTACCGAAGCTCCTATGGCAAGTGATTCTGGAATAGAATCAAGACCAATACCGAGTAGAATGCCAGCTCCTCCACCCTTGTGCTCCGCTAACTAATACATCTGCAATGGTAAAGATTATCGAACCAGCAATAAAGGCGCCCAAAGTCATGACAACTCCCAGGGTTTTTTCTGCTTCAATTACCATTCCAAAAATGGCAGCGGAGATTAGGATGCCTGCACCAAAAGCAGTGAAAAATAACATTTGTCTCTCACTGAAGTTGATGTATTTTGCTATGAGCCCACCTGCAAACGAGGTGCCGCCTGCAAATGCACATATTGCAACAACGCGTACGATGTCTATAATCTCGATGCTTGACATTGTTATGTTGGCTGCCTGCTAGCCCAGCTTTATCCATTCTTTCTTTTTAGAGTATCTAATGAAATTGCACATCTACTTGAGCAACTGGTATATGAGACACCAGAAGCATCATCTCCACTCATCATTTTTTAGCCCATCCTTATACTCTTTTTCTAAGGAATCCACTTTTGACTACTGCTTAACTGAGTCAATTAACAACGTTAATCCATATTTAATTGGCATCATGCAGAAGCGGCGCTATGCCTGACACTGAACAGACAATACTGGCGGCCGCCAAGAGAGATGGCAGGAAATATTACTTCATGATATGCGATATATGCCTCTGGTGCGCTTCGATATTTGAGCCGGATTCATCAAAGTATCGCAACGCATTTTTGTGTCCCGTCTGCGAAGGAAGCAAGGTACGAGCCATACCACTTGCATCTGATGAAGTGTACTGGCTAAAATAAAGCGAAGCAGCAGGCTGAGGCGGGAGCCCTTTTAGTCGTGTGGGCCGACAAGTTTAGCCGTCATGGCTTGGTCATGACTATAAGTGCCACGCAGTTTAGGTGCCTTGGCATAATGGTATAAGGTATCTCGCAGTCAGTCATTGTGCACACAGGGTGAAGGACATGTGGAAGCTCATGGAATTTGCTAGTGGCTTATGGCCAGGCGTCTTGTATCCCATATCCTTTCTGCCACAGCTGCTCGCTCCTTATGTTACCTGACTCCCCAACCGTGTCAGCGTGAATTTTGGAAAATTTACCCCCTTAACAAGAAGTATTGAAAGCTCACAATAATAGAGCTTTCAGTAGCTCCCATAACTAACACCCAAAATAATATTAGCTGATACAGGATGCATATTCACTTTGTTTCATTTCCAAACATGACAGCCATAAGCCCTCTGTCTTCTTTTCATACTAGTCTAGCCATGTCCGCGAATAGTCGGTGAGGCAGCTAGATAAAATGAGTGAGTAGTAGTCTTGATTTACTTAGTTTTTCTGCTGTGACTGAAATTAGGTTATGGCTCTCACGATAAGTTGTTAGGCACCTGAAATAGATTTCAAGCTGGGATCTTCTATAAAAAGTGCCTAGCCTGCTTAGATGCCATAAAAGTCTATTCAAAGGCAGAGAGGAGATTAGCAAGTGCGATGGAGAAATCCTCGAAAGAGTGACAATATCGAAGACAGAAGAGGGATGAGGGTTCCATTGAAGGCCGTTGGAGGAGGAATAGGTGGCCTTATCCTACTCGTTATTGCAATCCTGTTCGGCGCAGACCCTGGCACAGTTTTAAACGATAACACGTTCACAGACGTCGCCTCAAACTATGAGGGAGCCCCTCTTTCGGCTGAAGACAGACAACTCGCCGATTTCGTGTCTGTTGTACTTGCCGACACTGAGGATACGTGGAATGAAATATTCTCTGCTGAAAACCTAGAGTACCCAGAACCCACACTTGTATTATTCTCCGGGGCAGTCGAATCTGCATGTGGATTCGCTCAATCCGCCGTTGGACCTTTTTACTGCCCAGTCGACGAGAAGGTGTACATAGACCTGAGCTTCTACAGAGATCTTAGAGACAGGTACGGTGCACCGGGTGACTTTGCTCAGGCATACGTCATCGCGCACGAGGTGGGACACCACGTGCAGAACCTACTCGGCATTATGGAGCAGGTCCACAGTGCCCAACAGCAGGCCAGCAGCCAAGTCGACGCAAACAGGCTCTCTGTCCTGCTGGAGCTTCAAGCTGATTGTTTTTCAGGCGTCTGGGCACATAACGCCGACAGGTCGAGAGACATTCTCGAGCAAGGCGACATAGAGGAAGGCCTGAATGCCGCAAGCAGCATAGGAGATGACCGGCTTCAGATGGAATCACAGGGACAGGTAACTCCCGACTCTTTTACACACGGCAGCTCCGTACAGAGGGTGAGCTGGTTCGAAAGGGGGCTGGAATCGGGCGACATTAATTCCTGCAATACCTTCGAAGCCATGAATCCGTAAGGCTTACCGTGTAGCTTTTACAAACTGTGATCCGCGTTCCATTAATCCATGAGGAAGTTAAGATAAAGAAAGAACCTTATGTTAGGCAAGAGATAGCAATAAGGAAGAAGCCAAGAACTGAAACAAAAACTATCAGTGACTTTGTGATTAGTGAGAAAGTAGATACAAGTAATAATATAGGAATAAGAGAATAGTCTAAAAATATAGAGGAGGTCTTAGGCTGCATCTGATGCAGTCATTTTATCGATTCTCTTCCTCCGTGATTCTACCACAAGAAGTATTGCAGCAGTCAAGCCGACAAATGCCCATTGTATTGCTTCAACTGCAATTCCCATTTCGTTAACCATGCCGCCCCTTCCAGTTATTGGGTTTCCTGGTATCCTGGTGATTATCCATATTGCAATGAGAACCAGTGTGCCTACTATACCAATGCCGTACCACATTCTTCCCCATCTTCTTATCATTGGAATCACCCAGAATAACTGAGCAGCTCCACCTACAAAGAAGAGTATAGCGCCGTTTAGGTTAAAGTTAAGCATGTTTGGAGCTAGTGTCAGATGGAGTATGCCTGCTATTGCAGTCGTAGCGGCGGCTGCATAGTACAACCATTTTGTGTTCATTTCTTTGGGTCTCTCCTTATCAACCTTGGTTATCAGTAGGCGAAGTTAAGATCTTGGAGTGAGCCTCTTTGGATGTCCACTGTTGCGGTTTGGTCAGTACCGTCAGGGTAAGCAACGTAGATTACATAGTTGCCTGGTGGTAGTCTAATGTCATATTCACCGGTAATAGATACAAACGAACTAGCAACAAAAGCATTTCCTTGTTGTACGGCCAGCACCGAGGCGCCAACTGCAGGTAGACCTCCTGGCCCGGTCACAACCCCATGTAGAGCTCCTGGCTCAACTCCAGCAGGGATTGATTGGCTGACGTTTGTGTTAGGAAGAAGACCTCCACTTATTATGAACCCAGCCAATGCTATTGCACCTGCAATCCCTGCAGCAGTATATATTGCAATTTTGTAGTTTTTCTTCCCCCTTTGTCTTGCAACAGGTTTCTCATAAGGTGGAAGCGGCTCGGGTTCCTGTTGTAAAATCTGCTTTGCTGGCGATGCTACAGTCGCTGTTGTTTCTGTTGTTGTTATCATGCGTCTCTTATCGTATGGACTATGTTCATGAGATGCACCATAGCCCCCGAGGCCACCAGTATATTCCCCAGTGACTTCTATTACATCTTCCGAATCCGATATCTCCTTGAGGATGTCAAGTGTAAGCTCTTGGTTCGTCACGTAATGAGTCCCGTTGTCATATATCGCTGGACTCATGCCAGTCTTGCCAATGATGTATTGCCTTACTTCTTCTGTGTTTAGGCCGGGCTTGGTAAACACCTCCATCATGTACATGGGCGTAACTCTAGGATTTTCCATCTGACGAAGAAGTAGATCATCTATCAGCTCTGGATCTACCTTTGAAAGGTGTTTTTGATAGTTTTTTTGAAGCTGCAGAAACTGATCCTTTATTTCTAACATTGCTGATGACATGCGTTATCTATATGGTTGGTGAACTGATATTCTTGTCTTAACAGAGTTGTTCAGTCTTTAACAAATTTGTTTAATTTTCACATTTCTTGCTTAAAGAGAGTTAGCAGTGCATTATTGAATGAATTCATTATTGGTGTAGATCAAACTATAGGTAAAAAGGCATTGGTTAATCATAGAGAACTATAAAAATTCTTAATTATCAAGGGAGAACATATCTTTCAATGTGAATCAAACCCCTGACGAGACTTCTCTAGCTTCTGAATTGTTTATGGAGCTTGCAAGTGAGACGAGGCTTTCCATATTGGCATCTTTGAATGAGAAACCAGCCAAGCTAAGTTCTCTTTCAAGAGAAGTCAATACTACTGTTCAGGATGTATACAGGAACCTGAACAGGCTAGTGCAGGAAGGTCTAGTAAGGCGTGTAGACGGCGTGTTTCATGTAACAGAATATGGCATGTTAGTAATGAAGCAGATCCCCGACTTCATGTTCATGAAAAAGAACAAGAAATTCTTTGAAGACCACTGCCTCGTCGGTGTTATCCCCGACAAGTTCTTGCTGCGACTTGGTGCCCTGAACAACTGCAAGACTGTAACCAGCGCGACTACTGTTTTCCAAAGTTTAAAAAAGATGCAGTCATCTGCAACGAAATCCTTGAAAATAATCGTTTCTCAGACTTGGCCTGAAGAAGGCGAAATACTCCTAGACAAGGCCAACCATGGAGTTAAGATATTTGCACTTGTCGGTCAAAATACAATATTTCCAAAAAATGTAGTGGAAAATATCATGCCAAAAATGAACACATTGACCTCAAGAGGGATTATGGAGAGAAGGATGATCGAGAAAGTAAGGATTGCGGTTTTTATCGTCGACGGTCGGGAAGCTGCCCTTACTTTTCCAGATACAAAGGATGAAATTGACATGACCGCTCTCTTTGTAAGCGAAGACTCTGTTTTCTGCGAATGGTGTTCAGATTACTTTGACTACATTTGGAAGGATTCTAAACCATTTGATATGAACAAAGTAAAAGTTGTGGAATATTGAATTTTGGTTATCGGCTCTGGAGAGTCCGAGCGGAAACTTTCTTCATCTGTCTGATAAGATTATCATTAGCCTCACTGCATCTTGTTATACAAACAATTTCGAAAATATTTCCTGCTTGGAAGCTTCCAAAGACACCATTAACCGAATCCACAACAAACGTAATCCCTACAATCAAAGGCACAATTCCTTCTTCGCCGCACATACTATGCAGGACCTGTTCTGATACTCAGAAGGTTAATCAGACGAGGAGCAGCTTGCTCTATTGCATAGGCTATTTTTTTCGTCAGTAGATCCTTTAACTGTTATTCTAAAACCAGTTACATATGTTTTATCTTCTTCATCTATAATCAATTCAAATTCTTCTGAGTTTGTTATGGTCCGACCTATAGGGATTTTCTCGTGAATTCAAAATGCAAGATCGATGTTATGTTGTCATTGCTGGTCGCAGCCATAGTGTCATGAGTTATATATTTGCGACAATGCCGCTAATTAACTATTTACGTATAATACTCAATGCAAGCATGAAAGCATATGCCTTCCGGACGAATTTCTAGCGCGCCCGGAGGAATCCGGCACAAAAACCTTCAAAATTGAGACCCTATGGTTCAACTGCAGGAAATGAAAATTGAGATCTAATTGTTTTACTCGTATCCGTATTGGTTATAGATTGCTATTGATAGAGTACGATGGAATGTATGTGAAAATTGAGATGAATCTCCAAATGGAAGTTAAGCTGCCAAGAGAGTGTAAAGGTGAACGTTGCACCTTTTCGTCATTGTTATTGTTTTCAGCCCAAATTCTACCAACATGTCAAATAATGGAGACCGATCAAAATTGTGCCGTTAACCATATTTGGATATCGGAATTGCATCGTGGCGGCAGCAGCAGAGCATGGTTCAACCGATGATTATCCTTTGGGCATTTATGTGATAATAAATCGCTATTTCTGAGAAATTACTCATAAATATTATCAACTTAGTTTGGCATCAGGCCTAGCATTAAGAGAGGATTTATTCTGCAAGGTACTCCCAGTAGCTTCTGATTCTTCTAGCTTACTGCTTATAGCAAGTAAAATTCTGCAAGAGTTGTGAGGCAATAGATACTAATTTAACAAAGTCTTGCAAATCTCCGATATTTCCCTCACTGCATGCATCTTTTCTAAAAAGGTCGTCTACAAGCTTGTCTGATGTTTCCCTTACAACATATCCAATATGAGGAGAATGCAAACATTTGACGAGTTCATTAAAGTATCTTTTGGATACCCTTGCTACAAACAACCTTTAAGAGGTTTTGACATTTATGTTCTGAGTATTCTTCATCTTCTTTTGACAGTGTTGAAAATAGGTTAAATTGCAGGTGGACTAATGAACCAAAGCAAGAAATATTTACTATCTACTATATTAATTAATTTAGGAGAAAATGAGCGACTCTAAATTGCCAATAAACCTTATCAGCAGAGAAGATTTAAAAGAGAAATTAGACCGTGGAGACAACTTTAAACTAGTAAACGCTTTGGGAGAATGGGCATTTAATGCTAAACACATCCCTGGTTCTATCAACATTAGCAGAATACAGGATGCAAGGAAAATGCTTGATCCTGATGATGATATTGTTATATATTGTGCTAATCCGTCATGTATTGCAAGTATAATTGGATACCAGCATTTGACCCGTATGGGCTATAATAAAGTCAGGCGCTATGCAGGAGGAATAGCTGACTGGGAGGAAGCAGGATACCCAATGGAAGGAGAATCTGTATGATACTAGAAGAGTGTTTATTGGCATATCTTGAATTTTTGGTGAATAGCTGTTGCTCTATTTATATGTGGGTCAACAAGTCAGCTAATCTAATTAATGTTAATGTCTCTTGATATATTTTAACAGTCATAGAAACGTTCTGTCAATGTAACACCATCTCCAGTCCTCTCCAGGTTGAAAAGATCTGATGATTGGATGTTTTGTAGAATCGAAATGTTTAGTCGCATGTTTGTTCTTTGATGAGTCACAACATCCGACATGCCCACAAATAAGACATAGACGCAACTGCACCCAAGAATCTCCTATTGTCAGACAATCTTCACACCCATCCGCACTTGGACGGACTTGTTCTTCTATTAATTTAAGATGTGTACATGCTGAATTGGACAATATATTATTCTAACACTAAGGAATCTAATAAGCATAATCATAACATGCCGTAACAAGATTACAGCATCAGATCGAATGCCTAATGACTCTTAATATGCCCATTATTATCTGTTGTTTTTGTTTATTAGCAATTGAAAAGGCATTAGCAATAGTAGCAGGCAAACAGACTTAGATTTTGTATTTCGTAATTTCAAAATAGAAACTAAGATCACTGCCGAGTTTGTGTGTGATAATCCTATTACCTAATCCAAGACCAGTACTTTTGCTCGATTCCTTTGTAAATGATGGGTAGACGAATCTGAAAACGAGTCTCGCCGGGTCTAGAATAGAAACTAATATCACCTTTATGAGTTTGTGTTATAATCCTATGGCTGATACTCAATCCAAGACCAGTACCTTTGCCTGGCTCCTTCGTTGTAAAGAATGGCTCAAAAATACGTGGTTGTACTTCTTTTGGAATACCTTGAGAGCCGTTATCTACTACTTCTACCAGTATTTGGCTATTGCCCTCGTTTTTTGTGCGAATTGTAATAGTCCCGTGCTTTCCTATACCCTCAATAGCATTATCTATAAGATTTGTCCACACCTGATTAAGCTCGTTTCCAATAGCATTAATGTGTGGCAAATTAGAATCATATTCTCGAATTATAGTTATATCTGCTTCTTTTAATTTATGATGAAGCATGGTTAATGTACTCTCTATTCCGTTATGGATATCAACATCCTGAAGTGGAGCCTGATCCATGTACGAATATGATTTTACTGCAGAGATTAATTCGCTAATTCGTGCAGTGCTGCTCTTAATCTCGTAAAGCAAATGATCTACCCGTGTTGTAGCATTAAGCCAACTCAAAATATCTTCAAGCAAAAGATTTTTTTGGTCTACTGTGTTATTATTATTTGTAGCCCTAGTTGTTAATGATTGGGATGAGGTGACATTCTCTGCGATATCATTTAGCTTATCTATAGTGATTCCTGCAT
This sequence comes from Nitrososphaera sp., assembly GCA_036373855.1. Taxonomy (GTDB): domain Archaea; phylum Thermoproteota; class Nitrososphaeria; order Nitrososphaerales; family Nitrososphaeraceae; genus Nitrososphaera. The sequence continues at coordinate 8,098 of DASUUX010000104.1, forward strand.
TGGCTAAATCAGATGAAAGCTTCCATCCATCATTCACACCATGAGATTCAAGCCAATCTATGATTTGGTCCTCCTGTTCGGCTAATGCTATTGGATTACTTGTAGTAAGAAGATCTCTAGTGGTAGAATTTTGATCAAGAGAAGGATATCTAGTTGTGGGGTTTGAATCAAGCTTTAAAGTATCCTTTTTTAATTCAGAGACATATGACCATTGTTGAGCAGTCATACCATGCTGCACATTTAACTTTTGGACAAGAGATCTCCACTCGTAAATAGAATCAGATAATTGCGTTATCGTCCTATTTGCTGCTGCTGCAGGATTATTCAACTCATGAGCAAGACCTGCAGCCAAGCCACCAAGCGCTATAAGCTTTTGATTATGTTGTAATACTGTCTCTAATGTTTCAAGAAGCTTTGCCATTGAGTGCAGAATCTGTCTGATCAAAGAAGGAGAACTGTATATCATTCGCCAAAATGCATCTTCGTCCCATTTCAATAGATGGCTTTTCTTCGTAGCATAAGCAGCGCATTTATGATTTGACCATCCAAGAATAATTGGAAGCTCTCCAAAATGATCTCCTGAATCATAGGACGAAAGTACTGCTTCTTTAGATTCATCCCTCAATATGACTTCCACTTTTCCATCTAATAATACATAAAAAGTATCATGCTCTCCCTCAGCAAGTATTTTATCTCCTGCTTCAAACCATACCTCTTCTCCTTTTTCTATGGACTTTAGTTCCTGATCAGTTAAACCTGAAAACAGTCGTATTTGATGCAGAAAAGTCTCGTGATCATGAGTAATGTCGCTATTATTGTTGGCATTGATATTCATACTCTTATCATTAATTTCTTCATTGTTACTTTTATAATTATTACTATCTGACATAATAAACCCTTTTTCAGACTCTCTTTAAATATTGATGTACCATCTGAACAGCTATGGATCCTTCTCCTACCCCTGCAGCAACTCTCTTCATAGAACCATGACGTACATCTCCAACAGCAAATATACCCGGGACATTTGTCTCAAGTAAAAATGGTTGACGATCCAACGTCCAACCTCGAGGACGCTTAAGCCCATTTTGCATCAAATCTGGGCCAGTCAAAATAAAACCATTTGCATCTCGCTCTATTAGTCCAGCAACTGCATCGGTATGTGGCACGGCACCAATAAATATATACAGTCCAGAAGTTGAAACAGTTTGAAGCTGTCCTGTTTGAGTATTTGTTATGATAATGGATTCAAGTCTATTTTCACCGTGTACCTCTGTAACTTTTGAATTCAATAATACACGTATGTTGGGTGTTTCATTTATTTGGTGGATAAGATACTGTGACATGCTTTTGTTCAAAGAATCACCGCGGACTAGAAGCGTAATTGTTTTAGCATACTTTGAAAAATGAATTGCAGCCTGACCTGCAGAATTGGCTCCTCCAACCATGAAGATATCTTCACCTTTAGAGGAAATTGCATCTACCATAGAAGCACCATAGTAGACACCAGCTCCGGTCAGTTTATCTATTCCCTTTACAGCTTCCAAATTGCGATATGATACTCCGCAAGCAATAATCAGGGCATGACAGCTTATCTCTGTATCATCTTTTAATTTGACTATTCTATATGGACCATCAACTCGTATATCACTCACCTCTTGTGGAGTTAAAATTTCAGCACCGAACCGAGCTGCTTGAGCAACAGCCCGTCTAGCGAGATTACTGCCAGTTAGACCAGTAGGAAAGCCAAGGTAGTTTTCAATATTGGAGCTCATGCCTGCTTGTCCTCCTGGTGCTTGTCTTTCAATCAGCAATGTGTTTAGGCCTTCTGAGGCGCCATATACTGCCGCTGATAAGCCAGCTGGTCCCGCTCCTATTATTATTAAATCATAGAAACGCATCTGTGCACGGGTCTTAAGACCAATTTTTTCTGCAAGTTCTGAACTAGATGGTTCCTCTATATGTGAGCCATCAGGAAAAATGACAAGTGGCAGGTGCAAAGAGGAAGAATACGAAGAAGGCGAATAAGATAATGAAGATGCTAATCTACTAGAGGATGCAATATTATTATTATTATTTTCCGTTTTATTATGATCAGAAACAGAAAAAGAGCTATTGGTAGTAGTAGTAGCATTTGTTAAATCGGAGTGCTTACTCTTGCTAGTTGATTCAACATAAGAAACCAGACGGCGAGCTTCTTCATCAGCCTCGAAATCTAACCATTGATATGGGATGCCATTTCTGGCTAGGAAATACTTTACTTCGTATGATTTTGGGGACCATCTCAATCCTATAACTCTAATGCCTTCAAATGGATGCTTAAATGAAGCCCACCAGTCATCTAATAGGTCATCAAGTATAGGGTAGAGAATTTCTTGCGGTGGGTCCCAAGGTTTCATCAAGTAATAATCAATTTTAGCTTTGTTGATGGATCTTATAGCGGCCTCTGTATCTGCATAAGCGGTAAGCAACACACGCTTGGCATCTGGAAAAATATTCATAGCCTGTTCTAGGAAAGCTACTCCAGACATCTGTGGCATTCTTTGATCGACTAAGAGTAATGCCAAGGTTTCATTTCGTAATTTTAACTGTTTGACTAATTCAAGAGCCTTTTGCCCAGAATCTGCTTTAATAATACGAAAACGACTGCCATACTGCTGTCTTAAATCACGTTCAATAGCTCTAAGTACATGTGGATCATCATCCACTGTAAGCAAAACAGGCTTCATACCAGTTTATTAGGACCTTCCATGTCTTTTCATAAGATTCGAGAGAGATAAAAAGTTGTAGCTAAGCTAATTTAACTCTTAGTAGATAAAACGCATTCTAATATCAAAGTTTTCATGTGCTCAATTTTCCTCACGCTTGAATCATATTTCCTCTCCTGTTTAATTGTCATATCCCATTACGAAGTTCTTTACTTTGGCTTACAGCATATTGTAATAGAGATACGCGCGAGGTCATTTGTGAACTATTATCATTATTGAATGGAAGAGCGGGTGCAGAGAGATTCAAGAGAAAAATATTCAGAATTGAGACTAAGTGTAGTTGACAGCGTTAAATCAACGTGTGTTTCCTTTTGATTTTTACAATCTCATTCGGGACTTATTTGGTTCGGATCTCGACATATTCTGCCTGAAACTTCACGTGCATCATGAATTTTACTGAAGTATCTACACCATATTCACCATCTCACTAGACAAAGAACAGAGGTCTAGTCAATCACTAGACTCCCACTCAGAATTTATGAATTTAGTTTTCTTCTAGGTGACCTTCACTGGTGCCTGTCTGAGATCACATCGGCTAACCGGTTATCGGCACTCTTATATTTGCGCCAGCTCGGCTAACTATGGTGCGTCCCGTAATATCTTTGCAGTGCAACAAATATCTCTTAGAATTTATTAAATGAATCAACCTATCTGGTGAGAAGCAAATTGGATAATATTAATAATAATAATAATCATTCTTGGGATGCTCGAACATATGACAAGGTTTCAAGCAACATGCAGCTAGAGTGGGGTCAGAAACTGCTAGAGAAAAGAAGATGGGTCGGAAATGAAATAGTCATAGATGCTGGTGCAGGTTCGGGTAACCTAACCAAAATTCTCGCCGACAAAGTACCCACTGGGCAGGTTTTCGCCGTTGACGCCGATTCTAATATGGTTCAGCAAGCAAAGTCCAATTTGTCTGGTTACGGAAATGTGCAGGTCATCCACTCAAGAATGGACAAGGTGAATCTTCCAACAGAGGTCGACGTAATTTTTTCCAACTCGGCCCTACATTGGATTCTAGATCAAGAAGCTCTTTTCTCACACTTCTGGCAACTGTTGAAACCAAACGGCGAGCTTTTGATAGAATGTGGGGGTCATGGAAATGTAGAGAGGATGTTATCGCTTATTTTCAAAATAATGCAGTCCGACGAATTCAAGGAGCACTTTGTTGATTGGAAACAATCATGGTACTTTCCCAAGCCTGATGAGATAGAGAGGTTGCTGAAGAAAGCAAGATTCAGAGACATCCAAGTCAATTTATCAAATCAAACCACAACCTTTTCTGATCGTGAAAGCTTTGCTAATTTCGTAAAAACGGTGGTAATGAAGCCTTTCCTTGGATATATTCCTGATTCCAAGAAGAAGGATCAATTTCTTGATGCATTCCTAAATGAGTTCGAACGCTCCTCCGGCCGGGCATGGTCGCTCAACTTTATGCGCTTGAACATTTCTGCTAGAAAAAATTTAACATAATTTCCCCCATGCCGATAGACTATTCAGACTAAAATCCGGTTAATGGATTATCATCGTGACTGCTGGATAAGAAAGCTTTGGCAAACCAGTTATTTATTGGGATTGCTGATTCTATCTCTTATATGTTGTCTTTATTATTGTTCCATGTGAAAGCTTATCGACGACTGGAGAAAATCTATTGCCCAATTCATACAACTCTTCTAGCTGCTCCTTTGAGGCAGTCTTATTCTTCAAATAATATTTATCCGAAATTCTCGAACGCCAGGTCTTACCATCTCCGATACACCACTGAATCCTCTGCGGAGGGTTGTCGTCGCATCACGTCTGAATTTAGCATCAAAAAACATTATATCGTCATGCAGATCATGTTGCTATGAAATTAGCTGTTGGATCAAATCAAGTTTGGCGTGCACATTCCAGTGATGGGATTTGATGGTAATAAGGAGCCTACAAATGAACAAATAATAATATCGCTTGCTCAGTATGCCGAAGCCCTTGGATATGATTCTTTAAGTGTAAATGATCACATTGTTTTTCATACTAGCTGGCTTGACGCCATAAGCACGTTATCTGCCGTTGCTGCATCTACAACACGCATCTTAATCGGTACTTCAATCTTGAACATTGTAGTAAGAAATCCTGTTGTATCTGCCAAGGCGCTGGCAGCTATAGATATTATATCGTCTGGAAGGTTGTTCGCTGGTGTCGGACCAGGTTCGCATCGAGGAGATTATGACGCATGCGGTATTGATTTCAGCGAGAGATGGCCAAGATTTTCAGAAGCACTGGAAATTCTCGTCACGCTGCTAAGTAACGATAACGATAATAGTAGTAGACCCTTCAACTACAAGGGGAAGTACTATACTCTTAAGGACATCTTATTGACGCCCAAACCGGTTCAAAAACCTCATCCACCAATATACGTCGGTAGCTGGGGTTCTGACGCAGGGTTGAAAAGAGTCGCAAAATACAGCAACGGCTGGATGGCTTCGGCCTATAATATCACTCCTGCAAAATTCAAAGAGAAATGGAATTTCTTGCTCGCCTACAGAAAATCGCTAGGAAAGAAGGAGGCGGAGCCGTTTGACAACTCTATCATGACAATGTTCGGATATATTGACGATGACAAAGATAAGGTTCGCGAGGTGGTTAAAGATATACTGTCTCCAGCTTTAAGACGGCCTGCGGAAGACTTGGAGCAAACGCTTCTTTTCGGCTCTTTGGATGAATGTCTCCGCAAGATAAGGAACCTCGTCGATGCAGGAGTCAAGCGAATCCACTTTTGGCCTGTGTTAGATTACAAGAGTCAGATATGTATATTCAAGAATGGAATATCCGCGGACTTGTGATCGAGCATTATTATTGATTGACCCTTGATAACATTAGCAGGCTGCATAGATGCTAACTAACAAACATCAGGTGCAGCGACATGATGCGATGTCGAATTAGGCAACAAATTCCACATCAGCCTTGTTTGCTTAAAGTTTAACTTCTCGCACAGATATTACAATAATACTTGAATACGAGCAAGAAAGAAGAATTTGGACAAAGAATGCTTTTTCTGTACTCAATGATAGGATGTTGTGTATATATGATGATAAACATCAGCTATAAAACCCGTCTTTTTGATGTTATGGAGGTATACGCCGCTTTAATGTTGCCATGCACTACTGCTCCCGGAAACGACCGGCCATAAGTCGAGAGATTGCAAGGGCGGCCAAGCTGGACAGACGCTACATCAAGGGAATGGCTTGGAGCGATGATAACGGGCATGAGCGTACATGTGTGTAAATGACAGTCTGGCTGTTACTTTTGCGAAGTCATCACTGTTCTATCTCTGTGAATAGTTAATAATGTAGGATGTCGGTGGATCGATCATGGGAACTTTGTTATCTAAGACAAGCTGGACTAAACCAACCATGTCACTTATCTTGTAGTCTTCTGCTTCTCTCATTGATCCCTTGTGGAAGAGGATATCATAGATATTGTCCATTTGGAGCACACCAGGTAAATTTTATTGGAGAAGCGGATTCGAAGGAATATGAGACAAAAACCTTCAGAATTTAGACTCAATGAATTAATAAAATGAAATAAAAATTGAGAATCAGTTCCTTCATGCATATCTTCATATTAGTTATAGATTGCCATTGCTCTGACTTTATATTTCTGAAGCTAGAGTAAAGAACACGGTCTCATACTCTCTGAGAGTACCGCTTCATTATCCCTTCTCCTCATACTCTTAGAATTTGATTACTGCGTCTGTTTTTTCTCTTCTTGCTTAATCTGAGCTTTGGGTTTGAGCTGTTCATATCTCATTCTAAATAGTTCGATTACTGCTGGTACGTCTTCTTCACCTCTTTCGATCCAATAGCTAATCCATCCTGATTGTGGTAGTACGTGATGAGGCGATGCACGACCAGAATTAACTAGCTTGTTTCGAATACTCATTGGAAAAGGTAAGTCAGCTAAACGATCGCCATGTATATGTCCTAATTCTCTCTTGTTTAGACGAAATTCGATACCTCCAAATTGATGAGCTCCAGCAGTAACATCAGGCCAACTCAATATTTCGTTCTTAATTCTCTCCGTGATTGTGCTCATAGACATATTTGTTAATCTATCTTTATAAACATGAAGGTTTACAAATTATATTAATTACTCATTATTGAATAGGGTGTGTGTGAGATAGGACTTATGACCATAAGAGAAACTGATTGAAGTGTTGTTATTAATTATATAAACTATCAGACTATTACCTCTAAATTATAAAAATATACTGATTAGGTTATTACATATCAATCAAAATTTAAGACAGCAGGAATCTCAACATTGTTCAATTTGTAAATCACAAGGTTTATGAACTAACTGATGCCATACAATCTGTATTACTTGTCTATTCCACGTAATTTAGAGAATATTGCTGATGGATTTAGCGAACCCAAGAAGAAGCTGCTTTATTATCTTAAGATCATGCAACAAGCAGGACTTGAGGAATTGGCGAACGTTATGAAGATATCAAGGATGGCCGTTCACAAGCATCTCGCTACATTGCAAAAGAGGGGTCTAGTAGAAGGTGTAGAAGTTAGAGGTCACGTTGGCAGGCCAAGAATGGTGTACCAACTAACAAGTCGAAGCAAAACTGTTTTCCCAAAATCATATAGTGCAATTGCATCATATGCCCTTGATTTCATTGAGAGAAATATGGGCAAAGAAGCTGTTGAAAAGGTTCTGCACGAACGCCAGGATGAGCTTTTCGTTCAATATTATGAACGTCTTAAGGATTTGGATTTTGATGAGCGAGTCAAGGAACTAGCCAAGATCAGAGACGAGGAAGGATATATGGCTGAATCAAAGAAGGATTCAAAGAGTGGTGGAAAATATGTCCTTTTGGAATATAACTGTCCAATTATACACATAGCAGAAAAGCATTGGGAAGCATGTTTAACTGAAACAGAATTGTTTGAAAAACTCCTAGACGCAGACATCGATACAACACATAGGGCTGCTAAAGGCGATTCAATTTGCAAATTCGCAATCAAAGAAAGAAAAGAAGAAGGATACCTATAGGGATTGCAGTCATTAGTAATATAACAATAGTAATTGTCCTGCTTTCACCTCTCCTTTTTTTGATATTTGTCTAGATTAATCAAGCCATCTAGATTTCTTGCGCCCAAGTTTCCTAAGCCTTCAGCGTTGTAAAAATGATACCCTTCTTCTTAGGGGTTTATCATGAAGAGGGCTCAAGTATTTTCAGATGATGACCTCTTCTGTGTCTCCCTCGAAAACTATCGATATTAGTGGGGCTCTGTCATTAAATTAGTCGTCCTGTATAAGTTGCTGGATCTTGGGATCGTCATAATCGACAGGATTACCGTATGCACTTGGCTTCCTGTTCGGATGATTGCTATCCCTCCCTCTCATCGGGGTCCTCTTGCGAAAGAAATGCGTGCGGCTTTCAAACGAAGCAAGTAATTCCCCCCCAAGACACATAAACCGTACACAATCCAGTCTCCAACAATGGCATCGGCAGCATGAGAACAACAAGAAAAGAACAAACAAGTGGTTCGTCAATTCTTTGAGCTTCTCGATCGGCATGATACAGAAAGAATGGGACAGTTATTAGTATCAAGCACTAATTACTCCTTTCACCCTTCTGGAATGCCTCCTATGGATTGGAATGGACGCAAGCAACTCCTAGCTGCAGTTACCAGAGCATTCTCAGACCTTATTCATAACATTATAGACATGGTGGCAGAGGGAGATAAAGTAGCAGTCCGACTCACTGTTACTGGCACTCACAAAGGAGAGTTTCAGGGCATACCGCCGACTGGTAAGAGACTGTACTTGGATGAAATGGCTTTTCTAACTATCATGGATGGCAAGATTACAGAGGGGTGGATAACTTCAGACACGATGGGATTGATGCAGCAGATTGGAGCGATACCTGCAGATGCATCTGATAATGGTGGGGGTAGTAATAGCAGTACGGCTCGGTCTTGATGATGGTGAATCGCGCTAGAAAAAAGAAGCAGAAGGCTGAGTGGAAGGGTCCTAACCAAGTTCTAAACGCCCTTTTATAGCAAGATTAATTCCTCCCCCTTCTTGTACTTCTTCTCCTGACTGCTGTTTATCCCTAACGTTCTTTGACTGGCTTCATCCATTTTCTGAACGTTTTTCTAACGGGCCCGGGGAAATCAGAGTGAAAAACCTTCAGAAAATGGACTCGATATGAATCAGCGGCACGAAATGAAAATTCAAATTCAGTAATTCTATAAATGCATATATCAGTTCAGCTTGCTATTGATATAGCCGGTGGCTTCCATGTCCATACCGGTTCTAAGCATCCTCCAATCATTAGACGCATTGTCAACAAGGACCTTACACATAGATATTCAACTATCTTTACTATCTTCTTTCCTTCTTCAAAGCAAGAAAATGAAAAAAGCCTTGTCTATAAAACCGGTTCTCCTAATTCTTCTTTGCTTGGCTGGTAAGTTCTGCCCTTCCAAGATATGATATCAGTATTTGTTGCGACCTTGATGATCGATAAAATAGTCTCACTGAAAATAAAGAAACATGCAAGTGGAGAAGCCAGCACGTATAGTACAGAAAAAGGACCTTGACGAAGACTGAGCTTTAAAAGTGAGAAAGAGCTTATGAAAATCATCGCTAACACGAGCAAATTCAGAATTAATAAGATCGAGATCTGCATGTCATTTGTATGCATCTGCGATTCTTCATATGAGGATAAGAAAAACCAATAAGCAGAATAAGGAAGAACTACCCAAGGCAAAATAAGCATTATAGCTTGCAATGAGGCAGAAGCGCAGGTCAAAATAGGTTGTTTTCGAAAGGCTGAGACTACGGTCCTCTGGATCGCACTATGCAGAGACCCAGAATCCAAAGCCCATGACGCTTGAATATTCTCTTCTCCAAGAAATATTCTGAACCGGTGCTTGCCAAGTTTCAACTTTTCTCCTATTGCCAGATCTTCTGCTATTTCGCCTTTTACAGATTGATGAGTGCCTAGTGACTCATAAACTTCCCTTGTAATAAGGTAGAATCCTCCAAAGACAAAACCAGTTTTCGACTTCGGATTATTTACTTTGAGTGCAGAATAGGCAATATGGGAGACCATCCATACCAGAGGAAGCTCAATCTTTGTCCAAATGTTGTCGGAAGTTATTCGTGGTCTTGCAGTAAGTGCATCGAGCTTTTCGTCAATCATATGTTTTACTGCCAATGATATAGTGTCTGGTGCATGAATTGTATCTGCATCTGTAAAAAGTAGTACTTGGCCTGACGATCTCTTATATCCTTGAAAACATGCCCAGTTCTTTCCCACCCAGCCAGAGGGCTTGCACTCTAGGTTAATAATTGTGATTTCTCTGTCGGAATTACTTGCTGCCAGCTTGTGCAATATTTCCCCTGTTGCATCGGTTGAACAGTCGTTTACAGCAATGATTTCGTAATCCTGATAGTCCTGTCGGACGAGCGAGTCTAGACATTTTTGTATATTGTCCTGCTCATCACGTGCTGGCAGAACTACACTGACCACAGGTGATCTCTGCGTTTTTTCATCATGACTTTGCTGCTCTTGTTTCCTGCTGTTGTTGTCTTCTTGATTCCGTTTGAATTGATAATAACTCCTTAACTTGGGAGATTGCATTATGGACTGAAGCGCAGACCAGAAGAAAATTACCCAAATTGAAAAGGCAAATAGCAACATTGCAGAGATTATTGTCGTCGTCAAGGTCGTAAAATCATACCACGGCGACAAGCTCAGCGCCATATCCTAATAGTTTCTTTTATGTTGTATTTAGGTCTGAGGTAATGTAGATACAGCAATCCTCAAAGAAACAAAATAATCCTTACTTTCTTCCTTTTAGCCAGAGACCAAGATTTGGTAGGCATGTCATAATTTCTGCAGGTGCTAGCGTTTACTATTTTTTCTTATTCTTATTGTCTTTTTGATCGCTTATACATACAGGGATTGCAAACAATGTGACGCTTATGGTCAGTGGCACCGGAAGGGTTCGAGAGAAAAACATTCACAATTCAGACACAATGTAATTAGCAGTGGGCCCGTCGGGATTTGCATAAAAATTCATTTGAATCCAAATCTTGAGTCTGCTTAGATAAAGGATAGCATATGACACAAAAACTAGTTGAGATTCATATGTGCACCGATGAACCAATGAGTTACTTAAGCTTTAAAGGAATGTCTATTGCTTTAAGCCTTGATGAGTTATAACTATATGCAGGGCCTAAACCAGAGATCCTGTCAAAACTATTGCTTAGTTGCAGCTGCTCCAATTATTGCTCTTATTGTTTCAATCCATGCTTTTTTGCTTTCAAAATTACTTGTTTGTAATAATAGCTTATTTACAGCCAAGCCATTGTAAAGCGCTATGAGACTTGATGCAATAACGTCTATGTTGATATCTTCTCTTAAAAAGCCCCTCTCAATTTGTGTCTTTAGAAATTCTTTTACCACTTGGTATACCTTGCTTTGGTTTTCAGCTAATATTTCCCTCAATTTTGGGCTGCGTGTCGATAATGCGATCATTTCAAACCATATGGTGTCACTGCCAAGACTTCCTCTCTGGTATTCATCATAGAATCTCTCAGCATCTAGCATAATGTTCTCTTTTCTATTGAATAATCTAGATAGTTGATTTCTTAATTCTTCCAGATTGTGCTCACATATAGCGTAGAAGAGATCTTCTTTGTTTTTGAAGTAAAGGTATAACGTACCCTTGGCTAAACCAGCTGCTGTGGCAATATCTTCCATTCTTGTTCTATCAAACCCGTTCTTTGCAAAATTCTCCATTGCTGACTGAATAATCTTTTCCTTCAGCTCTGTCCTATATTGTGAAGTAAATTTTGTGTGCATTGTACTTTTTTCTCTCTCCATTTTAACTCATCTACATTCTATAATCTATAGCTGCGCCATACTCTAACCGATTATGAGGACGCTGGAATAAAGAACTGTATGTAAGGATGTGAAAAAGCTCTCTGGAAGAGACACTATATAGGACACAACATCCCAGCATTCGGCTCCAATTTGGAGCAATGCTCCTATGGCAGATATTAGTAATGAAACTAAAGGTATTGTAACTTATTGGTTTTGTCGTAGAGAAGGATGATGACATTTTCCATCTATACAAAGTAAAACTCGTACTTAATAAGTATGACTGACTGGTCAGTCATACTTATTAAGTACCGACTTGAATCAATTATCGTGGCTTTGAAATTATCGTCTTTGAGCACGAATGTATTGCTGGCAGCGTTGCTCATAGCCACCGCAGGCGGAATCTTGCAGATAGGTGGCGCAAGCTGGGACGTTACATCACATATCCTAAGAGAGCCAGAAACATTCTTCACCCCCTCCCATACAGTACTCTACACAGGTGCTGCCATGACAACGATTGCAGCAATAATTGGTGTATTTATTTCTCTAAAAAATAAGAAAGAAATCCACAGCAGGTCATTTTACACCGCTTTCAAATTATTGATAATAGGCGCAACCATTCAACTCATTTCAGGGCCAGGTGACTTTATGTGGCACTCAGTATTCGGTGTCGACGGTCTGATGAGCCCGCCACACTTGGCGCTTGCCACAGGTATATTGATCAATGCTATTGCTGCTGTAGTTGGGCTTGCAAGGATCTTGCCACATATACAATCTAAGAAAAATCAAACACTAGCCAGAACCGCACTGGTGCCAGCTTTTGCGGCCCTGTGGTTTTCATCCATCTGGTACATCTTTATGTTTGTGCTTCCGCTTTCTAATGGCGAGCACTTTAACTTCAATCCCGACCCAGCGACAGCTGTGGTAATTGCAACAATAGCTCTTCCATTAGTGAGTGCAATGATATTTCTTATTTCAGCTAGAACAATAGGCAGGCTGGGTGCGGCAAGCTCAGTAGCAGGAGTGGTAATCAGTATGAATGTGCTTGCAAACATTGCACCAGCATACCAATCTTTAGGAGCATTTCTTCCATGGCAGTTAGTTGCAATTATTCCAATCACTATTGGAGCAGATATTGCGATCCACAGAGCGGGCCCGCGAACCGGCATGATAATTGCAGGGGCTTTAATTGGTATTACATTCTATGTTTTTAACTTTCCAATGCTTCCAATGACTTTTGCAGAATTGCTAAATCAGCCTAATTTGTCTATTGGTGACATTTTGCCAAGCATGTATGCCACTCTTTTGCAGGTCATTGTCATGACAGCTGTTCCAAGCGTGCTTGCTGGTATAGTTGGTGCAGTCATTGGATCGAAGAAGATACAAATGCCACAAATTGATGTGGCAATATCAAGATAGGGTGAGAGAGGATGGCCAAAATTCTGCTACAAGCGGCAGTAAAATTATCCACATTATAGACGATGAACCAGATATGGTAAGCGTTCAAACTGCTCTACTCTTCAAGATAATGGTTATCCTGTCCATCCCATTTACCAAGGCGTCAGAAGTCCTAAAAGATATCGAATTGAAATGCAGGCAGTTGGAGGCAGAATGATGTCGCAAAATGAGGTTTAGAAGGGAGCTTGCTTTAGTAAATTTCAGCAAGTGTGCACATAACACCTCATCTGCTTCTCCCTTAATTTTGAATTGGATGCATCAAACACAATTTACTCAATCACTCTAGGAGTTTTAACAGAGTTCTCAAAAAGGAAAGAGGGGAAATCTTGTACACTTCCAACATGACAATTCTTCTTCCTAGATGTCACGTTGTTTCTAGGAATGTCGACACTGCTTCGCTTAGCTTTTCAGGATGTTGATACATCAATCCATGCCCTCCGTCCTGTATCTGAACAAGCCACGCTCCGGGTATTCGTTCTGCGATCGTTAGCGAGTTGGCAGGGCGCATCATGCTATCATCTGAACCTACAACCACTAGGGTAGGTCGGTCTATTCGTTGGAGCTGGTCACATGTGCCTTTCCAGTTAAGGGCCGCGTTGAGTTCGGAGCTCAAAGTCTGATTTGAAGTCAACTGCGTGTTTTTTGGAATAGCCATGAAGTAGTTTGGATCAGCTTCTCGCCATTCCTCCGGGAATAAGAAAGGCATGAATCTTGCCATTCGTTCAGCAGCAGTACCTGATTCATCAGCAAGTGCGTTCAAGACCTCTTCTTCCGGAAGCACATATTCATTTCCTCCGCAGGTAGAACCGTAGAGTACAAGCCTGTTTACCTTGTCTGGATGGTTAATTGCCAACTCTTGAGCGATCATGCCACCCATTGACCAGCTTAGTACATCCACGTTCTTTATTCCTAGCACATCTAGCAAACCTACGGTATCTTCTGCAAGCTGTTCTATTGAATAGTTCTTTTCTCCAAGCGTACTATTTCCTACCCCGCGGTTGTTAAAAACAATCACAGTACGATTCTGGGCCAAGTCATTCAGCAGAGTAGGATCCCAAATATCCATTGAACCTCCATATCCATGTACGAGTACTATGGGTTCTCCTTTCCCAAACATCCTGTAGGCCATGTGTATGTCTCCAACTTGAACTTCTTGTAACGCATTCTTGTCCCTTGGATAAGACAGATCTTCGTTAGAAGCTAGTGCTGATCCTATCTGTGCTGTTTGGGTAGCAGTCAGGACTGCCAACAAAGCTAAGGCAATAGATGCAGTCATGCCCACATTACGCCCTTTGGATGTTCTTTTCTTTTCTTTATTGTTCTTTTCACCACTATCTTCTGCCATACCACTTCATGCCTCCCACTCTACTGTGTTTGAGACTTGATGATTTTTTTCTTGCATATTTTGTTGGTCATTCAACAAAATAGCATCGAGATTCCATTTATAAATTTTGCTGAACATTCAACAAAATCTTTATAACGTATGTGGATAAAGTTATTTCAATGCGGGAAAAAAAGGATGAAAGAATTAGCCAAATAATTAATGCCTCTGTAAAAGTATTGGCCGCCAAAGGTTATGACAATGCAACAATAGCAGACATATCAGATGCGGCTGGCATTAGTAGAGGCTTGCCACATTATTATTTCAAGGATAAGGAAGATTTGGTGATTAAGGCACTTGAAACCAGTACGTCTGAAATGATAAGATCGTCTGTTTCAAGACTACATGGAGAGTCGATTGAAGAAGTAGTAGAGAATATTGTTGAAATTCATAAAAGAAATTTGGAAGAACACCCCACTTTCTACGCTTTTCTATTTGAAATGTGGAGCGCTGGAAGACGTAGTAAGAAAATTGGCAGCATGTTTCGACAAAGTCAAGACGAGGTAGTAGCCACTTTCATTAAGGAATTGGAGGGTAGTTTGAAAATTGCTTCTGAATTAACTCCAGAGCAAATAGAAGCGCTGTCTAGACTTATCATTGCTCTCACCGACGGAACTGCCTTTCAATTAATAATCCGACCCGAAAAGCTGTCATACGAAGATGCATTATGGCAACTATTTCAAAAAATGTTGTTGGCATTGTTTGATACAGATACGTTTAGGAAAAATAAATGATACCTATTACTCACCCCTGTTTAATGGTCTGGTACTCCATGCCCCTTAGATAAGGGCTTGAATTTTCTCATAGAATTGAAAAAGCTGTGTGGTGAGTTTTGGGGTTAATTTTTCCATTACCTCATCATTCAATGCTTTTCAGCAAACAACAGGATGAGTATCCTTTGTTGCCGGCAACACAGAGGCAGTAGTTTCCTGTTGTTTGGAATATTTCTGCTCTCCCTTCTAAGCCACCCTCATAGCGAGCTATTTCTTCATTTAGTGTATTTCAGCCACCTAAGCGCAATGCTTCAGATATAGTCAATCACCTTCTCGCACTTCCCTCCATTTCTTCGACCGGCCGTAACTGCACGACTCTCCGCGCCACGGCGCGCAAGAGCTCATTTTTAGCTCTACGGCCGGGGTGTCATCATCGTCATCAGTCATCGGTCTGTGATGCCCTCCGTCCTTCGCTCCGCGGATTGCTACCACGAGCTCATGCGCGCTCACGTCGATGACCGCTCCGTCGTTCTTGGGGTCAAATCAAGCAAACCTATATCTAGTGAATGTTCTTGGACCCCACAGGAATATGACGATCGCGGCCACCAACGCGAAAATAATACCGCTAATGAACGGGTCGTAATGTGAGCCATAATTTGGGAATGAAAACTCACTAACATTGATCATAGCATGAAATAGAATCCCAGCCACTATACTCTTTCCTGTGTTGTTATAGAGCCAGACGATAAGAATTCGTAGAGGCAGCGAACCGAGAAATTGCCATATTACCCATGCTGGCCCGTTGTCGGTTTGAATGTATCCCCAAAGGTGCCATAGCGCCCACGCTGACCCTAGGATTATGCTTGCTTTTAGTGCACCCCACCGGTCTTGCATTGGATCAATGGCATATCCCAGCCAGCCCACCTCTTCACCGAGAGCGGTCATGAAGAACAAAGGGAATAAGATCACCACCAGCAGTAATGGTATATGCGGCTCAGGAAGTGGTAGTCCCATCAAATGCATTACCCAATACGCTAAAAATAACATGGCAGGCATCAAGAAGATTATCGGTACATACCATCTCCTCTCCTTGATTCTCTTATAATCGAAAGCTCTCTTCAATAACTCCTTCATGCCGGCAGATTTATTGTATCTGTAAGTAAGGATTAGGGCGGCTATGAGTGGATTAAATGCCATGAGTGAACTGGCCGGTAGGTTGATCGGAACTTCTTTTGGCAGCTGAGTTAGGGCGTCGAGTAGCCAGAACGGAATAGAAAGAACAAAGACTAACAAGAAGAATTTCAGAAGTGGCTTATCCGTTGAAGAGCTACTACGCATGATTCTATACGTCCACCGTGAGAAATGGAAAAAAATGAACTAAATGGAACCATTGTTCTTCATTCCGAATTTTTCTTTGTATAGAAAAATAATAGTAGCAGAGTAACAAGGCCAATAATGCCTCCCTCATCATTTATGACCGGCAGCCTTCTTATCTGCTTGGATTGCATCAGAGCTAAGGCATCCCGAACAGATAAGTTTTTGTTGATCGTGATGAGCGGGGAACTCATTATCTGACCCAGAGTCACCCTGTAGGGTCCTTTACTTTCCGCCATCACACGATAAAGTATATCCCTTTCTGTTAAAATACCAATCAGTTGATCTTTGAAGATAAATAGAGCGGTGAGATAACTGATTCAAGTCTCCCGTTGTTGTTATCGCTCTTGCTTTTACTGCAGATATATGCTCTAAAACCAAAATGCTCGAAACATCTTTGTCGCGTATTATCTTGACTGCTTCACCTAATAGCATAGTCTCTGGTAAGGCAATAAGATCAGGCTCTGCTACATCTCCAACTCTTTTGAAAAGACCAGTTGCGATTGTTTCTTGGGTCATAATACTTTTGTCCTTGTATTGGTCGTAGTAACCGTCAGTTGTCACGTTTTTGCCCTGATAAGCTGATCATAAAAAATGTATACTGTCAGTACTAAAAATGGACAGGGTCTCTCTATCTCCTGACCCATGTGTGGACCCTTATTATGATCAGTGATAAAAGTGCGAATGACGATTCAATCACTGACATGACGACAGCAGAAAATAATCAGATGTACGAAAATAAAATTGAGAAAAAAGCTGCCAGGTATTCCTGCAACGCCTGCGGCAATACTTTTGACGCGAATCCGCCTGACGATGTCCACAGGCTCTCATCGGTGTATCCCTGCTGGAAATTTGACTGGGTTGAGCGGAGCTACCAGTGCAGCAGATGCAGCAAAAGCACCAAGCTGTTTTGGCATCCCCAAGTGCACAAGCACCGCAACTATGCCACTGTAGAGGAAGTAGAACGCAAGGCAAGCAAAAATACTCTGGGCAACCATCCAGACTATGCGCGGAGAATGGAGGGATATTAAATGAATCAGAATTCGCAGACACTATCATCCGCCGCTGCTGACGAAGCCGCAATCCGCGCCCTTTACCGGCAGCTGATGGATGGATGGAATGCAGGCAGTGGCGATGCCTTTGCATCCTCATTTGAAGAAGATGGCGATCTGGTGGGGTTTGATGGCACGCACTTAAAGGGGCGCCAAGAAATCGCCTTATTTCACCAACACCTATTTGATATGTTTCTCAAAGGCTCTCGACTTGTAGGAAAAGTCAGAAGCGTGCGCTTTCTGACCTCCGACGTTGCTGTAATGCATGCAGTTGGCGGTACAGTGATGGCCGGACAGACCGATCTTGAGCCAGAGCGAAATTCGGTCCAGACGCTCGTTACTATCAAGCGCAACGGCAAGTGGAACATTGCTGCATTCCAAAATACGCGGGCGACATATACCGGCAGGCCTGAGGAATCTCAGAAACTGACAGAAGAGCTTCAAGCACTGCTGTGACCATCTTCTACTTTTATTTTCACAAATTCCCTGCATCTGACACAAAAACTAGTTGAGATTCATATGTGCACCGATGAACTAATGAGTTACTTAGCTTTAAAGGAATGATAAGATTCTCGTCTCTATCACTACAAAATCGGCAAATGAATTCTATTTTTGTTGTTGTTGCCATCGTCGCCGTCGTCGCCGTCGCCATAGCAACTGCCAGATTTTTTTGAAGATACTAAATGCCTGAAGTGTGACAATTGAACCTGCTAATAACACAAGACAAATGACTAACGGATATAATAAGAGTATAGAGGCATCTTCTATGTAGTAGATAAGGTTTCAAATTTCTCATTCCTTATAATTTGAATATAAATAAATTCTATGGCAGATGATGATAAAAATATAGAGAATTTCTAATTAAGGATAGATAATCTCTCAAATAGTACCTATGATAGCAACAAAAACAACAACACTAGTGGTGGCAATGGCCGTACTTGGCATTGTCCCAGTAGTAGCACATGCCCAGACGGTAGATATAAACGACCTTGTAGAGCAAGTGGGAACTTCAGATCAATCGGGAACTGCAACGCAAACGTCAACTCCAAACCAAGAAGAAACAGCAGCAAATGTTGACGAAGACACCAACACTCCGAGTCAAGTTGTATTTGCTACAGTTGGAATGGGCGGCACTCTAAACGCGCCCTATACAAGTACAATAAATGACCAAGACGTCCTTGCAAATAGTCAGACTGAGACTCAGACTGCGCCCGCGACCCAGACCGCAACCAACACCCCAACCAACACCCAGGTCCAGGAGCCAACCCAGGCCCCAACCCTCACTGTTGGTGATCTTCTAGGAATGCTCCCAGCAGGCGGATAATAGCCCAGCACTCAAAAAGCGTATATAGGGTAGAAGGAAACGCCCCTCCCCCCTTTTTTAATTTTTTAGTTTTTTCTGTTCTCTTAAGAGCAGCTTCAAAATTTATGAAAAATCCATTTAGCAAGAGAAGTAGATGGAACTGCATAAAGTATATTCTCGCCTATTTTTACCTTATACTACGATCAACCTCAGCCCACCCGCTGGCTTTGTTTCATCTCTAACTGGTTCATTTACAAGCTAAGTTGTTTTATTCTTCTAATATCATTTCCCAAATCTCTTCTTATACTCTAACAGTCGCATATGCCCTTGCGAATAGATGAAAGAATGAGCCATCAGATTGCATTCTTAACCATTTCCGACCATTTTCATCATACCTTTTGAGTGAACAGTTCAGCGGTCTTGTCAGCTTTTTGTTGTAGAAAACAAACGACCTGCTTATCCTTCAAGTGGTAAGACAACACGGCACAGTCATTTGGTATTTTTTCGTCTTGCTAACCTTATTGATAGCGGCAACAAGGCCAAGAACCCTATGATAGCTAACAAGAACAATAGTCCTCCATCTTGCTTGCTGACAAGCAAGGCTATTTCCTTTCTTGGCCACTGCTACCGCAAGTAGGTCTTTTGTATTCTTTGGTAATACATGTTTGTCCCGCTTATTCTACTACATTATCATTTGACATTATCATTTGACATTATCATTTGACATTATCATTTGACATTATCCGGATAGGCAGCAACAGCATTTATGAACTTCATGACCTAATGAATAGAAAAAAGGGGGAAAGACGAAGAGATATTTACGATTATTATTTTTATATATATTAATTCTTTATTATCTTTCACAAATCTTTCCATATCGTGCACTCTGCCTCAATCTTTGTGGTTCCTTCATAATGCCAAGGAATCTCATCTATTTTCTCAGCGCTGTCATAGCCTAGAACTTCTACGCTGTTTGTGGATTAGTACTTTCATTTACAAAGGTATTGGCTTCTTAGCAATCTCTTCTGACGCGTCCTCTCTCCCCTGCTCTATTAGTTGTTTTATTGTTTGACGAGACAAATCAGTCCACTGTTTGAAATTGTAGTTTTATTATCCTCTCTTCTTTTGATCCTGAATGTTTCTTCTACGTCAAATCTTCCGATCAGTAAATCCAAATATGTTCTTGGCGTTCCTTCTCTGAATTTGCTTGTTGTTTTACTATCATTTAATAGTATTTTGCGAGCTGCTTATCCTTTTTGAAGCGGTAGTTGTTGTTGTTGTTGCCATGTTGTAATGGAACCTGTGCAGATACGATCACATTTATTACACAAAAAGGGTTTCATTAGACAAAGCAGAAACAGATGATTCTCATAGTGACAATCACGAAGATGAGGATGAATGGTGCTACCAATATTAGCATAAACCTGATGGTTTGAAGCTGCTATAGTTAAGTCGCGTGTATATATATATATTGTCTAACAACCATTCAATGAACGCAATGTCAGATCATCTTAGGTTTACTGCAGCTGAGGCCGCGCCAAAAAATGCCGTTGCACAGCCCAACATGACATGTCCGTTTTGAGCTCAAAGTGTCCGTCTTCAACCTATTGTAAGCCGCCTTCAGCTTTGAATCTTTCCAACCTTGCCAAGAAACTATAGTCACACCTAAAATAAATCAACTTTATAAGTGTAAAATAGATGTAAATTCAAGGGATTCTAATGCCTGCGGATGATACCGAGAAAATAAACGAAGTTATCCTATCATGTCTAATTGAAAATGCCAGGATGTCTTCGCAAGAGATCCACAAGAGGCTCAAATCACATGGGATCGATAGAACACCGCGGGCGATTCTGGAACGTATTAACAAGCTTGAAAAAGAAGGCAGAATAGCAGGTTACACGCTGAAAACCCAGCCAAAGAACTTTGAAGGCTTTGTCATTAGGATGATTTTAATCTCGTTCAAAACCTCCCCGGCATTTAATGAACGGGTAGCCATGTTTACAAGCTACCTGATGAACGCACCATTTGCTGCCTTTGCTGGTAGAACAAGGGGAGAATACGATTGGATAAACATCAAAATATTTCCAAATACAAAGATAGCAAACCAAGAGAGTGACATGTACAGAACAGTCTTTGGAGATATTATTGACAAATATACAGCATTTGATGTCACAGTGATGAAGGCACCCCGGTTTATTCAGGCGACAAATTATTCTACAGAGGACTTTTACAAGTTCTATCAAGATTGGACAACTAGGCGTTCCTTTCCTTTAAGGAAGTGGTATAAGAGGTAGAAATGCTGAAACAGAAGTATACCTTTCCTAAATAGTAAAGCCCTAAATATTATACTTCCAAAGCATCTACGTAGAATGCAAAATCAGAAGGTGAAAAGGTATGCGGCTCTTTCAAATACTTTATTTCTAAATGACAAAGTTCAGTATCTTGCTATAGCAAATGTCCTCAGCGAAATAATTGAGATTTACCATAGCAATAGGCAAAAGGAGAATATCCTTTCAAAGGAAGAGCTTTCAGAGAACCTGCGCAAGATTACATACGCCACCAGTGTGTTGACTTTTGAAAATATCAGGCTTATGGTTCTTGATATGTGTGCTTCCAAGACCATACTCCTCAACCTGGCCGAGGACACCATAATAATAGGGATGAACAAAGATGCCCTGCTGCCGGATCTGGCACATATATTTGACTACCTAGCTGAAGAAATTAAATCTTCATAGTTCTTGTTGTTGTCTGCCTAGGCTTGCTCCTTCTTAGGATAGCTATTTTTTTCAGGTCATCATCTATCATGGAGTGAAGCTTTAGCCTGAACTGCATTAACTCCCCCACGATTTCAGTCCTTTCTTCAGAACGTAACTTGCTGTTAGCCTCTTCTATTATCACATCAAGCCTCGCAAGAGATATCCTGAGGATCAGCAGCACCCTCCTAAAAAGTTTGATTTCCTCCAATTTGGAGCCGTCGCCAGTACTAATACCATCTCTTGTTTCCTGTCCAACAAAATCAGTGTCCAGCATCCCATTAAAACCAAAAATCTGTTCAATCTTTGTGCCATTCTTTATCTTGCGTCTTAATTCCCGCAAATTGTGAACAGAAAGGTCGCCGTTCATGATTTCCTCAGCAATCAATTTTTGTTTGCCCTGTTCGATATTGACCAGTTCCAGAGCGTGGGATGGTTTCAGCTTTTTTTGCGCTACTTCTTCCATAATCTCCTTTGGCAGCCGGAGAAGCTGAATCCTGCTCGATACATACTGCTCACTTTTTGATATAATACGTGCCAGTTGAGATACTCCTCCCCAACCGTAATCAAGAATATAGGCCTTAAACGCTTCAGCCTCATCGATAGGGTCCATAGTCATGCGGTGCATATTCTCAATCAATTGGATCTCAAATGCATCTTTGTCTGATAGAGCACGAATTCGTGCAGGGATTACTCTCCATCTTAAAAGCTTGCAAGCCTGATATCGCCGGTGACCTGCGACAATTTCAAATCCCGAATCCACGGGTCTGACCGTTATAGGTTGAATTAGACCATGTTGGCGGATGCTATCTGCCAGTTCCTTAATTGTCTGTCTATCAAATGAATAATTGTATGTTCGTACTTGAATTGCTGCCGGCCTAATGCTGCGCAACTCGAGCAGTTCCTCGATAGCCTGATCATTAGACATACGGAACACATAGAAAAATCAGGTATTTAAGTAAATTAATCTATTCTTTAAAGGTTTGCTAGTTGAATATGATTAAATTCATTATATGATACCTATCTTAATGCAAAAGCTTGATACCAAAGAACATGAAAGACCATCCTGCCAATAATAAAGTACGACAGCCGCCACCATCTAGAAAAAGAAAGTACCTTACAGTGGTTTTCTTTGCCGCGGTGACTCTTATTCTGTACTTGCTTGGCTGGGTCATATGACAAGATTTTGCTCTACTACTACTGTATGTACTTAATGCGAACAACTGGCAACCGAGATATTTATAGCTATAAAAAAACTTCTCTAAGGCTTATTAGTTAACGATATCACAACTCATAGATGGGAGAAGATGTTGAGCAGGTACCTCTGGACCACGAAGTGCTCTGGCACGGCATTGTAAAGATAGATCCAAGCATTTCTATCCCAATGCCCGAAGCTTCAGAAGCAGGTACCGGTCTGAAACTTTTTACTATGACAGACTCCACCTTTCCATATGACGACAATGCCCAACTGGACAACCCAGATCTAGTTACGGACTTTCCAAACAATATCTCCATTTACGTGACAGGTGGAAAAATATTGGAATACATGAAATGTTCGGTGATCAAGTGGTATCAGTTAGCTAACAATGTGCAAAAGATTTCTTTATTCAGAAGGAAACAACAAGATGTCAATGATCATTCTGCCAAGCGAATTGTTGCAGCAAAAGGCTTTCTGCTATCGCCAGTAAATACCAACAATGGCCCTATCAATCATGTCGGCTGCCTTGCTTCTGTCAAGGTAAGCAATGAATATGGTGAATCCATTGTTTTTGAAAGAACGGGTCTGTCTATATTTGCATCAGGGTCAAAGACTTCTGATATTACTTTTACGAACCAAAGGAGATCTGTTACAACTATTTTTGTAGCTTCAGATGAAAAACCCTTCATCGCATATGTGCGGTCAAAAGCCACGCTGGTCAAGCTCTTGTGCGACAGCAGTGGGATAAAGACCGAGAAGACACTGCAGATTGAAGATAGTGGTAAAGCCCTATACGGACGGCAGCAGATTGAAGACCCGCTCCAAATTCTCAAGATTAGGCTAGCAAAGGGGGAAATATCGGTTGAGGAATATAACAAATTGAGAAGGCTGATTGCTGATAATGAAGAAAAAAACCTCGACCAAGGTTCAAACTGGATTTAGGGGTCTCATCAGCAATTTTAATTGAAGATGCTTTTTAACAAAAGAGGCAGGGATATCTTAGGCAGCACAACTGGCAACAGTCTGTAATAAGCATAATTCATTGAAGAACAAAAAAATGAAAGGGGAGATTGAGATAAATGCCTAGAATTCTTTGTATTCCAGATACTTTCCATCCATTGTTATACGTAACCGGGGCTCGCCATGACTTCCAGTGATTCTCTCTAGCTTTATTGAAAAGTCAATTGCACTCATGATGCCATCTCCGCCACGTCCTGTCTTGTCTGCAAATAGTTCGTTGAATACCTCTCTCATAGCGTCTCCGTAGACTCCGATCGCCTCCAATAATCTGTACTTGAAGGGATCAGTGGTGCTTGGGAACTCTGTTCTTACAGGGTATACCAATAGAGCTTTTTTTGCTTCTCCATCCAAGCCAAGTGTATTTACTAGTTTGTCTACGTCTGCAAAAGAAAGTTTTTGTTGCCCGTGTAGAGCGGCTGCAATAAACATTGGGTCTTTTCCAATCATGTCTGCAAGCTTTGTATAGGTTATGTCTTTCTCCTTCATCTTTGCCCTAACACTTGCGAGTACAGCCTGTTGTCTGTCAGCTTGTGTTGGAACTATTTCTGTTGTAGTCATACCACATATTTCACCAGCTCACATTTGGTATAGTTTCAACATTAAGTATTATTACGAAAAAGTGACTTATATAGCAAAGATCTGTGTGGGTATGTCTTCTCCAGCAATTTCCCGACGTCGGGTAAAAATGGTTTCCTATTTCTTTGCCATGTTAGAATACAAAATTACCATTATGGAAATAGAAGAATGAACCTAAACAATCCTTATTATTATTGCTATTCTCATATTCTATTCTTGATCAGCACCTCAAGAGCATATAATATCAATAGTACTACATACCAAATATTCCATTGCCGTCAAATCGACTGTCTTTATCCGCTGTTTTGGCTACCTTGATGTTATTATTACATCTGGTGCCCTTTCATTTTACTTCTATGATTGCATATGGAGGAGACGAATCAGCACTCTCGCTCCCTATTGTTATTAATGAAATTGAGATCAATGCTTCCTCTGACCAGAATGGATTGCATTGGATTGAGCTTTTGAATACTGGAGACATCCCGGTTTCTGTCTCTAAACTAAATCTAAATGTCATTGCAGGTAGCAGAGATAGCGGTAATACAACTGAGGTATGGCTCAAGTCTGATGATTACGAAGATGACAATTACAGCTTTACATTAGCTGCCCGTGATCATTATGTTGTCGATATCCCGATCATGCTGGATCTCTTTGATGACTATTTGATCACCCTACAGCTCTTTCAAGATCAAGTTTTGCTAGACGAGGTGGAAGGAATAAACGACAATGTTGCTGACGACCACACGTGGCAAAGATTTCCAAATGGACGGGATAGCGGGTACTTTGAGGATTGGATATTTGCAGATGCAACTAGAGGAGAGCATAACGGGAATATGGGGAAAGTAATTGCTGAATGCTATCTAGACCCTTTATGCATGAGTATCAATATCCCAATGCATGAACCAGAAATAATTAATGTAAACGGATCTACTTTTACTATTGATACGCTTTCCACATCTTCTTCGGTCACTGATCTAAACCTAGATCAGAACCAAAAGAAAATCTCTATTAAATTGTCTGAGTCACGTAGGGATTCCGGCTTCTCATTTATTCATCTTACGTTTCCCAAGGCTCTCTTGGGCGGTAATTTTTTAGTCAATATAGACAATGAGGAATCACCACAGTCGTTTTTTACCGTGGCCAATGACACACATTCAAGGCTGGTAATTGAATATCAATCGGGAGATAGAACCATAGAAATTGTAGGAACAAATGTAATCCCTGAATTTGGTGGTGCTTCTGTATTGATCATAGCGGCGGCAATAACTAGTGTAATGCTATTTTTGTTTCTAGCGGGAAGGCAGCCTCTGTCCGATCGCAATGCTGATCAGAATCGTACCCGCGGTTGGTCCTGAATCAAAATCGCTGTATGTATGGATATCTAATATAAGCTGTAATAGAGCAATTAAGGATATGAAGTGCAAAAGAAAAATTGCTATGCAATGAGTGCTTCATCTGATGAGAAGGTGTCAGCTGCAGGACCAAGTAATCCTGCTAGTTCTGCCAGCCCCTCACCGCCTGCCTCATCTTCAACAAATCCGCTACCGGGACATTCTTCTTCCACAAACCCTCCTCCTCCTCCGCCGTCATCACCCCCTCCTCAAGTTATTCCTCCCACTCCAGAACCCGAGACGCCTCCGGCACCCCCTCGGCTTCTTGCAGGCATCTTTGGCTTGCCAGATACGCTAAAGACATTGAGTAACCTTGGATTGGCAAAATGCAAAATCAATCCAGCCCAAGGTATTCTTATGGGGTGGCAGGCCATGAGCTATCTGGCTTTTGCTGCGCTTTTCGCGTTCATAATCATGGCTGCTGTTGCCCCAGATCTATCGCCGGGATTTGGCAGATTTCTTATGTGGGTCGTCTTT
>DASUUX010000105.1:0-17130 GCA_036373855.1 Nitrososphaera sp.
GGGGATACTACCATAAAGACCAATGTTTTCTCAATGCCTCCAAATACGACTGCTTCTAATCCTCCTGCAATCAATGCAGAACCAACCAAACCACCTATTAGCGCATGGCTGCTTGAAGATGGCAGACCAAAATACCAAGTAACGAGGTCCCATGTTATTGCACCTATTAGTCCTGCAAGTATGACATATACAGTTGAGAACTCGGGTTGTATAATTCCTTTACCGACTGTTGCAGCAATAGCAGTACCAAAAATAAATGGACCAGCAAAGTTCGCTACGGCAGCCATACTTACAGCATGAAGTGGTTTCAGAACCCTTGTTCCAACAACTGTAGCAATTGCGTTAGCTGAATCATGAAAACCATTTACAAAATCAAAAAATAATGCAGCTACTATTGCACCTACAACTATGCTAACAAGTCCTTCTTCTACCATTAGGAGCTTTCAACCATATTTTAGAGCAATATCTTCTACGATATCTGCTGTATCCTGACATTTGTCGATAGAGTGTTCTAGGTTCTCATAAATATCCTTCAATTTTATTATCTCAACAGCATTTGTATTTGTCTCAAATAGTTCTGCTATTGCATTTCTATATATTGTGTCTCCTTCATGTTCGTATTTTCTTATCGTGCGGCAATGTCCTACCAAATCGTTAGCATTTTTGAATTTTCTGAGTCGTTTCATCAGAAGATAAATCTCTTGTGATGCTGAGAGCAGCACTTTCGAAAGCTCAATCATGTACAGCGTTGGTTCTTTTATTTTGAACATCACAAGTTTATCAGCAGTTTCATCAGTATAGTTTACAACTTCATCTATAGAAGTTGTAAGCCTTGAGATATCTTCTCGGTCTAAAGGAGTTACAAATGTTTGAGATGTTATAGTAAATAGGTCATGGGTAATTTTATCCCCTTCGTGTTCTAGAGCCTTAATTTTCGATTTGCGTTCTGTTACAGTGTCATAATAGGTAAACAGTTCAACAAGTGACGATGTGGTCTTGACTAAATTAGCGCCTTGATTTTCTAGCATATCAATAATAGTCTTGTCATTAGCCCTAACCCATGAAAGCCAACCAGTACGCATAAGCTAGCTAGTCATTTTGTTCTTGGTTAGCACATATATAATGCATGCTTTGCTTTAGGAATAGTGCGTCATCCTCTGGTTCCCATAAGTCAGTGGGTTTGTATATCGATATCTCCTTGCGTTTTTGTCTGTGGAATATTTTCCATAACTGGTGGAATGGGACCCTCCTTAGATGGTGAGATATCTGGGAAATACAACCATCTGAAAAAACGCAGTAAAACAGTACTTATTAAATTATAGGAATCTATCCGTTTATGTAAAGGGTCGACACTCTCTGGTTTTCTAAGTCTATCTAAGAATTGTAAAACATCTTGTCTAGTCATGTCTCTGAACGTTTTATTATTATTAGGATTATGCTTAGGCTGTTCAGCAAGTTGTTTTAATTTATGGATGGTGTCCTGTCTGTAACTATCTGATAAGTTGGTTTCAGTCTGCATCGCCAAGAAATAATTAATAATCGTTAGACAATTCTCCCTAGATATTTTGTTTAATAGATGCTCCTTAAGAAAAGTTCTAGCACCTGCTGTTATTAGGTCTAATTTGTGGTCAAAAAGTGGGTCGTTTATAATAATAGCATCTTGTTCATGAAATGGCGAAGAGGGTGCTGGAGTTAAGGAGGTCAAGTTATTACTATCATTTTAAACAATGGACGAACTACCATATAAGACACAATGTTATTCCATCATATACGTATATAATACCTGCATTATACCAGAATGAAAGATGCGAAAGCGTGCGATCCAGAAAACTCATGCTTACAGTGCTCAGAGATCGGGGAGCAAAAAATACCCAAAAGTAGAGAGGCGAAGGCGCCGGAAACCAAGATGAATTATTCATATTTGTCAGCATCAAGCTAGCATAAACTTTATATAATAGAATAAAATATTTATATAAGCGGCGTAGGATAGCCAGAGATTTAGTGAGAGTATGGTAAAAGATATTTCCATGTTTGGTGATCGCTGCCCTCGTTGCGGCAGAGGTTCGATGGTAACTGATAATTCTAGCGGAGAGATGTTTTGCGGTAACTGTGGCTTTGTTGTAAGTGAAAGAATAGAGGAGTTGGGACCTGAATGGCGCGCTTTCTCAAAAGAAGAGCACGAAGATAGAAGCAGAACAGGTATCCCAACATCCCTTGCCATGCATGATATGGGACTTGCAACTATAATTGGCCCTGTTGATAAAGATGCATCAGGCAAGCCTCTTTCGGCCTCAATGAAGAGTACAATTGAAAGGCTCAGGACATGGGACAGCAGAAGCCAGGTGCATGAACCGGTGGATCGCAACTTTCGTCAAGCATTCTCTGAGCTTGACAGGCTCAAGGATAAGCTGGCAGTAGGAGATGCAGTCATTGAAAAAGCAGCATACGTCTACCGCAAGGCGCTTGAGAAGGGGCTTGTGCGCGGGCGCTCTATATCTGCGTTGGTAGCCGCTGCTCTGTACGCTGCATGCCGTGACACTGAAACTCCTAGGACGCTTAAAGACATTGCAAATGCTAGCAATATCAAGAAAAAGGATGTAGCAAGGTGCTATCGATTACTCATAAGAGAGTTAGATCTCAAGATGCCTGTCGTAGATCCGGTAAAATGTGTCGCAAGGATCGCAAGCAAAGCCGGACTCTCAGAGAAGACAAAGCGCAAGGCTCTTGAAATCCTGAAAAAAGCGGAGGAAGGCAAGATCTCTGCTGGCAAGGATCCAATGGGGCTAGCTGCAGCAGCACTATATGTTGCCTGCGTAATGAATGGCGAAAACAAGACCCAGAAAGACGTGGCAGAAGCGGCCGGCGTCACAGAGGTAACGATCAGGAATCGCTACAAAGGACTCAAGACTCACCTCAGGCTCTAAGAGAATCAACTAGCTTTCTTCTTTCTTCTATCAGTTCTTCCATCGTATCTATCAAATCCGATATCTTTACCGAGTTCAATTCGGATTCGATCATGCCAAGACAAATTACAATGTCTGCGTCTATTGACAGTAGCCGATCAAGTTCCTTTCCTCGCACTTTGCCGTTTGGTGTGAGCACCTTAGTGTAACTTTCTGACATTGCCTGCGAAAGTTTTGAGATGAGGTCTTCAAGCTTGCTATTTAATTTAAGTGACTTCTTTATCGCATGCACCTTTGTCTTTATGTTGTGGCTGGTCAGCCTGTCAAGGGCACGCATTTCGACATAACTTGATCTACCTGTAGATATTCCTTTTTGCGCAATAGAAGCGATCCGTACGGTTTCATCGATACGGCTCTCCAGCCTTCGCTGTCCTCTAAAGTTATTCCTAGGCACCAAACAAACTCTAGTCCGGCCGGTTTAAATGCCTTCGTGTGAAAATAGTTAAGCAATAGTTCTGCAAAAACCATTACTGAACTTCGATGGCTTCTTGGTTAAAGCCCATCTTGACAAGATGTCCCTTGACATCATCCCTGTGGTCGCCCTGCAGCATGATAAATCCATTCTTTAGTGTTCCGCCACAAGCAAAAGTGCTCTTAAGTTCCTTGACTATTTTGGGCATATCGCTCTGCTTTGGATTGATGCCTTCTATAATAGTGCTTGTTTTTGAAAAACGCCTTGTTTCAAGGCGGACGACGATTCGTGCCTCTTCTTTATCTAATTCTCCACAAGCACACAAATCGTCTGGCAGACCACACTTTTTACAGACAACCGCCATTAGGTAGGCATTTTTCACAAGTCATCTTAATAAATCTTTAATGAATTAAAATATATAAGATCTTTTTATATCTTAATTGCATTGCAGTTTAATCATTATCAAAAGCCGAGAACAGTTATTCTGATTCTTTTATTACAATATGACCCACCAGTGGCATACAAGAGCCATTTCGTTCAATAATCTTTTTTTCTGCTATACCTTGAACACATTGTTATTATATTCCTCTCTCCGTAGCTCTACAATAACTGCTGGTACATTTGCCCAGGCCAGGGATACAAAAAGAATGCCACAGAGCAACATCAGGAATTGTGTTTTTATTGATAAATACTATAACAAGTACAGTATAAACAGTGAAAAGGACGGCTCCCCAGAGTTATGACTAAGTCGTTCATATTGATAGAGGTGGAGGAAGGTCTAAAGGAAGGGGTGAGAGAGGCTATCAGAAAACATCCTGCTGTTTCGGGCGTGTATACAGTTGTTGACGGCGGTGATGAGGAAAGCGTTATCTACGACATAGTTGTAAAGGTTGAAGCAGACACAAGAAGAGATCTTGATGATGCAGAGTCCGAAATACGAACTCGTAAAGAAGTTAGGTCCACGCTTACTCTGGAGGTTATAGAAAAGGAAGATAAAGCGATCAGGAGCAAGAACAGGTCCTTGCAAATCTGATTGAATTGTTTTTCAAAGAACCTTTCTGATTGAGGAGTATATGAACATATGACTATATATGCTCTGATCTCATGATGAGCACCGCAAATACGTCATGAGTGACTAAATATGCAGGGATTAGCTGAGCATTCCTTACTACATCTCTTGGCTCTATCTTCAGACTCATTCTTCCCAATACGTAATAGATAAAAAAATGTGTTCTATGCATAGTAAAGTCATGGACTTCTACAACCCCTTGACATAGAAATGGCAGCAAGGCTGACCTCTTTCTTTGATCAGATAAGGGACTTACGATTACGTTAGCTAACTTCTATGACGATCTTATAATGCGAAATCTTGCAGATGTGTTTTGCACAATAATCTGATTAAATGAAAGTAATACCAAAAAGGGAAATAATGCCTTTTTCATGCATGGAACATTTGACTACAAAATCTCAACGGATGGGAAAGTCAGAGGATCTCAGATAAAGTTCCTGCTTGGTTTATGGTAGATGGAATTATGTTCTATTGCTACGTGCTTATGGCAATGCAGAAATTGCCAAGAAACTGCCAGACAAACTTCTAAGATAGACATCAAAAAGGGGCGCTAGGCGATACACGGACATGAAAGAGCCAAGTTCTATCAAAATTGGCAGTCCAACGCGTAAAGGACCAAGACAACGTGAATATGGTAGTATATGTTGACAAACCGTTCCCGCTAGAAGAAATACAGAAAGAAAGACACCTGGCAGCAAAATACACGTTCATAGGACGGTAAAGTGAATCATAAAAAGGCTCTGAGTGACCAGCTGTATGCGTCGCATAAACTGTGCTCTTGATATAAGTGTCCTGAAATCTAAAGTTAGACTTCAAGAAACAACCAGGCTGTTACCCCACCCTGTATATACGTAGTATAGCAAAGGGCTATTGTCTCTAGTGTTGCAAGCATAAAGAAAAAATTTGTGAGCAGCAAACATTCTACCATGGCTTCTTCTGAAGATAATAATGTCAGCAGAATTAAGACCGGCGCTTCTCTTCTAGCAAGCGGAGGAACGCTTACAAGCGTGCCATGTCATAAATGCAGCGGAGTCCAAGTGCGCCTTGGAGAGAAAATTACTTGCATCAACTGTGGCAACGAGGTAAATACATCAGGTAGCCAGCCCAAGGCAGAGCGAGACAAGGCAGCACCAGCCCGAACATCGACAGTCTTGACATCGGCGGCATCTCTAATTGAAGAAAAGGTCGCGCTAATCGCGTCAGAAATAAGGGCTGAGAATGACATTTCAATACAAAGGCAAAAGGCGGAGCTACTCGAGAGATATCTTGCAATTTTGGAAAAGACTAAGAGTCTTATAGGATGACCAGCGGAATGTATTTAAGCGTATGGGCACAAGT
This sequence comes from Nitrososphaera sp., assembly GCA_036373855.1. Classification (GTDB taxonomy): domain Archaea; phylum Thermoproteota; class Nitrososphaeria; order Nitrososphaerales; family Nitrososphaeraceae; genus Nitrososphaera. The sequence continues at coordinate 5,783 of DASUUX010000105.1, forward strand.
TGCTACCGATGAGCAGTAAGAAAAAGAATGCTCCCCTTCCTGCTTCAAGCGCGGGTCTATTGAGGTTTTTTGAGGACGAGACAAGAGGCGTCAAGATCAGGCCGGAGATTGTTATGGGGATAACTGGTGCTGTTATCGGAGCATCAATTATGATAAGAATTCTGTTCCCTGTCGGTTGAACATGGATGCTCGCACCCCGGCGTGACGATGTATCGAACATTCACAGGCACTGGTCTGTTACCAGAATAAATCCTTCCTCCTCTAGAGTATCGTATTCTATCTGGATCGCATGCGCGGTAATCATTGTTGTTGTATCACACGTTTACAATCTTCAGGCAGGCATCGAAAGCCTTGTGGTCTACCTTCCACTTAGTCTAGTAGCCCTTCTGGGATCTCATTTCCTTGACTATATTGCTCTCCGGGGTACTCCACTACTCAAATTCTCGAAAATTGCACACGTGTCTGCATTTGCCAACGTATTTTGGTCACTCACTATTCTTTTGGGAATTGCCGCAGATTTTGTGTTTTCCAAGCCTCCATCAATGGACTATGTCATCGCAGGCATGCTACTTGCGGTGGGATTCAGGATAGGGCTGTTCATTTCGGTATTTGGAGCCAGTACCGCTAGGGGAATATTAGTGTCATTCATACAGCCTCTCATCTTTTTCTTTGCATTTATGCCTCCATCCTCATACCATTCGATTGCGACGCAAATTTATGCGGGCCTTGCATTTGGTGCCATCCTTCTAGCAATTGGCATAGTGTGGACAGTCATCGCAGACAGGGCTGGAAGGCCGGGGGTAAAGAGCACTTTTGGACTGCTGCGTGCTTTTCTTGTAGCTTGGTCAGAAAACAGAGTAGACATGATCGAAGAGCTAATTGAAGCAAGAGCTCACGAAAATGTTATAACAACAAAGGTCATTCGTTTCTCATTTGCAGGCGACCAGGCGGTCATAATCTTGCCGGACGTACATCCTGGACCTTTTAGTATGGTAGGGGGAAGTAATCTTCCCTTTCTTCTTTACGAAAGATTCGCAAAGAGGGCACTGGTAATGCACAGCGTCTCAGACCATTCGCTCAACATTCCTTCCAAGAAGGAAGTAGAGAAATATATCAAAGATCTAGGACAAATGACTACAAAGGATAAGGGGCATACGTGTAGCGCGCCAGTGCAAGTGAAGATAAACAATTGTACTTCAACTGGTATCGCATTTGGCAATACTGCAATTGTCATGCTGTCGCTTGCCCCCACGGGCATGGAAGATATTCCTAGGAGTGTGAGTAGCGAACTTGAATCCTTTGGAGCGACCATTGGATTTCCTGACGTTTTAGTAGTTGACTGCCATAATGCAATGGGCAAACACCTTAACGATTATGACAGAAAGGATCTGATTGCATCTGCAAAACAATGTTTGGACCAATTGAAAAAGCAATCACAAAAGCATTTCAAGGTAGGCTTTGCCAGCTTAGACGATGTAGATAGCAGGATAGATCGAACAGACGAGTTGGGGCAAGGCGGACTTGCCGTTCTAGTCATAAACATTGATAACAAAAACTACGCCATAGGATGGGCAGACTCAAACAACATGGAGAATACAGTACGTGACTATATCGTCTCCAAAATAAACGGTGATACTACCATGCTGGAGATATGCAGTTCTGATACGCACTCAACCTCAGGCAAGAGGACAAGAGAAGGATATTTTGCCCTTGGAACTACTACCAATCCGGACAAAATTACTGCAGCGTATACTCAGCTCTGCTCCAAGGCAACAGAGATGGCTGCTGGATCTGCATTTGAGCTTGCTTGTGCCCAATCAGCCATCAAGGTAATGGGCAAAAAGCAGTTTGAGGATTACTCTACTGCGCTTGACAGATCAGTGAATGTAACAAAAATCTTTATTGCGATCACTGTTGCAAGCTTTATTGCAATGTTAGCCTTATCCTAGCTGCGTGAGGCGGATGTTACTACATACATTTCAGGCAGAAAATCTTTTACATCCACAATAAATGATCTGAACTTGTATATTGGCACAAGTGGAATTGAGCCGATAAACCTTACCGACTCAGCATGCAGAGTCAGCATCACGGGGACGACCTGAGATATCCTTTTATCATACTTGATTAGCCGCTCAGCTCTTGCGGCCTGCTTTTGAGAAAAATTTGATATCGATGAGAGGTTACTTCGTTTCCAGTGCTTGCAGTCAACTGCTATTGTAAACCCATCTGAACTGGTTCCAACGACGTCAATTTCCATTCGGGGTTTACCAAATCTAACGTTGGTCTGAGTGCGGTACCCAAAGGATCTGAGAAGCTCGGATGTGAGCTTCTCAAAGTCCTTCCAGGAAAGATATGTTGATACCTGCTCGATGTCACCTCTCATCTTAAGCGCAAGCACCGCCGCATGGATCCTGTCAGCTCCTGAAAATTTAACAGTGTCTTTAGAAACAGAACCGATGTTGTTAACTTCTAAATAATCAAGCGCACTTTTTGCAACTGACCTACTAGAGATCCCACAATCCTCTTGGAAGTCATCCAAGGTCATAATCTTCTCCGGTTCGATGGCTGCTAGTACCTTGACTAGCAAATCACGATGCATGTAGGTGTGTATATACCCAATCATTACTTCTTGATATATTTACGCCCAGAAACTTGTACTAGACCTCACCACCTGCTACTTTTTTCTTCAGCATAGCGATCTCGAGTCCTTTGGTGCTGGTGCTGTGCGCGTTCCCTCTGCTAGGGAGGAGCAGAGCGCTGGCAGATTCAGCCCAGGCTTGGAGCGAAGTAAAGGCGAGCAGGTGTTGGAAAAATGCGTCTCGGCGCGTAACTCTGACTTCGGGACACCATCATGCTGGGTGATGACGCCAATTTCAATTTCGATCAAAAATGATGGCAGAACTCTTTGGAACAGAGAGTAGAAGCAGTGAAAATCTGGTGTATATACACACACATATCATGTGTGTATATGCCATTTACAACTGCTACAAGCGGATAGCAAATTTCAAGTCATAAGAAGTGGATTTGGGGATATCACATGCCAACAAAGCAAGCCCGGGTCAGCAGCTTTGCTAACGCGACCCTAGTTTAGAATTTTTGATTTAATAAATTCTACGCTTCTGGCAGCAACAGCTTCTTCCTTTGTCAGCTGTAGTGCATCTTCCGGAGTATCAATGTCATACATGACAGTCTTTGAAAGCAAGTGTTTTACAGGGATGCCAAGTTTGATGGCTGCCTTGACATGCATGTTGTAGCTATCAGTATCATAGAAAGTGGCAATCACAGAGGGAGGCTTTCTTAACAACATATTCGTACCATCGTAGCGAAGTGAAGGGCAAATCACTATGCACCTGCTCTCGTTTTCAGCCAGCTCACACGCTCTAGAAACGTCGATTGCAACAAGAAGTGGCAAATCATGCGGAATAACGATTGTTGCGTCTGCAGCTTCCTTCATACAATAGATATCAGCCAATGCGACTGCTGAGTTGACACCCTTCTCCTTTTCCTCGAAGAGGAAGTTTGCTCCATGCTTTGTCGCTATTTCTTCTGCACGCTTATCTGCTGATACGATGAGCAGCTGCGTAAGCGAGGAGACACCTGAAAGAATCTTTAGCGTATCTTCTAGCATTAGATATGAAAGGCGGATGCGGTCGTCCTTATCTAGCATGGTTGAGAGTCGCGTCTTTGCGTTTTCAAACCTCTTCACAGGAACAATGGCAAACGTCTTCATCATGATTTTATTTTTCTACCAGTTTCAAGAGACGCCTGCTAAGTCTGATTTCATCCCTTCTGGCTCTCATGGTTATGTTAGTTTCGTAAACCTGCATATCAAGGGCCTCTATCTGTAATTTCATGCTATGGTCTTCCCTAGAAATTATGAACTTGCTAACAAAGTCACGGTAATATTTTGCCACTCCAACTGAGGAAGCCTCAAGCCCCATGGCCCTCATGTATTTTACTGCCGGTCCGCTTACCGCCTTTCTCCCGATCAGCGGCGAAATGGCTATGACTTTGTCTCTGTTTTGTGCGAGTTCTTTTCGTAGATCTGCAAGAGCAACTATAGGCCCGATGCTTGAAACTGGATTTGCCGGTGCAATTACCACAGCTTGGCATCGCTTAATAGCGTCTATGGCAGCAGGATTTGCTCTCGCTCTGTTAGCGTTATCATATCTTACACCGGTTACTTTAGGCCTTCCTTTGTGTTTGACCCAAAATTCTTGCAGATGCATGTCGCCTCTAGTACTGGTTGCAATGTTTGTCGTCACCTCTTTGTCAGTAGCAGGGATGAGTTGGGCTCTAACAGAATAGCTATTCCTAAAAAAATTGGTGATCTCAGAAAGACTCTTGCCGTTCTTCATCATGTTTGTTCGAAGCAAGTGGATCGCAAGGTCCCTATCGCCTAAACCAAACCAGGTGGGCGCACCAATTCTTTTAAGCTGAGCCAGGCACTGAAATGAATCACCCTTGATACCCCATCCGCGTTTCTGATCAAGAAGGTTGGCAAGCCCATAAATTATAGTGTCAATGTCTGGGCATATGTATAGGCCATGTATCCATATATTGTCGCCAACATTGGAGATCACGTCAATGTCTTTTTCAATTGCGGCGAGTCCTCTGACCAGTTTTATGGAACCCGTTCCACCCGCAAGAACCGTTATCGTCAAACGATATTGTAGGTAAATGATGCATTTTATTATATCTGCCGCCAGGAGACTTCTTTATACAAAAGGGGTCAGTTAGATGTCCAGTTCAACTTGTACATCCGGCGTTTTAGGTTGGATATTTAAAAAGGCCTATCTGTGTTAAAATTTATCTCTATTTGGTATATTGAATTAAAAAGAATTGAGTGAGATAATGATCACATATTGCCGTTCACTTTATTTTCGCTAAATCCGTCTATCTGATGATTATGTAGCAGCAAAATGTGCATGGTGATACGTTGTGCAAAATATTCGCCTGCATCGTAAAATCGTCAGTTTGAAAGTTCTTAGAGGACAATTTTTTGCCACCAAGTTATGATGGTAAAAAGACTTCTGAGCTAATGGACAAAATGTCCTTACTTCTCATAATAGAGAATCAAGGAATAAAGATTATAAACGAGATGCACAGAAGTCAATTTGTGAAGTATTTCACCATAGTCTTTTCTGGAATACTTGCGATACTGTTAATCTCAGTTTTTATTACTCAGGCTTATGCTGCAGACTTGGCTGCAGTACTTAACCCGTGGAGCAGCACCTCTGAGAGTTCCTTTGTAGGCGTCAAATCGGTCACATTGGAGTATCCTGCAGGTAGTTCTCTGGCACAAGAACTTGATGGCCAGAATCAGCGCGTTGAGTTTTCCCTGAATGGGACGGCTACTGGGCAGGACAACACCGGTATGAGTGGTTTGATTGCGGCGCTAAATAGAGCTTTCGTACAAGCTGAGAGCCCAGTTCAGGTATCGCAGGCTGAAGTTTCCTATTCGGGAGTTCTTAGAGGAGGACCCACTAGCACGGTGATATCTTACAGAACAGAACTCCAACCAACTTTGGAAAGTTTTGTACTTCAAGGCGGAGAGAGCGGCCAAGGTAGCCAGGTAGTTGACTTGGAATGGAGAGGCATTGCGATAAATGAGCCACTAGTTGTGAATGCACCAGATATAGGGGAAATCAACATCAATTACCCTATGGGTCTCTTGCAAGTACTATATCCAGCTCTTGCTCAGAAATTTGAAAACACACAAGCTAGAGAGGTCTTGGATGAACCGATCTCAAACTTTGAAAATTTTAATGCTCCAATGAGCTCATGGCATGTTCTTTTTGACCCCGTAGGAACCTATGGCGGTAGTGTAGGTTTAGAAGAAACGGGAGGGGCCAATGCTTTGTCAGTCTATTCTCTTGGGGAGAGCAGCCTCAGAGAAGGTACCTTCGGAATCGAAGAAAAGGCTGCAGCTGCGACAATTGATGGAGCAAATGTGAATGTTCAGTCTACGACACCGCCTCCAAGCGGACAAATACAGATAGCAGGGTATTCAAACGCCCAAGAATCAGGTGGCGCATGGCATGCGACAGTGACAGCAGAGGCACCCGAAGGGGTACAGACATCAACGGGTGGATTCCCTATCCAAGTGCTTTTGGTGCTTGGCGGGATGATGGGCGCAATAGCTGTCTTTATTCTCTTCAAGGCAAGAAAGTAATAGCAAGCTAAAAGCCTACTGTCCAAATATTTTTATTTTTGGACGATATGCTGAGGCGATAAGGCGCATGATAATGATAATCTCAACCTTAATTTCCATCATTTCAATTCAGACTATCAGGATTACCAAATAGGACAACAAACAAAGGAAGAAGAGGAAATAAAAAAGATATAACAAGAATGATAAAAGAAGATATCATTGGGCTCTGCTCTACAGCTGCATATGTATCTATATGTGAAGAACTAAGCCTATAGTGCCTTGTGAGGAAAATTTTATTCTGTTAATTCTAGTCTGACCAACTTGTGTGTCAGCGAGACTAGCCTTCTTCCCTCAAGTAGTATCCTGCGTCAGCAATGGTGGTGACTGTCACTCTGCCCTTCTGGAAAAGCGACTTGCCGGCAAATCGTGTTCTTCCAACAGCTATTGCCTCAGACGCTGTATTGAGCACTATTACCAGTTCGTTTTCATCAAGAGCATCGGATGCCTCTACTATTGATTCGCCCATTAAATCCCTCCCATATAGCACCAGGTTTTCTGCTTTCTCACCCACCACAATGTAAAACTTGTTCCTCTCGCCATAGCGTGCAAAAAGATCTGCCCCTGCTATTGAAGGAAGGAACTGCTTTTTCAGCTCACCAATAGCAAGGCCCAAGCTGAAAGGTGGCATCGTATGGATCATCATCATCATCTCTTCTATCCTGTCAGTAACAAGGCATACCACAACAGCTTTTTTCTTGTCGTCTTTCTGAATCATAAGCGCCTTGTCCTTAAAGAATTCAAAAGCCCCCCACCTGTCAAGTGCTCTGTTAATCTTTGTTCTTTCGTCCATGGCAGGCTTGCGATATATCATGAACTCATCCTCAGCCTTGCTATGAAAAAGCCCGTCGTGTCATGAAGGTGCGGATAGAGTCGCCGAGCATTCTTTAGTTGGTCGTCGAATATCAAATCACCAAATCTTGTGAGTCCGCTGCTGCCATACTCTATCGGCTCAACTGTAATATTGCTAAAATCTTGCAAGAGCCTATCTATCACCATTTCATTTTCTTCCGGAGCAAATGAACATGTAGAATAAACCAAGATGCCTCCGGGCTTGACAGAGCTTGCTGCAACTTGTATCAATCTTTGCTGCATTTTTGAACAGTAATCTACGTCCTGCGGTGTATGACTTATTTTCCTTGTAGGATCTTTTGCTATTACTCCTTCACAACTGCATGGAGCATCAAGCAGCACCCTGTCACACTTTATTTCAAACTTGGCTACCTGCAAGGCATCTGTCTTGAGTATACATGTATTATATACGCCACAGCGCGCAAGATTAAATGACATTGACCTCGCCCTTCTAGCGTTTGGCTCAATCGCAATTATAGCTCCGCTGTTATTCATCTTTTGGGCAATGAATGTCGTTTTGCCACCTGGTGCAGCAGCTACATCTAACACAACTTGACCTGGCTCAATATCCAGCGAGTCTACTGCCATGCACGAACTTAGATCTTGGATGTAATAGTGTCCAAGCAAGTACTCAGTCGTCGCACCAGTCACAAGCGGCGCTTTTTTGACAGCAAGCACTTCTGGGATGATCGTGCTTTTCAATTCAAATCCCTTTGACTGCAGCCTTCTTATAAGATCGGCTCTACTAGTCTTGAGCGTGTTAACTCTGATATATTGCATGGGTGTTCTTTCCATTTTTGGAAAGAAATCCCTCACATTTGGTACATATTCTAGAAAGCGGCTCACAAGCCATTCGTCGTAGCCGTATGTTGCAGATAAGCTGGAAGCCTCGACCGATTTTGGAAATATCAAAGTCAATCTTTATGCAGTGTCCACATTCTTCTCATTTAATTATTTTATCTGTCTGCTCGATAGAGGCACAAGAATCTGAATGCCGAGCGATTGTCGCCCTAGCTGAAAAAGGACTCTCTCATTCAATATTCTTTTTGCCGACGTTAACTCTCCTCCAAGTCAGTTGCTCTGTGTTTACTGGCCTCGTTTATCACAAAGTAAATGCTGGACATATACGTGCCTGTGTGTGTATGTAGGGTAGAGGCGAGGCGCTATCTATCGCACATATTTCGAGAGTATAAGTTATCCATAAGGCTTGATGTCTGAAACACAAGAATTCCGCGATACTAGTCTTTCGGTAATGCCCGCGAATGTGTTTGCCATGTGTAAATTTTATGATATGATAGTAATGGGTCCTGTCACGCTCGTCCCCCAACGACAGAACCATGTCTTACTGTAGCATTCTGCAATTGCTATATATATGTATATCAATAGAGTTTGACAATAGACCGTCTGAGTATACAAGAGTTCTAGAAGTGTTAGTTATATTCTCAGGTTTTGCTCTCCTAAGGAAGTTATAAGTTTAATTATAAAGCACCTTCCTCGTCTGGAATCGGTCTAGCAAAAGCTATTGCTGGTCGACAAGCTTTTTGTCTACCTGAACTATTTAAGGCCGGACTCAAAATTACGGGTAACCCAAATATGAATAAAATGAATATGAAATCTATGTCTAGCCTTTAAATTGGTTAGTTGCTAGCTGTCATTGAGCAGATGCATCCAGACGACCTAAAGACAATGTGGCTGTGCTGTGAATGCAGACACAATTTTCTGTTTCATTCAGATGTTGAAGATCACAAGAGGGAGTTCAACCATTCCAGAGTGATGCTATGTAACATCCCTGTAACTAGGAGGTCGCCTGCCTTGTTTATACGCGGACGTATGTCAATTGGCTTTAAGCTCAACAGCATTCCATCAAAGATTATCATAGAGTACCAATACTATCCGTCCAACGGCGCTATAGATTATGTCGATGTACGTTACACTGACAAACAATTGCAATCGAAGGTAGAGGGAAACCCAGAAATGATGAGAAATATAGATAACTATATCCGAAGAGTTTTGAGCGAACAATCAGCTAGGCTTCAAAACGGAAGTTCCCCCTCTTACTAAGATATTGTCAGATCAGATACAAGATCCTTTTTGGCGTTTCCAGAACAGATTTTTGCTCAAAGAATAGCGCTTTTTGTAGAAGCATACGTATTATGCTTGTCAAAACCGGTGGTAAGCGATTGCTCTTTCTTTTTTTCTATTTCTTTTCCAATACTACTATAGAAAAATGGCGTTATTTGTTAGGTCTTCCATGATGCTCTCTAGCCATAGGAAGATGCACACATACTATTGTGGCATAGCTTTTTTGATCTCAAGTTGATTTATGAGGTGCCTATCTGCTATAGGGCAATTATTATTATTATTGTTATTGTCCTTGAGTATCTTGGTACAATGAAGGGTTTTCAAAACATTGTCAATTCTGATGTTTCTTTCAAGTTTGGAGTGCTTAGGCATGGGGTCAATAATGATAAAGCTGCTTCTTGTTGGACTGATGCAGTTTGAGCGGTTAACAAATTAAAGGCGTTCAGGGCCTACCTATCTCTCTCACATTACCACTTTCTTTATAGAAATATGATATATAACATAATTTAAGTTCTAAGTAAAGAGAAATGAAGAGTGTGGAAATCTTCCTGGAAATATTCGATATTTATTTTTGAGCGACATATATATAAGTGCTGTTGATAGCACTCTGTTTTAACCAATCACTAGCCCACGCCAGCAGCAGAGCTCTGTATATATGTGTGTGTATGTGTTTAAAAAACACAAGAGCATCTATTATTATTATTATTTAGCGCGCAGAGAAGCAAAGAGGCTGGAGACCTAATGCAGTTTTAGGTCAACTCCCCCTTTTACAAGGGAAATTTATTTTTAGAGATTTTATAATACTTAAGCAGAGCAAAAAAGAAAAAAGAGTCGTACGTATTTTCTAGATCAGTCGTATTGTGCTTATAGAGTCCGAGTGCGATGAGTATGTCTCTTATGCTAAAGGCTGTAGCTGTTGCATCTTCTAGTTCCTGCTCGTCTTCTTGCTCTGCGTCAATTTCGACATCAACATTGTCTTCTAGCTCATTTTCCTGCTCTACTGCAACTTCCTGGTTTGACTCTGCAAATACTATACTGTCCTTTACTGATATTTCTGCTTCAGCTTCTGATTCGGAGTTGGCCTCTGAGCTAATCTCTACTTCATTCTCTGCATCTTGCTCTACGATTGCGACGTTAGTCTGTGTATTTCCTCCTGTTTCTACGCCGATAGCTTGTACTTGGTCTAGAATCTGATCTATTCCAACTTCTTGGGCCATTGCTGCTATTGCGCCACTTGTGCCCAGTAAAGACATGGCCACCATTAGAGCTGTTATTCTTGGTCTTATCTAGGTGCTAGAGGTTGCAGATTTATCCTTTATAAAAGGTTCTCAACAGTTTTCCCCAAAAAAACGGTAGAAGAGGTTAATGTTACCTAATGAAGGGATGTTCATTAGACGGAACGTTTCTAAACATTAAATAACCTTGGTCTGCTGGAAGATGATAGTTATTGAACCCTATTAATATATCATTACTCTTTTAGTACCAGCTTGGTGTAACAAATTTTTATTGTGCATGATAAATATATTTCAATAGTTAGACGAATTAACCCCGAATTCTATTCCAACAATGATAAATGCTTCAAAGGTGCGCTCGCTTCAGTATGTTACGTGGCACAAGAGATAATATCTCTTCTCTAGGGTTAAGATCTAATTGTGCTGGGGTGATAGCTCTATGTTTTCTATTACTTGTATCCGCTGTGGTAGTAGTACCACAAGGAAATCTGTACAGTGCCCTATCACCATCAGCATTTGCTCAGCAGCAGACAGAAGACGGCGAAACAGGACCTGGGGAAGAACAGGTAAGCGAAACAGAAGCATTAGCAAACTTGCAACGAATAGCAGAGTTAGCAGAGATAATAGATTTGGAAGGATTAGCAGAGATAGCAGGAGCATCAGATTCGGAAGAATTAGCAGAGATAGCAGGAGCATCAGATTCGGAAGAATTAGCGGCGACACCCGGGATAACAGATTCTGTAGCAATAGAAGCGATAGCTAACGTACCAGATTTGGAAGGATTAGCAGAGTTAGTGGGAGTAGCACTACAACAATTACCGAGAGTAGTGATTCCGCAGCCGAATCCAACAACAGAAGATCCAACAACAGAAGATCCAACAACAGAAGATCCAACAACAGAAGATCCAACAACAGAAGATCCAACAACAGAAGATCCAACAACAGAAGATCCAACAACAGAAGATCCAACA
>DASUUX010000106.1:0-3548 GCA_036373855.1 Nitrososphaera sp.
CATCAAGATTTGGTTCATATAGATCAGAAATTCTCCCCCATTCTTCAAATTCCTGTGTCAGATTCTTTAGCAATCCTCGCTGTGCAAATTCCCCAAGCCAGATTTGATCTATAGATATAATGTCAACAGTTTCGCCTTTAGATAATCTATCCGAAATTTGATTTCTTGTTCCAGGATAAAAGAACTCAATGTATTCTAACTCTATGTTCATGTTTGGGTGGCGTCTATTGAGTTCATCAAGAGCAGGTTGGAGTAGTTGATTCCAATTTCCTGGATCGTTGTGTACATTAAAGAGTCCTCTTAGGGTAACATTAGTTTTATCAACTAATGACGTACTTGACTGATTTAATGGAACAAGGGTGAAAGAGTTGTACTCAGTATCAGTAGTAGTTATTGTTGTTGTGTTGGTCGATAAATTAATGGTAGTAGTACCTAGTGCAGGTTGTAAAATTGTTGTAGGAGTTGCTATGATAATAATCATCAGAAGAGCAGCAGTGACTGGCGAACCCTTATTATCAATAATACAACATTGTTGACTCGCTTTGGATAGTTGTTGCCACCATCTTCTTCCAGTCAATATGATTGTACCAACTCCAGTCTTAGCAACTAGAACGATAAGAGTAGAGATCTTTCTTAAAAAGACTTCTTTTTATTTTTTAGTTCTGCTATCTCATACTAACATAAAAGCAAGGCGTTCCGTAACTCGCAGAAAATTTTTAGTTCCTCTCTTGCCCAATAGAGAATACGAATCCTGAACTGAGCATTATTTAGATGCGTATTACACCAAACTCGCATACTAATGGCAATCTATAATATGAAGATGCAGATGAATAATTAGATCTCGATCTTCATCTTATCCTACTGATTGAGCCTCAATTCTGAAGGTTTTTCTCTCGGAACCCTCTGGGCCCCCCTTTGTTTCAATAATATCAATAGATGACGCCCAGCTTCTACTAATGTGATAACAAGAAGATATAGGATTAACCAGGGGTTAATGAAGCTGTATGCCCTGGGCCGATAGAGTCTCTTGTTCCCTCGTCAATAGGGGTATCTCACTGTACTTGCACACTCCACTATATTTTGGAAACCTTTTTCAAAATGCTTATCTTTCTAATCCCTCGAGATAATGCCATGAGAGAAAATGCTTGGCTTGCACGTGACATACTTCCATGGAAAGCAGGTGCGGTGTGAGCGTAATTGTCAGAACGTAGGCTGAACTGTCAAAGGGCACTGGTCTTCCAAGGAGGAGGCGCGCTGGGTGCCTACGAAGTCGGCACCTACCAACAGATCTATAGAAAAGCCAGCCGAGAAGAGGGAACAGATGGCAGGCTATTTGATATTATTGCAGGTACTTCAATAGGAGCCATAAATTCTACAGTTCTAGTAGGACACTATATGAAGAATAATAACAGCTGGGAAGGCTCTGCTGAAAAACTTTTGGAATTCTGGGAAGGACTTATGTGCCCTACTATTGCAGATGATCTATTTGAGAAGAACTCATTTTTCCGCAGCTCGTGGGACTACATGCATGCAGTCGATTCTGGCATAGCTGATGCAGAAAGTGCTAAAACGTTCTGGTCAATTTTCGAGTTTGCCTTTACTCCACGTGGAGTACCAAACATGTACGAAACAGTTCCGAAATGGGGTTCCAAGTTCCTCAATCCCTTTACCGATTTCCTGCCGTGGTGGCGATATGACTATAGTCAGTTGAGAAACTATCTTTCAAAGTTTGTCGATTTTCCAATAAAGACAAGTCTTGAAAAGGAGCAGCCAAGATTGCTTCTTACAAGTGTCGATATTCAGGATTATGCCACACCTGTAGTTTTTGATAGCTATGAAAAGCAACATGATGTTCCAATTAATCGTAACGTAATTGCAGAGGGAAAAGAAGGAAGGGCTAACGGTAGATGGTATTCTGAGTACGGGAATTCGGAAAACAGACATGTTGTTTTTTACGATGGCATAGGGCCAGATCAAGTGCTTGCCAGTGCCCTTGGTAAATACGCAATAGACCATCCTCACATAGAGGATATGACAACTGGAACCATGCGCCAACTGTGGGACGGTGGCTACCTCAGCAACACACCGTTACGTGAACTCTTGATAGCTCACAAAAATTATTGGATGGAATATTTGCGAAAGATCCGGGGAGGCAATACGGAATCGCTTTTCAGGACTCCAGAACTTGAGGTGTACATTGTTAATCTACATCCTTTGGCACCAAAAGTTATTCCACAAGACAAGGATCTTATTGATGACAGAGAGAGCGACATTCTGTTTCATGACAGGACCACTTACGACGAATATGTAGCGTATGTTATGACAGACTTTGTGAACATGGCTAATGACCTTGTCGAGCTCGCTAGATCAAAAGGTCTTTCAAAGAGCGTTGACGAGATTCTGGGAAGAGAGGCAAAAACCATAGCAAGGGTCGGCGAATATAGGTTTACTACATATAGAGATCTCTTGTACGGAAAGCCACGCATATCAAAGGTCTGGCGTATAGACAGACTAGAGAACGCTGGCGCGACATTTGGCAAGATCACTGACTTTACGCCCTCTAACATTAGAAGGCTGATCAAAACAGGCGAGATTGATGCCAGAATTTCAATTGATAGAATGGAGCTTGTCTTTGCCATACAAGATTTGATTTCTGATGGCATTTTATCGGTTGAAGAGGGCGACGAGTGGATAGAGGAGGTAAGGGAACTTCTGACAGCCGAGCAATTGCTGTACAGAAGAACTAGAGAAGAATTGATGGACAGTTACAATGAATATGTTGCACTAATAGATACCAAAATTCAGTCAACTGAGCGCAAAAAGATCTTGATCGACCCTGCAAAAGATATCATTGCCCTAGTATCAGAAATGAGTGATAACGCCAAGCGTGCGAACAGCGAACGAAGTGTGTTTTAGACCAGTAGGAGTAAAATTGAAGATCTTACGGCACAACTCCTAGTTATGATGCTGCCTAGAAACATGATGATGGCTAATTTTTTTGCAGGCTAAGAGAAAGCTTGATTTAGATTCAGGCCTATTGTGGATGCTGGTGGGTTCATGAGCTGCCAGCATGATAGAACAAGGGGGATACTTCATAATGGTCATGCGCTTGCATCTCATTGCGCCTCTCTTGGATTTTTTCCTATTTAAGCTGAAAACGACGTGGCTAGGATCTATGAAACAACTGCTTACCCAAAGACCTGCGATGCTGGCTCCTTTCTTTGTTTGCTCTTTGTTCATTGCTGACAAAATCCTAATTTGGAGGCGATGGCGCATGGATAAGGTACACACACCCACACCAATGGCAATCTATGACTAATACGGATACCTAAAAGATAACCAACATTACTTCAATTCTCGTTGCGTGCTAATGATTCATCGAGTCTCAGTTATGAACGTTTTTTTGTCGAGTCCCTCTGGGCCTCCTTATTTATTAATAGTAATTTAATAACTGAACGTGACTCCTTAAAAGCATAATATGCGAGTTACCCTGGATTTTCTTTGCAGCAAATAACAGCAAATTCTCTAGCAATACAAAAATTATGACC
>DASUUX010000107.1:0-7967 GCA_036373855.1 Nitrososphaera sp.
CGGATGAATTCCGACATAAGGTTGTGGAATTCATGAAGCACTTTGAATACACACTTGCTTCTTTTCCACAGACACCAGCAGCCGATCAATTCCGGGAACAGGCAAGGAATAGCCTAGAAAAAGAAATTGCAAAAGTGCTTGCCGGCCAGAATAAGGACGTAGAAAAGCGCTACAAGTATTATGTAGACTACAGCTAGATTTCCTTTTGCAGCTGTCTGATGAACAGCATCATGAATTTTGTACGCTGTTGAGCAATTTTCTTGGCAGTTCTGGTGTGCATCAAGTCCTTTAATTTCAGCAACTTGGTCTGAAAATGGTCTAGAGTCCACTGGCTATCGTCAGGCTCTCTGGTGGATCTGCAGAAAGGATCGTCAGCTTTGTAGAACATCCTCTTTTCAGAGCCGCTAACACTAAACGTGCGCGCTATCCCTATTGCACCAAGCGCGTCGAGTCTGTCAGCATCTTGCAGTATTCTTCCTTCAAGGCTTGTTGGAACTAATCTCTTGGAGTAGCTGTGTGCCCGTATGCAGTAGGATATCCTGTTTATCTTGTACTGCGAGTATCCGTAGCTCTGCAGGATATTTTCTGCCAAGTCAGCGCTGTCAGTTGGCGACCTTGAGGACCTGGAGCTTCCCTTCGGATAGACAACAATGTCGTGCAGCAAGACTGCTGGAAGCAATATCTCCATATTGGCGTCTTCTCGCTGGCCTATCAACTTGGCGTTTTTGTAGACACGCATAATGTGCTGGTAGTCGTGCGCCGGGTCTCGACCTTCTAGCATCCTCATTACTTTTCTTTTGATTGTATCCTGCATTGTAGTGATTGATTCTTGCTTGTTTATTAATGAAAGTAGTAGCCCTTTTGCAAATCACGCTCTAACTAGGAAAATCAAATGCAATGATAGAAATAACAATATCTTTTTGATTCCATTCTTCCTTATGTGATATGCGGCTCCGTCCTGTCTTGCCAACAATTCAAGCAAAAATTGCCCTCATCTTGAAAAATGAATGCCTCCTGATCACATACATCACAGGTTATCCTAGCTTCTGTAGATAGTATGCTGATTGTTGCATCATCTTCAAAATAGACGTCTAAAATTGGCGACCTCCTTTTCTACAGTGTTGTTTCCTTTTGTATCGTAGTTGTCTATTGCAGCACGGACAGCGTATGGCATCCCATTCAAAATATTTAGCACACTTTGTGCAATACCGAAGGCCTAATTCGTATGGGCTTGGCGAGGGAAAGCATGGATATGCGAGTTTATCACACAAGTTTTTACATGGTGGCATTGATTTTAAGCTCGGTACGGCCTGCTATAATGTAGCTGGCACGAAAGGGAGAGGGAGGGGTAACATGTTATCTAATGTGATTACATGTAATGTCAACAAAATCGCTATAAACTGGCCCAATGTTTCTTATTAGCATTGTGAGCTGAGATGGTAAAACGAGGTGGTAAGGAAGTAATAACTGTAGAGATATTCAAGGAGACATATGATGCAATGAAATTTATCGCCACTAGAAGGCGTTGGAGTGCAAAGGATTACATAAACACAGTGCTTATGGAGGCAATCGAAAGGGACAAGTTCCTTCAGTCATACGCTCCGTCATTGTCAAAGGTAGGCTATGAAGACGATATTCTGTTTATCCGGGACTCAAAGCTTGGCAAAACTGCAGAGATATACCTTCGCGACCGCTCCCTTTACTGTAATGTCTGCGAATCCAAGGACTGTGTCCATATCCACTATGCTCTCGCCCTGCCAGAAGTAGCAAAGCTCTATCTTCGTAGGCTAATCCCTTCCACTAAAACAAAGTAACAAAGTCACAGGCATGCTCTTTTTGGATATTTACTCTTATACTAAACAAAATTCAAAATTTAGAGATCTCGTGTAATTTAAGTAGACGATTCACATGACAACTCCTTAGTATTGACTGTAGAGCTTGCCGATGAAGCCAAAAGACTGCATCGGCAGAATCGCTAACGATGACGTAGACGGGTTAAGCATTTGGTGGGCTGATCCACAATAAGAAGACAGCAGTACATACCAGCAATTAGAATATAATAATACGAAGACATCTATCAGCTATAATATCATCAAAGCGTTCAGTTATGCTCTGGCTTTACCTTCAGAAAAATTTCCTGGTAGTCGAGGTCTAGCTTGGATTTCCGTGCCCTGAATTTGCTTCACCTTTTGCGGCCGCGGGTAGATTCTTCTACGCATCGTCAACAAGCTGACAGCTAACGTGTTGGTTTGATTTTAGACTGTTGATTGATAAAGAGAAAAGAACGGCCAGCTAGCGACTGCGAATCTTCTTTTTGGTTTTAGTCTCAACATCACTTTCCTAGAGTCCAGGTAGATTTGTCTTCTCCAATGTTTCCTGATTGATCTGTTGCTCTTATGTAAATTCGTAGAGACCTCCGCGCAATTTTTCATGGGTCGCTGGACCCATGAAGGATGAAAATGTTTATCCATCTAAGTTGCATCCTTTCAACTTGTCGATTCCAATTACGTCAGAGTCACTTCTAATGTTATGTTGATGGTTCTTGACTTTGTGCCGTGCCACCATCGCTTATTACTTTCTTTCGCTTTTTGTAGACTATACTGCTTTTGTAATTTCAAGATCAGGCGGCGTTATTAGTAGTAGTAGTAGTATCTTCCACTGTTTCACAATCGGTAGATATGGTATCACCCTCTTCAGGGTTGTAATCTTCTACAATGTCTCCAGGACCAGGTGAGCAATTGAAAATGTCAGCACCAGGTCCCCCATTATAGTAACTTTCCCACGATGGCGCTAAGACTTCTAAAATATCATCTCCTTCGCTTCCCTTAAGATCAACCGCCGAGTCGAGAGATAGGTAGTCGTTTCCTTGATCGCCGTTGACACTGTATCCTTTACCAAACACCTCGTCATTTCCGATCCCTCCGCTGACACTGCTTCCAACATCGTATAACTGTACGTGGATCTCATCGTTTCCTTCATCGCCATTGACATCACACTGATAGCCTGCACAGTATATCGTGTCGTCTTCAAGACCGCCCTTTATGTCAGCATTGGATACTGCTTTGATGTAATCAGAGCCATCTTCACCATAAATATAGTAAAAATCGCCACGCGTATAGTCAATGCCAACGTCGATGTTGTCATTGCCAGAACCACCATATACCTTGTTACCATAGTCAGCTTCATCTATAAAAGCGTCATCATCATTTCCATCTTTAATTTCATCATTTCCATCTCCACCATATATCTCATCATTTCCATTACCGCCATCTAAAATGTCGCCGTTGTCTTCTCCAAACAGCTTATCATCTTCTTCAAAGCCATTGATGATATCAGATTCGGGTGTTCCATTAAGTGTATCATTCCTAGATGTACCCTGTATGTTATCCGCAAATACAGAAACTGTCAATGTGACTAAAGGCATTGTTGCTGCAGCCACTGACACTATCCCGAGCAGCAATATCGTCGTAATCCTCATCGTCGTCATTTCTCTAGTTATGAAAAATAGCATCCTCCACTGTGATAGTGACAACAGTAATGATCGGTTTGAAAGTCAAGAAGCTGCCGCATCTTCCTGTAGCAGCAATAGTCGTTATACAAGGCAAATCCTTGAATGTAAAACAAGCAATTAAGGAATATTACGTTATCTTAACTGAAAAGATACTACTAAGAAAATGTGAAAGATAAACTATTTACAATTAGTGAGAACATGATGGTCCACCTAGATAGTTCACAACTGCTTACAAATCATTCTTTTAGGGCATTTACTTGGGATGTTATCATCAGGTGGGAACAATTTTAGCCATAATGATCCTCACCTCCTTTGCTCTTTTTCTCTCACCTATAACCTATAGAAGAAAATAATCTTATTAGTAACTACAAGAAGTGTCCACAGCATCATATGTAGCCGATAAAAGATAATCTTAATTCTACAGCACAACCAAAAATGTAGCAATTCATATCGCTTTGAAGCAAATAACATGTTCATTTCTTTCCTTCTTTCCACAATATATGCGGCCGAATGCAAGGTTTCAAGAGACCTCCTAGCAGCTCAACTTGCGATTGAAGATCGAGTATTATATCATGAGAGCACCAAAGAAACAGGAGCGAAGCCGATGCGCTTCGATTCCAACCTGCAGTTCCCGCCCACACTGCAGAGACAGCATAGGGAACAAGAGAAAGGAAAAAGTTAGTTAGCTAGTTTGTCCGTTTTTTTACCTTCTTCTACTCTTCTAACTAACTATATCTGCCTTCGAAGTATTTCAGCAGTTGACTGTATGTACCATCCGTGAATTGCGTTGATCCAAACCAAATGCTCAATCCGTCAGCTTTTCCATCTCCTTCGGTCAATGGTTTGTCTATACAGTCTTTAGCAGTTTGGTAAATGGTCTTTCCCGGTGCAGCATTTCTAGTCAATGTCAGCTGTGCAGTTATCTCATCGGCTAAACTAGGTTTTGCTCCTTCTATTGATGCTATACGGGCGTTGATCCAATTCTGCATAGATGTACATGTTGAATCGTTATCCTGATGCGCCTGGCTCTGCATGTGGAATCTATCGACATGGGGTGCGATCGCTGCTGCATGTGATCTTACAATTGCTTGCGAAGGTGCAACCATCAGATCGATGCCTGCTGCATCTGCATATTGTTTTGCTTCCTCTACTGCTGCTACAGGATCAGCTTTTTCTGAATCTGGTGAAATGCCTTCTAGGTCGTAACTAATGAATCCCCAACCTCTTTGTGCTACGAGTGGTGCGTATTTCTTTATCTCAGGTAATGAGAAGAATTCTAATCCTTTGCGGGAGTCTGGCACTGAGGTTATAGCGTCTAGGTCATCTAGGGCTGAAGTAGGTGGTGCTTGGTTTAGTCCAAGATGCATAACTATAAGATCACTAGAATCTAATTCTTGATTGTATAGGTTTCGTTGTGCATCTGTGTTAACGTATGTCAGAAAGATAGCCCTAAAGTCTGCTCCTCCTCCTTCTTCTCCTGCTGGTGGTTCATTGACAATGATTTCTATACTATCAGATGCTTGCTGTTCATCGTCATCTGTAACGGTAAGAGTTACGGTATATGTGCCTGCTTCCTCAAATGTGTGCTGGACAGTTTGCTCATTACTTCCTGCGCTGCCATCTCCAAAGTTCCAGCTAATGGTATAGGGTTCTGTGCCGCCTGTTATATCCGCATCAAACTCAAAGGTAGCTGGTGCAACACCTTCTATACCATTTGAAATGATTTCAACTGTTAGAGGGTCTTCTCCTGATGGTGGTGGTCGTGGTGGTGGTGGTGATCCTTCACATAGTACTCCAAAACGTTCGCACAACTCTGAAAATGACGTCGCTTCTATGGTTGGTGGATCTATGCTAATTGTAGCAACTGCTAGCACTAGTATTGCCATTAAAAAAATAGATGCCGCGGTTTTGTGACATCCATTTGTTTTTTGCATTTTCTTTCGAAAAGCCAATGAGCCGATTGTGGGAATAGTCTATATAGCAATTACCATTCTAGGGTACAGTATGCCCTTATTTGACCTGTTTAGGGTACAAAGTTCAACTGAATTCTTATAATTGTAATTAAAGCAATTATGAAACCTAAAATGATACACCTCTTCACCGTTATCTAGATATCATACAAAATACTAGTTGTATCGCTTATCCGATACACTCTAGGACCTGATAGAAATACACCGTATTAGTCATTTCGATGGCTCTCCTTCAACTTGAATTAGAAAACTCGCAGTTTGCTATATATGCACTTAACAAGGGAGAAGAAGATGAAGTGGACAGCTTTGTCATTTTTCAGTAGTCTACATGTTTTTCAAAAGCTATTTAGTAGTAATTCGCGCCACAAACACTAGATATTAAAGAGATGAGGCTAATAAGATCGAATATGCCCTAATCCAACAACAGCAGCGCCTGAACCGAAAAATTTTGACTGCACGCGGGCTTGCTTATTCAGCTTTCAGTCACATTAGCAATGTACTTAATATAGAGTAATTCATGAAAAAAGGGTCTCTTTATTTACTTCTTTTTAAAGAACATACATTTCTTCTCCAAGGTATACCAATAACTCTTGAAACGTACCCTTGTTGGCCAAAAACTATCAAAGTTCCTTAGCGCTACAAGAAACAATCATCCCGGAATTTTGGGATATTCTGCTTTGTCATCGCTAGACTATGAGATGATGACAGTAAAATTGTGACCCTTAGAGTAACACCTACTAAGGAGGAATGCTTTTTACAACTGATTATCTTACAACAGCGCTAGAACATTAAGACTAATCATTAAATAACAACTGCAGCTTATTTTCATAGACAGAGAATACTTTGAGAGGGTATAATCTATGGAGTATGACATAACTGCAATATTGTCCGATATAGGAATTGATTATAAGCTAGAAGGTTTTTTTAACAAAATAAACGGATTTTCCTCAATCGAGCAGGCTACGGAGCATGATCTTTCCTTTTGTTCTTCCAAAGGGACGGAAGCAATTTCGTCTATTTCGAAATCGGCGGCTGGATTGATTCTGTGTAATTCAAGTATGCAAGGGGCTATCCATCCGAAGCCTGGCAAGGGCCTTATATTTGTAGATGATGCAAGAATTGCATTTATAAAAATTGTCAATCATATTCAAAAGGAAGAGAAAGTATCTGCAATTTCAGAATACGCTGCGATATCAAAAAGCGCAAAAATCGGTTCCAATTGCCAAATTGGCGCCTTCACATTTATTGGTGATAATTGCGTTATAGAGGACAATACCATAATTTATGATAGGGTAAGTCTGATTAGGAATTGCAAAATAGGGCAAAATTGTATTATATGGTCAGGGGTGACAATAGGGGCAGAGGGTTTTGGCTTTGAGAGACTCTCGAGCGGCCAATTAGAGAGGTTTCCTCACTTAAAGGGAGTCATAATAGGGAATAATGTTGAAATATGTCCTAACTCTGCAATTGCCCGAGGTTCCCTTTCAGATACCAAAATAGGCGATGAAACCAAAATTGATGCTTTAGTTAGCATAGCACACAATGTGCAAATAGGAAGAAGCTGTCTTCTAACAGAAGGCGCGATAGTGGGCGGAAGTGTTAAGATAGGTGATGAATGTTGGCTGGGTCTTAATTCTACTATCAAGCAGAAAGTGAAAATAGGAAATAATGTATTAGTCGCAGCTGGTGCGTGCGTCTTGCATGATGTGCCAGATCAAGACGTAGTCGCGGGTATCCCTGCTAAATCAATAAAAGAGAAAGTGAGCTCAGACCGTGTTTTTATGATGGCAGGTCAGAAAAAATAATAGAGGCCTTGCAAATGCTGCAAGATAATTATTATTAATTAGACCTCAAATTGACGTACTAACTGTTAAGATCTGCTTGCTGAGGCTTTTTTCATTATATATTAATTCATTCACATAAGGCTACAGGTTTATGGGAGCTCTTGCACGTGCTTGCATTTAACTATATTATACTATATAGATCATATCAGCCTGAAGTAGAATGCACCTTGCCAGATGAAATGCTGTCCTTGGTTTCTAACGCTGCAGGATAGTTAGGATCGATATTTCGATTCATATACCTCCTTAAATCTCTGAATGCTTCGTCACTATATCTTGACCACTTTGATGACCAGCTAAGAGCAGCTTCAGTAGCAAGTACTTTAACCCACATGCTAAGTATCATATTCAAAAATCGCATGAATGGATAGTATTTTATGTCGCCTAGTCTATTTAGCTTCTTCAAAGAATAAGCATACAATAAGACCTGTGGTACTGTAATGAGAAGATGAATGCCTGTCAATTTTATAAATAGGGTTGCCAAGAATGATTCTGGTACAGTGAAATCTGCAAGGAAGAAGTTTGTATTACCTGTAACGATTGCTGCTGCTATGAGTATCCATGCGAAATTAAGTCCAAATCCTGCACCATGTGATTCCAAATTATGTAGAAAAACTAATGCACGGGGAGATGCGAGCTCTTTAA
>DASUUX010000108.1:0-3928 GCA_036373855.1 Nitrososphaera sp.
TACTTCACAATTTGATGTATTCATAGCAGAAGGGACTGTTGGACTTTATGGAGTATATAGAGAGCATGTACCTGCAAATGTATTCAGACCTGGAGAAACAATAGTACTTTATGTAGAGCCAGTAGGGTTTGGCCATCAACCACTCATAGATGCTAGTGTAGATAGCAGCGCGACGACGTTATACTTGATGAATATGACTGCAGACTATATCATATCTTACTCGACTGGATCTGAATTGCCAGAGCTTTCAGATAGATAAAAGGATAACAGTAGATGATAATGCTGCCAGCGGCGCTTTGCCACTCCCCGGTAATACTAATGATAGCTCTATGCAGCCGCTCCTTCCACAACAGCAGCTGGAAGGACGATCTCAGGATTTAGAAACATAGCCAGCCTTCTTCTAGCTTTTATTCTTGCCTATCTGGGGGAGATAGAGTATTACATTTCGAGGTAATTCAAGCACAATTGCATACGAGCCAGTTTCATTTAGTGGAGATAATTTTGCCGTTGTTTACATTGTAGCGCCTCACAATATCCATGGAATTGTAGGATCATTGATCGACCAGCAGAGGAATTTCAATTCGATCATAATAGGATCAATAGAAGCCGTTGCAGTTGGTATTGCATATCTTATTTTGATTTGGAATAGAAGGTTGTCAGTAATCGTCAAATCAAAGACAGCGGAGCTCGAGCATGCAAACACGTCACTACAAGAAACTGTTAAACAGCTCAAAGTTCATGACAGAATGCAACGTGAATTCATCAATGTGGCAGCTCACGAATTAAGAACACTCACTCAGGCTATCATAGATATTCCGACCTCTTTTACCTAAGACCTGAAAGCAGAGAAGAAGCAATTAAGGCGATATCTAGAAACGCAGAGCGTCTTGAAACATTAACACGCGATATTCTTGATGTCACAAGAATAGAAGGACACAGACTTGATCTTAACAAGGAAAAGTTCGACATATCCGAAGTAGTTGCTTCTGCTATTGAGGATACAAGGAGAAGACGATAGCAATACCAAATTTGAATATACTTCAAGAAAGGTAGTAGTAGAAGCCGATAGAATGCGAATTAGTCAGGTTATCTCAAACCTGCAAAGCAATTCTATCAAGTTTACAAAAAGAGGGACGGTTTACATTTCCGCAGACAATAAGGATGGACAAGTTATAGTATCGGTTAAGGACATGGGCGCAGGGATTGACCCTGAAATGATGTCAAGGCTTTTTACAAAGTTCACACAACCAAATCCCAGACAGGCGCGGATCTTGGATTGTTCATTTCTAAAAGCATTATCGAAGCACACGGGGGTAGAATTTGGGCTGAAAACAATAAGGACAGAAAAGGTGCAACATTCACCTTTAGGCTGCCTTTGTAAGCCTGACTTGTATTTGCAGCTACATCCACTAACCCTCTAGGATGAGCAGGATTTCTCCTTTAAAGAGAAGATGATTTCGGAGCCGCTTATTGATTGAGGTCTCCCCCACCTTTAGTTGACTCAACTTCCCATTCCTGCAGTTCCTTGTCTAGTTTGGAATTAACTTTGGTGACTGGTTTCAATGTTTCTTTTTGAATGTCCTTCTCTTCCATATCTCTAAAGGTACTCTTGGTCGATAAGACTATTGAACATTCGTAAACTTAAGCATCTGGATCGGCTGTCCGGTAAGACCTTATTTACTCCCGCCCTCTGTTCGCTACTGCAGCAGCTGCTGCTAGTGCTGCGGCCTAAAATGTTGTACTTCTATTTCACACGGTTACTAATACTGTTGCTCTCATGGCTGAACCACAAGAAAGTAAACCAATATTCTTTTATAGATTTGTTTGTACACTATATTCTCTGATATCGTCTCAAGAGAAGGAGAAAGAAAGAGAGACAGAGGAAGTAGGTAGAGAACCTCTTCGTAAAAGTCGCAGTCGAATACTTATTGTAGATGACGAGGAAGATGTCACTTTCTTTCTAAAAGAAGCGTTGGAGGAATTTGGAGGTTTTGAGGTTGTAACATTTAACGATCCATTGCTAGCACTCTCTAGCTTCAACAACGACGACAAGAACAACAAGCCTTCAGCATATGACTTGATATTGCTTGATATCAAGATGCCCAAGATGGATGGGTTTGAACTATATCAAGAGCTTCAAAAAAGGATGGGTGCTGCTGATGGTAGTAGTATTAGCAGTGGCGATCAAGGCAAGGATGGCAAGATAACCAAGATATGCTTCATGACAGCCTTTGAAGTATACTTCGAAGCTTTGAAGGAGCTTTTTCCTGATTCATATCCGTCTGTGTGCTTTATAAAGAAACCCTTCTCTGCTCAGGATTTGATAAAAAGAATAAGCAAAGAGTTATGATGTCGTTTATCTCTTGAAAGAACAGTTAAGGCGCATGAAAAAGAATTTGCCAAGGCACTTGAGATATTAGATGTCAACTTGGGCAAAGTCTTGCCCCTGTCAAAAAATAGATACATGTGGAATGCCAAAAGTGAAAGAACTAGAAACCAGAAATGTACACAACCAGCAATGGACATCTCCTAAACATAATTTATGCATGGCCAGAATTTTCTCAGGCCCTTCTCGAATAAGGGATGGCGAATTGGAAACAATTGAACGCATTCCAGAAGGCTTTGAAGTACACTGTTGCCTGAGAGAGCTGAGGAATTCGCTCCGGGTATGAATGGAGAGCTATTAGGACAAGCTGCAAAAAAGATGACATAGCACAAAATACTGCGACAAGAAAGAAGAGTATTTCCGACTCTGTAACCTAGTAGGGGGCATGTGTGTCTCTTTGTGGTATCCGTTGTGCATATCGGTAGGAATAAAATTCTACGAGAAACTCCAGTTTTCTATATTTTTCTAGGTTTTCTAATGAAAATGTCAAATAATAAAGCTAATACCTCCTTGAGTGTCTGTGAAAAGTATTATTTCATTGAAAATGTAATAATATGTAAATGAATGAATCTGTTTATCCCAACCCCGACAGCAAACAAAATGTAAGTACTTACTTGTGCGAGGAATGTGGCGAGTCATTTCGCTCCTTAAATGAATACGTTGCACACTACAAGCATTTTCATCCTAGATCAATAGGAACGGCAATTACTTAGAACAAGAATAGAGAAGACAAGAATGCTAGATATAGGAACAACAACAGTCTCTAAAGCTGTCTTTCTTTTTTTGATATCTTGATTTCTAGATTTCTTGGTTGAATGAATTGCTTGTTGGCCGGCTGACATCCTATCTAGCCAGATGCTCCTTCGCTCATGCGTTTGCCAGAACCTCTCTGCGATCAGTGGTACAGTTGTTTGTTGTTGATGTAGTTAGCCACCATAAGGAGAGCTTCTGCTTATAGTCTACTAAAAGCAAACAACAGTAATTGGATAAGAGAGGGAGAGTCTAGTCGGTCTTGCGGATTAGAGACCGCAGCTTGCTCTGCATCTCCGGACTTTGAATTTCGCTTTCTTTTAAATTATGTTCCTGTGTGCCATGCTCTTTCGCTCTTTGAAGAACCTCTTCCTCTGTATTACCTGTCATGGTGTGCGAGCAATCAAATCCTACTTCACGGCATTCTAGTTTATACATTTTGGATATACTGGGAGACTCTTATGGGCATTATCATATAAGAGTAATGAAATTATCTTATGTGAAACATTTCGACGATTAGGTTGTCAACTATTACAAACACACTATTCTTAGATCAGTTTCTCTCATTTATTAACTCCTCGACTTGTAATAATTTATGGAAATGGTTAAGTTCTTTATCGCTCACATTCGAGCTAATGAATCCACATAGTGGAATGAATGATAACGACAAGAAAGATAGAACCAAAGCAACAGCTGCTCTCCCTATGGTAGGGGCCATAGTTACTGCAGCATTCTTGCTGTCAGGACTATCATTGATTAGCAGCTACCAACAGCCGGCAATTGCACAACAAC
>DASUUX010000109.1:0-21902 GCA_036373855.1 Nitrososphaera sp.
ACTTTAGCGCGCGATACGATGAGACTTCCCCACTTGTGAAAGAGGCAAGCACCATTCATTACAACGTTGAAGCAGCAGAAGATCTTAAAGTTGTCAAGATTTCATATAGGCCAGAACGTTAAGTGAATAATTCTACAAATAAAATTCATGCAAATAAACACTAGTACTCACAAGTAGATTATGATGGTTGAATGTTTTAGATTTCGAAGCAAGAATTCAAAAAATCAGAATGATACGTCCGGTTGTTGTTCCGTCTTTAACATTTGTGGTTTCTCATTCTTTTCTTTGTCTGTCGTAATGGACACTAGTTTGCTTACATGCTCTTTTGGCTAATTACTACACATCTTGTAAGGGAGATGTCTTCGAGGTTCGAGAAATGTCGTGTTAGCAATGCATTTCAATGTATGACGATTTTACTAGTTTTCATCCTGATTGGCTCGATTATTACTCCCCGCTAGCGGTTGAGGACTTGTGGCCTATTTTAAGCTCATGATATACATAGTTACTTGAGTAGTGGCAAGCACAGCATGCCTAGCGACTAGACACCACTCAGATATGGGACCGGGCTTAGCGGATTCTGGCGTTAAAGCAAACTTGTATTATTGAATACAGTCTCTTCCTGCATGGTGATGTGGTGGAGTGTGTGGAATAGATGCTAGCTCGTAGCAATTGAAAGCTCATGGCATTCACTTGTTTATGACGTAAAAGTCGTATACACTTATCTTTTCTGCCATCTGTTTTTTCTTGACACCATATTCTATGGTAGCCCAAAAAGCTGGGAATGTCTCCACGAGTCCTATCACAGGGCACAGAAACAAAGTCTGCAAATGTAGTAGTACCTTTTTCGCCCATTTCATTTTTGAGTATCGCAGGTTCAGGAAGAGTCCCAACTGGTACGAGCCTAACCATACTAGAGTCGCAAAGAGCAGGATGGCAGTGGTCCCAAATTCGATTGGAGTGGTTGTTAAAGGTGAATTCGTGATCGAAGCAAAGGCAGATACAATCGGAAGATGACTGGGAAGCAACGTAATATTGGAGCTCACGATGCCGAGTTCATACATCGAGAGCGAAAAAAGTGGAAGGATGTAGGCTTGTATCATTAGAGCTGTTGATGTTACGCCAGAAGCAAAGCCGAGAAAAAGAGTCACAGATTTGAACATGACTTTGTACCTATGCCATCGCGGAAATTTGTCAAGGTTTTGCATTGTACCTAAGAACCACCTCCGCCTCTGGAAAAAATGATCTTTTAAGTTGAGCGGTGGCTGCTCAAGCAATATGCCGCCATGCCAGCCCATGGATCCTTGGCCATACTTTTCATAGACCTTATATCCAAACATCTGGTCCTCAGCTAGTGTGGATCCAAATTTCCATCCAATGTCATCTTCAATGTCTGATCTCACAAGTAGGTTGCTACCATGCATGTGCAGCGGGGGAGGATTTGTCATCTGAGAAACGCAGTCGTAGCATGCAAATGGCCTTACTGACTCAGCTATTGCAGTCAGCCGGTTTGCTGACTCGAACTTGAGCGGATAAAATATGGGTCCTTCTGACACAACTCCCTTGCCCTCTCCAATGAATTTGAGCAAAGCAAGTATTGTCTGTGGCGTCACATAGCTTTCCTCATCCATATGGAATATCCAGCGTTTGTTAGTATTCTTGCCTGCTCGCTGGCGGTGTTCTACTGCATACTGCAGTGCTCGACCTTTTTTTATAGCATTAGTATGATAATTTTTCTCTACCACCAGCACCTCACACTTTTGATTTTTGAGGGTCCATCTGTCCTGCGGATCATCTGTCACCACAGAGATCTGGTAATTGTAAAAGTTTACCTTCTCTGCCGAACTTGTTATTGATCGGATACCGCGGTTGACTACTGACGTCTTTGTGGCAGAACGAGTTGTAATCTGAAAAATTATCGAGGAGTCATTGAAGAGGCGGCATAGATCCCTTTCTACAAACACTTTCCTATTCTTGAAAGTCTTCCAGACCGAAATCATTGCAACCGGAACATAAGAAAGCCAGAAAAACATGGCTACAGCTATGAACGCGTTATCTATCACGAAGACACCTTTACCTGTTGTGGTTTTAATAACGAACGCATTCTAGAATCAGTTTTCAGTGCTCTTATAGGAGAGAAAAAATAATTAAAAAGGACTTAGAAACTCTAACTGAATTAAAGTATTATTGTTAATTTCTTTAATAAGAGAGTAAATCATTAAGATTTGAAGATTTCTAGAAAAACTAGAAATAATAAAAGAGCCCAATACGTAGTTTCGATGGAACCAGCTGAACAACAAATACATTCTAAGGAAAATATGACATATTGTCGACATTGTGAAAGTGACACCGTAATATTTGATATGGTTTCCAGCGAATTTGTATGTAGTTCGTGTGGCTGTGTTGCAGATGACAGGATTTTTCATGCCGATAATGCAGTTGGTATCCATAATTCTTCTGAATATGGCGACAGGACAAGGACAGGTATGCCCGAATCACTTGCAGTACACCACAAAGGCCTGTCAACACTAATCGGTCTTGACGACACGGATGCAAGGGGAAAGACGCTAGAACCGGCGCAAAAGATGAAGATGCAAAGGCTGCGTACTTGGAATAACAGGTCTCAGCTCAATGACTCTATCTCAAGGAATCTTGAAAAAGCACTGAAATTTTTGAACAATTTTGGCGACAAGCTGTATCTCAGCCAAGCTGTGATGGAAAGCGCAGCCTACATATACCGTAAAGCGGCTCTCAAAAAACTGGCGAAGGGTCGGTCAACTCTGGGACTTGTAGGTGCAGCGCTGTATGCAGCCTGCAGAGAGACTGCCACTCCAAAGACTGTGGCGGATGTTGCAGCAGTATGTAACATTTCAAGCAAGGATGTCATGGCGCATTATAAGCTCATTCTCAGGGAACTATCACTGCAAATGCCGGTGCTGCACGGTCCAGACTATGTCACACTGATAGCCAACAGGCTTGACCTGAGCGAAAAGACGAAACGTGAAGCCCTCCGCATCTACACAAGAGTGCAGCAAAACCGTATTTCACTGGGCAAGAACCCAAGGGCACTTGCAGGGGCTGTCATATATCTTGCATCTCAGAATTGTAATGAATTTCTTCGGCAGGTAGAGATATGTCAAGTGGCAGATATATCGACCGTTTCACTCAGGAAAAGGTGCAAAGAGATCAAGGCTACGCTAGGAATTTGACATGAACAGAGAGCTCTTTTGCGTCCTTGATCCTCTCAAGTTTGGCTGCATTTAGCATAAGATAGGCCGCTGCAGAATTAGGGTAGATGTCCATACAAGAAAATAGCGTCATAATCATATTATCATGATCAAGTCTAAAGCCTTGGCAGGGCTCATGTCCTCTGATTACTGCCTTTGTACCTGTCGCGTGCAACCAAGTGCGAGTCACACTTGGCCCAAAATATCTTCCAAGGCCACGTCTTGACCTTTCTTGCCCGCTGTTTTCGTCAAGGTGCCGCGGATCGTTCCACAA
This sequence comes from Nitrososphaera sp., assembly GCA_036373855.1. GTDB lineage: Archaea > Thermoproteota > Nitrososphaeria > Nitrososphaerales > Nitrososphaeraceae > Nitrososphaera. Next base: position 3,499 of record DASUUX010000109.1, read on the forward strand.
TATCTCTTCAAGCACACTGCTTCTGACTTGCCTCTCCTGAGCGAACGCTATCGATTCTCTAAAGTTTGCAGCCGCTGCCTCTTTAGTAGGGAGCCCGCCATGCACCAAGAGCAGCTTCCGGCTGACCACTGTTGCAAGAGTCAGCAGTCTGAACATCGATAGTATCTCTTTATACATCTCCCTCCAGCGATTGCCAAAGCGATCTTCTATCTCGAAGGGAAAATTATGCGGAGAAAAAGGGAACTCTGCAGGGGCCTCATGGTTCCCCCTCATCAGTATAACCGAGTCAGGATATGTGCTTTTCAGATAGCATACTGAATACATTATACTGAGGGAATCACTTCCTCTATCGATATAATCTCCAAGAAATACAAGTTTGTTCAGTTCCTTCGATAGGAAATGCTTATAGTTTATTTCTGAGAGAACCCGAAATAGCGACCTTGAATCCCCGTGCAGATCGCTTATTATCACCAAGTTTTCCAAATCATAAACTTCCACCAGGCCGCCACGTATCTGTCCCCCGGCTATGCTTTTCCTCCGCCTTTCTGCCTGAAGCGTGTATTCTGCCTGCCTAATTTTGTGTATAAAGTCTAAAGCGTCAGCATTTTTTGCGGACTCTGCGAGTTGCAACGGGATATATACTATTTGAGGATGCAGTTAAATGTATTACAGGTTGGGAATTTTTAAAGGATACATAATCACAAGAAAATAAATGACCAATTCGTTGTTGCTAAGTAGATGGGGAGAGACACTTCTAGCTCTGCCCTATATGCAGCTATTAGCATAATACATATGCAATCACTGAAGGTTGCGAGCAGGGAGACAATATTTAATATATCATATAGCAGAGGACATGAACCTCCACATGGGTGTCCGTTTTGCTGCCGCGATAGATGAGCATAGAGCTTGCAGATCCCGTTACCTGATTACATTGAAAGTGCAATCCTACTTCATCCTCGGAACGACAGTCGTGAGATTTGAGCTAGTTTATACAGCTCAGATGATGCTGGCGACAGGAGCCACTTGCTGCGCGTAAGATAGTCCTGCTTCCAAGTAATTTTGGGACTACCTAATAGACGCTTGCATATGTGATGCGCCACTGTCTCTCTGAGAGTATCATTTTTGAAGAAGCCAGATATGGAAATCTCCCACTCATACAGACATAGGTTTGATTGCCTTTGTTCTGGCATCTTGCAGCGGGCTTAAAGAAGAGAGTCAGGAGAGGACACCAATTTTGTGTGTCCGTAAATAACAACACTTCTTCTGTCGAGCGGAAAAAGTCCTAGATATCATGGTGGCCAGTTACTCAATATTGCATCTGTTTTACCTCAAAGCAGCATCAGCGGATTAGTGCATAAAATTGATGGAGATAGAGAAAAGATCTGAAATAAGATTAATTTATGACCTTGCTTGATACACTGCACAGTTTCTTCCGCAGAGTGGTGCATCAGACATGGCCAAGACTCATTGGAGCAAGAAGACTGCATTTGCTATTACATATTCTCATGGCGGAGCTAGGAATCTTCTAGGTTCTTGTTGGGTTAGAAAGTATGTTTAACATTAAATCCAATAGGATTTGAGTTTCTGTAGTAAGTTGCCATTAAATGCTGCGGGCTGGAGTAACAGAGGATGGTTAGAGATAATAGAATTCATCCTGCTAATGTGTGAGAATGGGGCAAGGAAGACCCATGTGATGTATCGATGCAATCTGAATTCCAAGCAGATAAACCAGTATCTTGAATTCCTGCTCGACAGCGGAATGCTTGAGATGATACAGGAGAGACCAAATTCAAAGCGCTATATATACAAGACGACTGACCTCGGTAAAAAGTTCATTGCCCATTACAAGCAACTGGCGGCGCTTTTTACCAAGGCTCCTCCACCTTCTCTTGCATAAATCAATGATGCGGATATTTGATATACCTGTGATCAATTATTGAAATGTTACTTTACTATATTATACTTCTATTAGAAATAGCGATAGGGATTATATGAAATGTATGTGTAGTTGAGTGGGCTTAAATGAAGAATCGCAGTCGCTATGAAGTCATCGCCGCCATCTTAAAGTCTGTCAACAAGGAAGAGACTCGCACCAAGATTATGTATAAAGCAATGCTGAGTAATGACCAGTGCAAGCTATATCTGGATTCACTTATCAAAAGCGGCCTTGTTCACGAAGTGAGCAATGGGGACAAGACATTGTATAGGATAACGCCAAAGGGAAGCAGATTCTTATCCTATTATGACCAGATGAAAGAGCTTCTTCCCGTGGGCATTGAAGAGAACTTGGCGGATGAGTATTATCACTTGAGCACCTGATCACACGACTGGCTTTAGGCTCATCTGGGATTGCCTATCAAATTCCAGAGAATACAAATTAGATGATGGGACAATCGACTGCAGAAACAGTGTGTCATTTATCATCATGAACCGCAGGTGAATGTTTGAAATTTGTGAAACGAGTTCGAGTGTATCCTCCTGTGAGCGCGTGAGCACAGCTATTGATAGGTCGGCATGGACCAATATGCGGGCTAATAGGTTCTTCATTCCGTCTCTCATCCTCCTTGCTCCATAGAGACTTTGTATAGCGTCTGCCCACATTATATTAAGAAGAAGCTTATCGCGGTGGCTTTGTTTCATCTTGACGAGAGTTGCAAGCAGCTGATTGGAGCTCTGATTTTTGCCTGGAGATATTATGTTATTGGATATTCTATCTGGTTTGCATGTCGACAATATCTTGAAAAGGCTCTTCTTGCTGGCTGGCATGGACGTCTCAAAGAAGCGTAATATTGAAGACGGCTCCATCCAGTTAACAGGCTGCAACAGCACCGGGTTTCCACTCGAAACAAAGTTTGATACTATCCTTTGTAGAAATATCATTGCGATTGTCATGTTTACATGTGAGTCCAGCTCAAGAAGAACCACACCCTTCTTTGGAAAGCCGCTGCCAAGTGAAGCATCCAGCACAGGGTATCCGCTTCCAATATTGCCGCCCGTTGAAAGCTCCGAGACATGGGCTGCTGTACTTCTTCTGCCTGGCTCGAACTTGATTGGCCTGTAGGGCGCAAAACTATGGAATATGCCGTCTTCAAGAGTATAGAGGTAAGACGGACGTTTTATACGGGTGCCCCGTAGCTTCTGAAGAAATATTTGCCTCATTTTTACATTGTTGTAATAGCTCTGCTTCAGCTCAACTATGCCGTCCACCAGAAAATCAAGCGTGGTGTCAGCAGGCTGCTCGCTTATGAATATGAGCTTCGCACCAGCCCTTTCCCTCCATGTCTGAAGCACCCTTTCATTGTTAAGGCGTGCTTCTCTGTCCATGAAAGAAGCAATTGCATCCCAGCTGTCGATTATGATTATTGGCGACTTGATGTCCATCAGTTGGTTTGTAATGCGCTCAAATAGCGACTCGGGTTCGTCTAGCCTTGCATCCTCAAAACTTGACATCACTTCATGATCTCGAGCTAGACTTGTGCCTTGAGGCTTGGACTGCTCAATAAAGTCCTTCAGCCAGGGGTAGTATTGGAAGAGCTGCTTTGGTGATATTCTCGTCGAGATATAGAAGAAATTGTTCTTGATTCCGAGCACATTCAAGATTGTAAGTGCAAGTGTGGTCTTGCCCGTTCCAGCAAATCCCTTTACTAGAAGCGAGTACGTGTCGCGTCGTATGAAGTGAAAAAGCTCCTCTGGTATGTGAGATCGGCTATCACGATTTGTATTCTTAAAGCCTACATCACTTTGTGCCACGTATTGTTCACCACAATCGTCTTCTTTCCAGACTCCTTTGATATGAATTAGTTGTTAGTGATATAGATATCCTATTAAGGATTGAGCATATCTTTGCCAGAACCCAAATCCAACAACAACAATATAGGATATAGTTGCATGATGAAATTCCGCCTCAAAATAGCCAAAGCTTTAGCTGGGAAATTGTGTTGGTGGACGATAACTGTTCCAACAAGATCGCATGATAGGGATGCCGCAGAAGATGATGCCATATTCGATATTCCTAAGAGTTAGGCAAATGCCGACAGCAGTCTCATCCCCTCAACGTGGAACCATCCACCTTTCTTAGTGTAGGCGTGTTAGAACTTATGCAAAATGTAAGGGTTTGCAACAGTTTCTAAGGTTAGAGACATTGTGTCTAGTTTTTACGGGAGTGCCGCGTAAAGCATCATCCAAGTATACTACAATTTACCCTTCTTGTTTATAATCTAAAATACAAGAACGAGTAACATATTTATTGTAATCGGATAAAAGTCTTCTAAGTAAAGCTATGGTGATTAACGAGGAATTACTTGCAGCCAGGAAAAAGGTTGCACAAAGAAGACCCAGATTCATCAGGCAGGAGAGTTGGAGGTACGATAGGCTTGCCGAAAACTGGAGGAAACCTAAGGGCAAGGACAATAAGATGAGAAAGCAAAAGTCAGGAATGCCAGCCATCGTCAAGGTCGGCTACAGGGGCCCGAGAGCAGCAAGAGGTCTTCACCCGTCAGGATATAGTGATAACCTTATTCATAACACCGCCGAGCTGGCTAAGCTTGATCCGAAAAAGGACGCAGCAAGGGTTGGCCACACCGTCGGTAAGAAGAAGAGGATTGAGATAATTAACAAGGCTGTTGAACTTGGCATCAAGGTGCTTAATCCTGGTAACCTAATCTCCAAAATGCAAAAAGAAAAGGAGAAGAAAAAAGAGTAACATGGTGGTCAACATTGCAAAAAAGCGCGAGCTTGTAGCAAGGATTCTCAGCGTAGGAGCCAACAGAGTTCGCTTTGAGCCGGATAGACTTGAAGACATCGCCGACTCGATCACTCGAGAGAATATACGCTCGCTTGTCAAGAGCGGCGCGATATGGACAGTCCAGCCTAAGGGAGGCTCGAGAGGTAGAGCAATTAAGAAACGCTCAGTATGGAAGGTTCATGGCAGGGGCCCGGGCTCAAAGAAGGGTAAAAAGACTGCAAGGGTTGGCAAGAAAGAGGTCTATGTAGTGAGGATAAGGTCGATGCGTTACCATCTAAAAGTGATCAAGGAAAGAAAGGACATCAGCAACGATGTGTACTGGCACCTGTATAAGATGGTCAATGGTGGTCAGGTGAGATCACTTGCTCATCTGCGGGAGCTCGTAAAAGAGGCCAAGTCCTCATAGCGCAATTTCTGAATCGGAATCCTGTATTTCGCAAACTCTGCTGTACTGTCACCAATAAAGCACAGGCCCTCTTTCTTCAGCAACTCTTTTTTCCTTACCTTGCCAAAAGCGTAGCCACCTATATTGCCATCTGATTTGATGACTCTATGACACGGAGTCACAATTGGGTTTGGGTTTTTGTTCAAAATCCTTCCAATCACGCGGGATGCACGGGGATGTCCAAGAGCTCTAGCAATATCTCCATAAGTTGTGACCTTACCTTCCGGAATTTGAGCCACTATATTATAGACGTCGCTTGCATTTAGTGGCCGCAGTTTCAGTTTCATATCACATCTGATGGCGGGCATATATTTAAAATACCGCGTTTAGAGTTTGTAAAGTTCGAGAGGAGTCTTCTCAACGATTTTGAGTATCCTATCCTTCTGCCTTCCTAAGCCTTTGGTGTCCAATACTATGTGTGTCACCTTCTCTACGCTCTTTTCAATCATCTGGTTTAACATCTCCTCATCTATTGCTTCAAGGTTGTGCTTTGATGCCACTGCTGCGAGACCGAATTTTGACTCGAGCAAGAGTTTGTTGAACTTTTTGGGATAGTGACTGCCTCCAAGCGCTATGCCTACTTTGTCGCAGCGCTCAAACCCTTTGTCAAGTATATCAAGCAGGGTGTCACATATGACTGCTGCCGCTTTTTCGTCCGCCCACTGCTTTTCCGACGATCCCAATTCTATAAATAATACTGGCTTATTGAGGGACGTCGGTCCATGATGTGTCGCTTCTATGATAGCCTCATATTCTGGAATCTCTTGTCTCGCAGCAGTTATCGCCTTCAGATATCCTTTCTGCAGACTAGGGTATGATATTGCTATCTCTCGAGGGTTGCCACCATAAGAGTTGTCTGCAGAAAAATTGCCGGTGCAGTGGCACGTGAGCGTTGGAATGCAGCTGGGTGACCTATGCTTTGAAAGGAAAATGAACACATCTGCATGTGAATATAGATCATTAATGTTTTCCAAGGTGAGCAAATCGCCAGAGAAAATATAGAGCTGGATATTCTTGTGGCGCGACGACCGGTATGATTGGCCGTTGGCATCTCTCTTACACTCACATGTAAAATCAGCGTTTCTAATTAGATAGCGGTTCATCGTATTGCCTGCCAAGTCATGACCAGAGGTTACTAGGACACAATGGTCGTTCAACTTACAGCGTCTACTGACAGTACTAATTTTAGCCTTACCAACGGACCGCCTAGCTCTTGATATATAGTTTATAACAGTTCTGACAGTCAATATTCAAGAGAACAAATTTGTCATTGAAGTAATGAAGACGGTTCATTAAGTTTGTGAAGCTACAACTGAAGGAACAACTATTTGTATTATGAGAATATCGGTAATCAAGGGACTATGATGTCTACTGCTTTTAATAGTGGGAAAAAAAATGTCGAAAGCAAGTATATTACAAAACTATGCAGGGATGTTGTTGTAAATTAAAGGTCTTTTAGGTCTGCATAGTTCCTCAAGATATAAAAGCTTGGCTTCACGTGCAGAAACTTGACATAGCATGAAAGAACAGTTTGAAATTACTAAGCTTATAAAATTGAGAGTTCCGTTGTTCGAACAAGCTGGTGGGTGCATCTTTTGTAACGAATAATCACATATTGCACGAAATTCGAAGGTTTTGAGTATCATGATATTTGGAATCCGTTGTATTTTCCGAATAAATTACACAAAACAGATAAAGAAATGTTCGCCTAAAGTAACATTCTTCTTAGGATTCGAAAGGACAATAGCGAAAGTAGTAAGTAATCGAGGAACAATAGTCAGTGTTGTTAGAGTTAGCATTGTAATATCTATAAGAAGACTCTGGATCTTATTTGTAAGAATTACAATTTCGATATCGTTCTGCCTGAGTAAATTTATAAAATGCATCAGACCTTTGCATAGCAAATAAGATGAATAATAGAATAGTAGAGGCCCAAGAAAATGAGAAGGGTCAAGAGGAAATTGAATTCGAAGATGATATTAATGAGAATTCTAATATTGTAGAACCAGGAGTAACATCTGAACATCATACTACTGCAAGCTCCGGAGAATACCAAATCGACAAGCCAAGGCCGGAAATTGGAGAGGAAGAGCTAGTCTCAACTGTCGAAGCAGCTGCAAGTTCACCTTCTGTTTCCTCAGAAGTAGCACCGCAACCAAACCAGGGTGTACAAACCTCAGCTCAGTCCAAGTTCTTTGCCATCCGCACGACTGGAGGTCAGGAACGAGTAGTTGCAAACCTGTTGCAAACAAGGGCGAATGCCAAGAAATTGTTGATTCGCTCCATCATTGTGCTTGACAGCTTTAAGGGTTACATCATTGTGGAAGCCACAGATTCCAACGTTGCATATGAGGCGCTTGCAGGAATAAGGCATGTTCGCGGCCAGATAAGGGGCGATCTGCCTTTCAAGGATATCGAAGGGTACCTGGTGAAGAAGCCCGTAGTGTCAGAGCTTAGTACAAACGATACTGTCGAAGTGATTGCGGGTCCATTCAAATCCATGAAGGCCAAGATAACCCGCGTGGACTATGAAAAGCAAGAAGCAACAGTTGTTCTGCTTGATTCACCATACCAGATACCGGTAACTGTAGACGCAAACTACCTCAAAAGGCTAGCTCACTAGGCAATAACTGCACATAACTCAACGATTAAATAAAGAAATGTAGCCAAATTCATTGTTTAACTTTCTGGTGTTATAGTTGATTGTCGACCTGAACATGAAGGGCAAACATGCTGTAGTTATAGGGGGTGGAACGGAGGGCATCAGAAAAGTCCGTGGGCTCTTGGGCCAGGATTGCAAAATAACAGTAATAAGTAACAGGGTTAACCGCTTTCTGATTGAGCAGGCTGCTCTAGGCAAGATCAAGCTCGTTAAAGCAAAGCTCAGCAATGCCAACATCCTTGACAATTACGGCGATGCATTTTTGGTGCTGGCGGCTACCAATGACAGAGAGCTCAATCGCAAGATCATAGAGAGAGGCCGATCGATAAAGGCATTTGTTTACGCTGCAGACGATCCAGCTGTAAGCGACTTTTCCTACGCCTCCATTGTCAACATTGAGGGAATAGTACAGGTGGCTATTTCAACTTCTGGCAAGAGCCCTCTAATGGCGCGCAAAATAAGGATAAAGGCAGAGCGGGTACTGCGCAGGATAATCAAGAAGGCAGATATTGAAAACGCCAAACTTCAGGAATTTGCCCGGCAAGCAGCGCGGCCTAACATCAAGACAGTAGGCGAGCGTAAAGAGTTCCTCTATTCCGTGATAAAAAACAGACAAATCCAGAACCTTATTAAGGAAGACAGGATTGAAGATGCTAAAAGTGCGACGTTAGAACTGTTACATAAATGGGAGAAAAAAGGCAGAACATGACAGCAACTGTCAAGGCCACACCAGAAACACGAGTTGGTCTCGCGGGGATCGTCAACGCAAGGGTTACCTATCGCAACGCGCCCATGCATCTGCTGGAAAAGTTCACGTTCAAGGACATTGATAAGGCACATAAGGTCTTTCTTGAGAGGGCGGGCTTTGACGAATGTGTCATTTTGCAGACATGTAACAGGGTTGAAATCTTTGGTGCAGCAAAAGACCCCGATGAGGACAAGCTGCTTGAGGAGTGGGTTTATGCCGGGGGGCTGTCAGAAAAGGACCTAGACAGCATAGAAATCAATAGAGGCAAGGACGCAATTGTGCATCTGATGAGGCTTGCCTCAGGCCTTGAGTCGTTAGTTGTAGGCGAAGACCAGATTTTGGGCCAAGTAAGGCGAGCCTATGAGTTTTCACGTGCTCATCGCTATGCAAGCGCAAACTTATCCGTCGTATTTGATAGAGCTCTAAAGGCGGGAAGCAGGATTAGGACTGCCACTGGCATAAACAAGGGCAATGTTTCAGTTGCATCAGTAGCTGTGAACCTTGCCGAAGAATACTTTGATGACTTAAAGAACAAAACTGTGCTGTTGATAGGTACTGGAGAGGGTGCAAGCCTTGTAGCAAAGGTGCTCCATAGGCGTGATGTGAACTTCATGATAGCGAGCAGGGTTCCTGAAAGGGCACATGCATTTGCGGATACTGTCGCAGGGATTCCGATCGCCTTTGACACCGCTCTAGAAATGCTACGCATAGTCGACGTGATATTTACGGCAACTATAGCTCCCTACCACCTAATCACTTACGAAAGGATAGAAAACGCAATGATCAACGGAAAGGGGGGGAGGAGGAGTATGATGATCTTTGATCTTTCCAATCCGAGGACAGTCGACGAAAGGGTCGCAACTATCCGTGGCGTCAAACTGATAAACATGGATCAGATCGCTGAGCTTGTCGGCAAGAATATGCGCTCCCGCGTAAAGGAGGTCAATTCTGCCGAGAAGCTGATAAATGACGAAATGAAGTCATTTGACACAATCATGAAGAGAATGAAGGCTGAACCCGTTGTGATGACGGTGTTCAGAAATGTTGATACAATAAGGGAGCGGGAACTGAAAAAAGCATTAACCATGATTGGAAAAAAACTAGCGCCGGAGGAAGCCAAGGTCGTAGAGCAGCTTTCCTATGCCATAGTTGAGGGGGTCCTTTCAATCCCTATGAATAATCTACGAAAAGAGATAGAGGAAGGCGGCGATGAAGAGCTGATGAAAATAGTGGCCAAGTTGTTCAAGTATGAAGAAAATCAACATCAACAACGGCATTAACTCTTTTCCAAATGTAAGACTTCGTCGTCTAAGGACAACGGCTGCAGTGAGGGATCTGTTGCAGGAGACACGCCTTTCGCCTAAAGATCTAATAGCTCCGATATTCGTTCAGGAAGGCTTAAAGAAAACACAAGAGATACCCTCGATGCCAGATATCCAGCGCATGCCAATCTCCAATCTTGTTGTTGAGGTTGACCGCATAATGCAGCTTGGTATCAGCGCAATCATCCTATTTGGCTTGCCTTTGCAGAAGGACGCAAATGCAAAATCAGCGTTTGATGGAAGCGGCATCGTACAAAAGTCAATTGAACTCTTGCGCAAGCAGTTTGGCACCAAAGTGGCGATAATCACTGATGTTTGCTTGTGCCAATATACTTCTCACGGGCATTGCGGCCTTGTAGTACACAAAAAGATAGACAATGACAAAACCATTGGCGCTTTGGCAAAGGTGGCTGTCAGCCACGCAAGGGCTGGCGCAGACATTGTAGCGCCTTCTGCAATGATGGACGGTCAGGTGCAAGCATTGCGCACTGGCCTAGACGATGCTGGATTTGTGGACGTGGCAATAATGGGATACTCTGCCAAGCAGGCATCCCCGCTTTACGCTCCCTTTCGCGACGCAGCTCATTCGGCTCCCGAATTTGGCGATAGACGCACATATCAGATGCCTTTCTCAAATGCAAGGGAAGCTATGCGTGAAATAGAGACAGACATTGCAGAGGGAGTTGACATTGTCATGATTAAGCCCGCCATACCATACCTCGATCTTGTTTACACTGCGAGGCAGACCACTTACGTCCCCATATGTGCTTACAGTGTATCTGGAGAGTATGCGCTGATCAAGGCAGCTGCTATAAACGGCTGGATCGATGAAAATTCGGTTATGACGGAGTTCCTAACATCTATAAAGCGAGCTGGTGCAAACATGATAATCACATATCAAGCAAAAAAAATGGCAGAGCTACTCAACAAGCAGTAGCAGCATAAATTCATCTTTTTAAATCGGAATGCGGCATGAATCCTACCAAAAATGTTTGCGACTGATTCAAGCTCTGAACGGGCTACTAGCATAGAGGACTACCAAAATACATGTACCGAGTTCATTACAGACATTAGTCATGACTATATGGACTGGATTGAGCGGTACCAGTTGGGCGAGGAGGAAACTGCGAGAAGAAGGGCAACAATAAAACACATAGTCAAGACCACCAACGACTGGATTGTAAAATATGGCACTACCATCAAAAAGGTTGACATTGTAATGAATGATGGCGTTAACAAGATGGCAGAGAACACTGCAGGATATCCTTTTCAATTCGATGTACTTGTAAACAGGATGAGGCGCTTCACAATTCACCCTGTGGGCGAAGTTGGGGTCAACATCAAGGCAACCCCAAGACCTGGCAGGCTTGCGCGTATCGGCAACTACCAGAAAGATCAATTGTTGCTCATTAATTCCAGCTCGCCGGTCAGGTTCTCTGTAAGCAAAGAGAGCATGAAAGGCGCCGACATTCTAGACGACTATATCATAATTGATGCCAATAACTGCCATAGTCATGATCTGATTTCTCTTACACCGGTGGTCGAAGAAGTCGAGGGTGACTACGTCACAGAGAGTAGAGGTTACACTACGATAATACTGCTCCTGTAGCAACACGTACGCTTTAAATAACCTTACAGTGTCGTTAGTTTCCGGGCGACGGTCGTCCAGTTTGGTCTAGGACATCAGATTGCCAATCTGGTAACCCGGGTTCAAATCCCGGCCGTCGCATTTTTCATAATTTCCTTTATGTCGATATTCTGTAGCTTATCGATCTCCTTGTTAAACCACTCCTCTACCTGCTCAGGATTAGTTCTCACCTTGACCTTCATGTCCTCTAACTCTGCTTTCCTTGCCTTGGCTTTCTCCTCCACCTTGGGCATGTAGGCAGATGTCGCGCTTTCGATCATTTTCTCCATCAATTTGTCCAGCATCATATCAACCCAAAGAGTACCCTTAGAAGGATTATCAGCACTATTATTCCCAGCACAACCATGATAATAGTCCAAATCAGAGAAGCCATATCACTCGTTGTTGTTTAACATTTCATATAAGGACAATACAATAATCCTCTAGACGGCAATTCTGCGCGCTATGCCTTTAAGTCTTATTGAGCACTTCCGCATGCACAAAAGCCAAACTCGTCTATCCGCTTGTTGCAGCTCGGGCATCGCTCGCCATATTCTATTTCCCATGCATGCTTGCCATAAAGCTGGTAATGGGTGTCTATCTCAACAGGAACACCTTGATCGTCCTGCTGCCTTTTACGGTGTGAGTGCGCCATCACTTTCATTTGCCCAATAGATATTATTAACTCTGCCTTTTCAAGTTAGCTTTAATTATTTCGAGTGCGCGCTCCGCAGCATCTTTTTTTGGTAACTGGATCATGAAGAGGTTTTGCGCGTTGGGATGTTCTTGGGAGTCTGGAGCAAGTGAAATCATCCCGCTTTCTGCTAGCGCTTCAAAGAACTCGACCATGTCATTTGCGTACAGCAAAAAATTTTGTTCAAATTCGGTCTCGAGGATTTTTACTTGGACATCGACAAATACATCTTGCCCATCGTAAAATATGTCAAGTAAGGTGTCTGCCCTGACTTTTCTGTCATAAATCTTGTGGAGTACTTGTTCATATTTTTTCGGACTCATCAGAATGCAAGGCACCTTGGAACCGGAAAACTCGACGAGTGTAGCTCCCTCTCTGTGAATGTGAGCTTTAAACTCTTCTAGCGTGCTAAAGTTTCTCTTAGGCATCTACTGGTTTTCTCTTATAGTCTCTGGAAAATAATCTTTCAGGTCTATGTTTTGTTGCATCTTCTTGTACACGTATTCATGCTCCTTGCAGAGGTAGAAGGGCATCTGCTGAGAGTGCAGGGCATCGTATCGTCTTTTTTGCTTGATAAGCTCAAGCTGAACGACAAAGTCGGCCATGCTGCCGCATATGTTGCATCTAAACTGCGGATCGCCGTCCATTTGCACTCTATCTCCGCGATCAGTGTTAGATCGTTCATAAAAGAGTTTGTAACAAAGCAGTTTATTATTTCCATACGTGTTATATTATAGAATATAGTTACGATGTCCATGTTAGCGCTAAAAAGGGCACATAAAACGGAGTATATGGAACCATCTATATACAGTTAACAAGACAATATCAAACGCGTCTGCTTGAGAAATGGGTAAAGGAAAAGCCACAATCTATCCTGATATAGATCCATTCTTCTTTGTGTTTGTTTTCGATGTTGCTTCGAAGAACTAGCTTGCTTGGCATTCATATAAAATCATCAAAGGATCACTTCTAGGTTAATTTCGCCAATTGACATGACCAATTCGGCACTTGAGACGAGATTATACTATTTAGGAATGCTGTTATAGGTCGCAAGAGCTGTAAGAAAAGGTGTGTGTAGGTAAAAGGCCCCATTAAAGAGATCATGTTTTGGACCCCTCTGAACCTAGAGTCGATCCAATTAACGCAAGATATTGCGATGTAGCAAGAATCAAAAAAATAGATTTAAAATTCGTTATGGTTGTATAATATCAAATATCATTCTCATAGAGCATATGCATACGAATGCCGTCTATAATATTAGATGGATTCTGTTGACTTGCAGATCGTCTCTTACCAGACCCCGTTAGTTACAACTAAGAGTAGGCAGAAAAGAGGCCCTAGCACAGGCTTATTGACTTTGCAAGTAGAATTGCCCGCTGCGAGTCATCTTGGTGTATCTCATTGTTATTGTACTTGTTGCTAAAGTAAATTAGGTCTATCATCTTGCACCTGTCGATGTTGACTAATAAACTTCGTTTTGAACCGCTTGTGGTGTTAGCGTTCGTCAGTATTACCAGCCTGTCTACAAAGCTTGTAGACTTTAGTGTATTTGAAATCTGCTCAAAGCTCTTGGTATGGTCTTTGTTAATGACGACAGCCACGGCTACCTTGGTACCGTATAAATCACTATAAGTCACATCTATTCCATTGCCCTCGCCATTGGCCGCGTGGGGTCTCGCCACCACTCCTACTTCGTGCGCATAGTTAACGAGATCTTTGACTGCGTTTCTGATACCAGATTCCAGCGTCTGAATGTTATTGCAGTTGCGCCTAATCTTGATAAAGTCCGAAATTGGCACATACATCAGGCTACCCCTTATGCGAAGGCCAGGATATACATTCTTTATAGTCTCGTCTATGGATTGTTCGTCTATCGTACCAATGTTGCGTTTTGCTGCGTTCTCAGTAGCATGGTACATTATGTTGAGCATCGAACGCACATTGCGAAAATCAGGGAACTCATCATAGATAACCCTGACTTTTGCAGCCAGATCACGTTCATGTTCTTCAGTAAGGCTCTTGCTTACGTCATGATGCCGGATGTATTCAAGTACGATATCTATTATCTCCTCAAGCGTGTTAGAGCCAGCAATGTCTATTTTGTAATTCGCCTTTTCCAACCTGTCAAAAACTGAGACTGATGTCCTGCGTATCTCATCGTACGACGCTGGCGTGAATATAAGCATAAGCACTGTTGCCGGTAGATGTGCATTAATCACCGCCTTGACAAATTCAACTGACTCTTTATCAGAGTCAAACTCGTCTATCTGGAATAGTGTTATCTTATTCAGGAACTTGAGGTTCAGTCTGGCAAGAGCTATCAGGCTTGCTATAATGTCTTCAAGGGTTGCAACATTCTGTGCATCGTTCCTGAAATTGCCTTCAATTAGAAGTTTTAATATTGTGATTTCTATCGATGAAAATTCCTTGTAAAGAGTATTATCAATTGCAGCATAGTTGGGCACAATTTCATTTCGCAAGAGCTCAGCCGCCTTGTCTGTCAAACTCTTGCCTTTCATGAAATCAAAGAAGCTATAGTTGAAAATCCTTTTTGCACCTGGCACATTCTGCTCAGCCCTCTGGAGTAAGTAATCGATAACAGTCTTTCTCAATAATGCAACATACTCATCCGTAAATCCGGCAAGCATTGCGCCATAGAGACTATGCATGCTTCGGGGCAATATCTGTGATAGGTCGGTGTACGAGACAATCGCGCTGTCTGACACTTCCTTGACCCCCTTGGTGTGCAGAGCCAAGTGTGTTTTACCGGAACCAACATCTTGTATCATAGTAACAAGTCTAAAGTCCTTATCTATGGCAGTCGCAACACTTATCTTAGAACAAAGGTCTGAAATGCACGACACCAGGGCAGCCTTGGCCTCTTTGTGCCTTTTGCCGCCCAAAATCATGGCGTCAGTGAGCGTCGGAGTAGGACCGCTAGGATAAGGATTGCGGTCTAGCTTGTAGGGATACAACTGTCAGATACACCTCACAAATCCATGCAATAGCCCTCTGACCATCACGCCTTCCCTACCACCAGTAGAAAGCTCGTACTTATCTTGGTGCGTACTAGTCAATTCACCTACAAGTCTATAGAACTCGTCTGAAGAAATGTTGCAGCTGTCGCAGATCTTATCGCGTATGTTAGCTAACTCAATCCATCCTATCGATGATCCCGAGTTGGCCAATGCGACATCGAATTCTTCTTTGAAATCCTGAACGCTCATCGTGCCCATTTGGACCCCGGTTATAGAAACATCGCGGGCAAGTATCTGGTGCGCGAGCCATGACTGCTGGTCGTTCTTCATTTCTAACACAACACTTGCAAGATTTGAAATGTTGTTTGCAAGAGTTTCAACAAAGCGCACCAGATCTTTACTTGAGCTTCTGACTGACTCATCAACTGATTTGATCATCTCATAAGTTAGCCTAAACCGTGGGTCTGAGTTGAGGAGGCTCTGGATATAATGGCTTTTGTGGAAGCAAAAGTATGTATTGGCTCGCTTGTCAACGAAAATATCACCCTTGCTTATGAGATTCTCTAACGGAGTATCAATGTCTCCGAATTCTCTTCGCAGATCGGTCTTCTTTATGCCAGCCGACCCAACAGAAAGGATCCTGTTGACAAGTTTTTCCTCTACGGACATGAGGTAGGGGCTCTAAATTATAATATAAATTCCGATGTAACGATTAGAATCAATTTTAGTAAAAAATTTTATACACAAATAATATTCGAAAGGAATAATACTGGCCTGCGTGACTTTCTCACGGGATGATGATAATTCTATCTGCATTATGATGAAAGCACTAGGGTATCTGACCTTAAACAGTCTTGTACTGGATTGTTGTTGTCGTTGTTGTCTTGATCTTTCTCAGGGCTGCAAATATGGCTATTATCGCAGCTACCCACAACACTGCTAATACAATATTGTTGAGAGTGATGTATGTGTAAGGGATTACCTCTAGAAGGTTTGTCCTGATAGATCCAACTGACAGATGCATGTCTGTTATTGCTATATTATAGCTGTCACTGAGGGGATCCATTGCTGAGGCGGTATTCGCTCGAAGCACTATGTTGTCAAGATTGGCCTGAATCAGGGCAAAGTCAGTCTTAGAGGTTGGAAAGAGCCAGACAGGGTTTCCATCTGCGGGTACCAATTTTTGCGTTAGCTTGATGTATTCTGCTAGTTGCTCTGGCGTCTGGGCAGTCTCTGCACGTGCGATGAACCCAATCGCTTTGTCAAGCAGGTACATTGTGTTCTGATACCCAAAATATGCAATGCCTGCACCCATCGTCAGAAATGCAAGCATCCCTGCAAGCACCAGCCTCTGGTTCAAGGTTCTCGTGGTCCTCCTGTCAGCACCGCTGTCCGCAGCCTTTGTAGAAGCAGTCATAGTCGTTGATCCACCACCCGTAGTTTGTCCACCTGTGGTTATTGTAGGTGCATAGTCTCGGCCCGCGGTTTGCTTTTTCTTCCTAAACGACGACGAGTGCACAATGCTCAGATACGCAACATAAATGAACCCGATTGTTGGGATTGCTATCATAGGAGTATACAGTGAATTTCCTGTGAATATTGAAATGAAAACCGCCATGCATCCATAAATCGCAAAGAACATTTCCAAAAGAGTAGTCTTGGTGAAGGGCAACACGTACTCTTTGTTTTTCCAGTTGTCGTTCTTGTTGACAATTCCAAACTTGGGAGTACGTAGGAATTCGTTCTTCCTGCCAAGAACTGCATCAAAGACTGCGACAGTATTGTTGACTGATAACCCTGTTGAGTAGAACATTAGGAAGAAAAACTGCTGTGCCTTTTCTCGCCATTTTTCGCCGCTCCATGTCTTGTTGATAATAATCAGGTAGCCACCTGGCCCCATCATAACATACAAAAATATTGAGATCAATGGAGCCCAAGATACTGTATAGAGTTTGTAGTCCATAGCAAGTAGCATTGGAAATATTAGAAACTGAGCAAGGAACAAAGGGTTTATAGTATGCCTTGTAAGTTGTATGAATGCTTGGGTCTTCGTTTCAATTGGGATGTTGCGACGGAGCATTACATCACTCAGTAGTTTAAGTGCCGCCTGTATCGAGCCCTTAGCCCATCTGAACTGTTGTCGCTTTGCAGCATTCATTTGCACTGGCAGTTCTGCGTCGACAACAACATCTTCCAGAAAGAGGCACCTCCAACCCTTCATTTGAACCCTATAGCTGAGGTCTAGATCTTCTACAAGGGTGCTAGTATGCCAGCCCCCTGCCTCGTTTATGCATGACGTTCTCCAGATACCGGCTGTGCCATTGAAGTTCATATAAAGGTGAGTAAGGCTCTTGGCCTTTTGCTCAATTAGAAAGTGCAGATCAAGCAATACTGCCTGTGCCTCCGTAAGCGTAGAGTAGTTTTCATTAACGTGGCCCCACTTGCACTGCACAAGACCGAGCTTGGAGTCTGCGTAGAAGTGTCCAATAGCCCTCTTTAGAAACCATGTTGGCGGGATAAAGTCAGCGTCAAATATCGCAACAAATTCTCCTTTGGCATATTTTATGCCTTCTTTGAGAGCGCCTGCCTTGTACCCTGTTCGATCTTTTCGCCGCACGTGGACGATATCAAAATCTTTAAACCTGTACTCGTCGACAATTGATCTTATCAAGTCGACTGTGTCATCATCTGAATCGTCCAACACTTGGATCTGGAACTTATCTTTTGGGTAATCCATCCGGCAGACGGCATCTATCAGGCGCTTTACAACATATTTTTCGTTGTAAAGTGGCAGCTGTATCGTGACTACTGGAAGGTTGGTTGGAAGTTCTATTTTTTGGCGCCTTTTCCTTTCATGTCGAATGTTGTTGCGAGAGTGATACGCAAGGTAGTAGAAATTGAGTGTATATACCATCAAGATCCAACCGATGGCTAAGAATATTATGTAAAGAAATGCGCCTAGGCCGTACATAGTATCAGCTCTTTGAAGAGATATCTCTCTATATATTTATAGATACTTGCATCAGAAAGTTAGCTTTTATTGAATATTTTTACTGCCTGAGGCGGACAGACATTTTCACATGCCATACAGAATATACAGTCTTTTTCTCTTATCATGAAAGCCTTTTTGTCAGATGCAGGATGGCCGGGCGTTTCAAGCCATTCGTAGACATTGACAGGGCAC
>DASUUX010000110.1:0-4318 GCA_036373855.1 Nitrososphaera sp.
TTGTGAGAATGTCACATTTGTTATAGCCTAGAACACGCAAATTTGGTAGAACCTAGTTCAGATTCTTGCAGAGAATATAGCGAATTGATGTCAGTATTGTAGGAGAATGCTGGAAATGTGACCAAGACATAAAGGTGGTGCATAAAACCAGACATAGCAGTATGACTTCTATAAAGAAATGTCTGTCTCGATCGTTGTTATTGGTCAACATCCTTCTTCAAAATTCTCTTCTTGGCAATAATGCCGCAAAATAATCTGCAGTATATGAATGGTAAAAACTATATACTCACTGACAGAAAGAAGCACTCTAGCCTAAACTGGACACCTTTTTAGTGTTCCCAAATCTAAATTCCCTGGGATTATTGGGATGCTGATTCTTTGCATCAAAAGCACTAGCAATATGAAATGAGCAAAGTAGCGTCTTTTTCTAGAAAGGTTTTAATCAGCTCTATTAGACAGCTAGCACCGTACTTGATAATAGGCCCGCGAAGACTTGTGCTTATTGGTGCCATTGCTGCAGTCGCTCTTGCAATAATTTTCTACCCGCTTATTGTACAAACGCCATTTGACACAGAGAGAGTCGCAGTCCAACTGACAGGGGTCGAACTCTTGTCAGGCAGCGAAGGCGAACAAAGGCTTGATCTTAGAGTGGGGCTCCAGATAACAAACACCAATGAATTTACCCTGACGACTTCAAGGATCGTCTACGATCTATTTGCAGATGGTGCTCCAGTAGGATCAGATACGATATCATATGAAGACGTTCCTGTTACCGGTAGACCCGCGTTATTTTCAAACCAACCAGTGACTATATCTGACACGCTGACATTGCAATATACTGATGAGATGGCTGCTCTCTTCAGCAGGATACTGAGTAACAGCACTGATATCAATTGGCGCATAAGTGGCTCTGCCACAATCGAATCTGGCACGACATTGCAGGAAAAAAGCTTTTCTGATGAATTATGATAAAAGAAGAAAAGAATGATGCGGTCACCGGGATTTGAACCCGGGTTACGGGCTAACTTCGCACGTCGCATGGAAGGCCAGTGTCCTAGACCAAACTAGACGATGACCGCCCTCTGTCCTACGCTTATACAACCCAATATATAGTATATTCAAAGCTCGTACTCTATATGCACTTTTTTTGCCTTCTAGGCTCTTCCTTGCTCCCGCGGTCTCTATATTGCTTTAAAAAATTCGGCCATCGTAGGATTAGAGAGTTAGGGTATCATGTTTTGATATTGTTCGAATAGCATTCCATATAGAGACACAGCGTTTCAGCAAGTGCCATAATGAATATCAATAACAGCTAAAAATTCTGTCCTTGGCAAATTTTTGTTTTAATATGTAGATCTATGATACAACTGGGCTCCTAGCAAGCTAGACTATGATGGCTTACTATCGTAGGAGATCTCATCAAGGAATGACTAGAAGTATTAGTCTGGAAACACGATATCGAGTAGCATGTCTACTGCCTTGTTTTTGGCCTGCTGCTTGTAGTTTTCTATGCTCTTTTTAGGAACATCAAGTGCCTTTTCTCTCTCCACCTCGTCTACTGACCGGTGATCAAGGGCGCCGTAGAACTGTACCTTGTAGCCTTTAAGCCTGGCCATTACTGTCGACTTGAAAATGTCGTGCAGCCAAACCGAGCCGATAAAGTAGATAAAAGGCGGATTTGGTTTGGCCTTTATCATATCTGCCATTCTGCTGATGGTCTGAGCCATGTTCTGCGAGTCAGTATCTATTGCAATAATTTCGTCTCTGATTCCGCCCTTCACTAGTTCTAGTCTAACCTTTTCAGCCGGACCAGGAGCCCCTACTATCATTACCATAGTCTTATGCTTGTCTGGCCTTGACCTCATGATCATGCCATAAGTTTCAAGGCCGACCTTTATGCGCTCTTTGATGTAATCTGGAAGCTCGCCATCGGCTGCTGCCGGTTTGCCCTTGTGTATCGCATATAGAACAAGGAGATTGCCGTCAGTAAAGCGGTATTCGGACATTTTCTAATACCACGTCGAAGTCACTTTTTTTGGAACAGAGATCTGCCTTTCAAGCTCATCGAGCCGCTGTAGAGATTCTGGATTCTTTTGCAAGTCATGGAACTTCTTGTCGTGCCTTATCTTTCTGACAACATCTAGCACTTCATCTGTTGAGACTCCATGCTTGATGTCATACTCAATTTGCTTGGCACAGCTTGAAACTGTACTATATCTTTTGTAATTTCGTTTTTCGAAAGAAGAAGCGTCAGGAGAAATGCCCTTTATGAAACGGACGATCACCTTTTCAACATGTTCAAGATGCCAGTCCTTCATAGCATAATTATTGGGCTTCATAACTACTACTACTCTATTGTCTAGGTTGTAGAGGTTATTTAATCTCTTGTGCTAATCTAAAGGTAGTCAGAAAGATTTACATTTTCTTCTCCAGGGATTTTGGCGATCTCAAACCTCTCCTTTGCCTTGCGTATGGTCGCAGTCGCATCGACGCCCACCTTCGTTGTGAGTAGGTTATCCTGGTCGCTTGACGGGTCTAAACTAGATCCTTTTACATTTGGAATTATGATAAAGTCTCTATCGGCTTGACACCTTGTGGTCATCGCATACTCGACCGCAACTGGGTCGGTGGGGCTGATATCGTCATCTACCACTATAGCCATCTTGAGCGAGGGATGAGCCGCAAAAGCCGCTAAGAGTGCATTCTTAGGTTCGCCCTCCAAGCGCTTGTTTATCTGTATTACTGCTGATAGCCAGTTGCTGCCACCATCTGTAAGATGTACCGACTGAGTGGTAGGCACCACATTTCTAATGTAATCATACATTTTTGCTTCAACCGGCAAACCCATCAGCAGGCGATGCTCGGCATAGCCAGGCAGGATATCGTGGTAGATGGCATTATCGCGGAACATTATCCTCTCGAGCTCAAAGACTGGCTGTTTGCGTCTGAAATCATATGTACGGAGCATTTCGACCATCCATTCCTCATGTGTCTTGTCATTTAGGATCCTTCCTTCAAGAACGATCTCGGCATGACTTGGCACATATAGCTGCGAATAGCTTGTCTTTGAGAGTATAAGCTTGTCCTCAAGGAGCGAGTTGGCTATCAGCATTTCATCGACACCATATGCTGCCTGATATGCAGCGGCAATGTTGACTGCAGGATGGACTCCTATCCCTATTGCAATTTTCAAGTCTTCGCCATGGTCGCGGGCGTAAGTGAAGCATTTGTGAAGATGTCTCCCCTCTACCATGCGTATTGCCATGTGACGATCATCAATGCGCAGGAGCCGGTGAGTCGACTGGTTCTGCTTCCCATTTTCCTGATTCTCTGAAAATACTATCGAGGATGTAATGAACGGTCCGGCATCCTTTTCAAAATGCGTCACTATGGGGAGATCATACAAGTTTCTAGATGAGTTCTCTTCAAATAGCGCGCGGTCTTGAGTCCTTGTAGGTTCTGATGGGCTATGAAGAGCTTCAGTAACGCGGGCATGGATATTTTTCTTGACATCTGCTTCATATGCTTTGTGAAACGTACCTCCAAGAGCAAGGTAAAACCTTCTAGGGGTTGCTACAACATTGGACACTACTCTGCTCTTACTCCCGCACACTTTCTCAAAGAGTACTGCATGCTTGCCGTCCAGTCTTGCAGTAATTGCTGCAATTTCATATTCAGCATTAATGTCGCGCTTTATGTGGACAAGTTCATTCTCATTCTGGAGCATCAACAAGAAACCGCGGAGATCTGTGCTACTGTTTTTCATGTCCTTTGCTACTGATAGTATTCATTACCTCTTCCATAATTGCTTTCATGTCGTCGAGCTGAAGCTGACTCTTGCTGTGTAGCGATACCAATGATATGCCATTTATCATGGATGATACCTTCTGTGCCACAGTATTGATAAAAATTGAATCGTACTTGCTTGGTATGACCTTAGCAGTGCTAATCTTGTTTGACGCACTGATAGCTATAGAGACGGCGCCTATGCGGGGCTGGCCTTCTGTTATCACGATAAAGCAGCCGTTTTGGAAAAAGGTTGTGCTAAGAAAAAAATTTCGTCCAGTGCTTGGGCTGACGATGTTGGTTACAAGAATCTCCGGCTCGTTTTCCATTGGCCTACCTTATGCGAACAGTAATCGGCTTGGCAACTTTGAGCTCATTTTGCTTCCTCGTCCTCGCCCTCAGTTTTGCCTTGTACTTTAAATTCCTAGGCTTAGTTCTCAGCCTATATCCACAGCATGGACACCAAAGGCCATCCCATTTTATGAATATCTCACATATTTGGCATCTTTTTTGTCCGCTGGCATACCTGCCT
>DASUUX010000111.1:0-27558 GCA_036373855.1 Nitrososphaera sp.
ACAACCGGGAGAAGGTGAACATGTTAGTGATCCCTTACCAAATAGACCGGGACACGAAACGCCTAGGGACGGCGTAGGCAACCAAGACGAGGATCATCCTGCATTGCATGGTGAGACTGTGAGCACAATAGACGGAATAGAAGAGACTGGGTGTGTAGAGGACTAATTTGATTATTAACTCCTCACATATCTCTCTTTTTTCTTTTTTTCTATAACCTAAATACAGAGTATAATATTATTAAAAGTAATTCTAATTGTTCCTTTGTGGAGGAACTTTTTTATTGTTATTATTCTCGGCTTTATTAATGACTATGTGTTTCTGCGTAAAGGTGCAACAATTTACTAGTCTTAAATAGGAACATTATTATTATCAGAAATCTTCTTGCTCTACTCTATAATCAACAATATCATTAGCAAGCGAGTCATCACATACTTTTACCGCTGTTCCTTTTGCTCATACTTGATATCTTCTAGCTCTTCATGTTCTACTTTTTCTATTGCTGAGGTCGTGGGTTCAACTCCCACCCAGTCCACTTTTAACAATTAGTAGTACTCTACATGCGCAAGATTTGGACACATCATGTCGTTTTCAATTACCTACATTTTTCTTTTGTTGTAATAGAAAGTTGGGTTCTGAAGCCTTCTCATTGCTTCTTCCCAGTCAATTGAACTGCTGGAGCTAGTCCAATCTACAAATGCAGATCCATCCCCCGCCCATTCTTCAAATTTTTTCATAGCCGTGACATGAGGTTCTGCCATCACAAACTGTCTCATTGAATCCCGATCCTTCCAAATTGAAAGTGTCCAGAAGTGCTTCTTTGGAAAATCAGCCTTTACTGCATAATCCACCATTCCGTCGCTTTGTTTTGCCTGTTTTAGCACTTTTGATGTCATCGATTGGAATGGAATCATGTAGCGCCAACTCTTTAGCGGCAGGAAAGTAACAACATGAGTATACTTTTCCTGAGTTTGCGAATCAGAGTCAAGATGGTTTTGCATTTCGATCAACAACTATGCCTAGATTTGCTAAAAAATTTATGTCAGGCAAGCGAAGCACCAAGACCTTCTCTTGCCACGTTTTCTGCTCTCATTCCCATCTCTTCCGATACGTCGTGGAGCCGTACTAACTCCAAGATGATAATGGATCGTGAGACCTGCGCCCCATCCGACCACTGGAAATGCGAACCATAAGAACTGCGGAATGAATAGCAAATTGATTGCAATTAGAATTGAGTTGCCGATCGCATATGCTATAGCGTGTATGGTGAAGGCTTTCCTTTCCCTTCTTATGATCATATCTCGATATGCCTCTTTGTACCGTTCAAGCGTCAAATCTGATGATGACATTGCTATTCTACTCCCTATGTTCTTGACCGTTAGCGCTGCAGATTCAACTGCTCTTCGGTCTTTTGCATTTCGTTCGATTCGCGGTCGGTGCTGCTCGAATTGATAACGGCTTCTATTTCGCTTTCTCGTCTTATCTCATCTTCCAGGATTTCACGGAGCAGATGATAGGTAAGATCATCCTTGTCTCTAAGCTTAATCATAAAGTCCCCGTATTTGCTAATGATTGTCTGCTCTTGCTCGAGAATGTAGGAGAGAATTACTTTGACATCTGAGGTACTGTTTGGCATGGAAAAGCGCTTCAATGGAGACAGCATGACAAACTCTGTCGGATCCCCTGTTTCGGATCCTCCAAGTTCCGCAATGCGTTCAGCAAGTTTTTTGGCATGCTTCGTACTCTCCTGAGCTTTGTCTTCTAGTTCCTTTGACAGCAAGAAAGCAGCCTGTCCCTCAAGCCTATTCTTCAGTGTCAGGGAGAAATGCACTACTACCCACGACTGTGCATGAAAGCTGTCAAGGGTGTCGATTATTTCCTGTACGTCTATCCCTCTGATCAAGGAATTTCCAGCGCTTCCCATCTAATACTTCCCTCCTACAGAAGAAGGTTGACCGTTAGCACGTTTGCTTTTAGGTGACCTAACGGCATCACCATATGCGTTCTTATTTTCCATGCATTAACACATGATGCCGTAGTAAATCAAGCCTCTTCAACGAGACCGTTAAATATCAACCGACACATTGATGACAGCTAGTTGGAACATCTGGCAGAGCTTCTCTTCATTCTTGCTAGCGTTGACAGACTGACATTGCTTTCTGAAATAGCAATCGAAAAACGCAGGTTGAGCCAGCTTACTGCTAAGCTGTCAGCTACACCGCAGGAAACTTCCAAGCACTTGATGCGTCTTCGTAATGCAAAGCTCATAGAGAAAGATTCCGACGGGTTCTTTGGTCTGACCGCTTTTGGTAAGATCATCATCGTGAATCTTCTACCGTCAATCAGATTTCTTACCCAAAATATAGAGTACTTCTTATCCCATGATATATCCTCCATGCCTCCGGAATTCATAGAGCGGATTGGAGAGCTACAAGAATCGGGATATGCTGGGCGAGTCGGCTCGATTCTAGCACATACACAACAAGTTGTAAAAGAAGCGGAGAAGTACATCTGGTTGCTGGCAGATCATCCTCTAGGCGGCGAGGAATACGTCGCCGGGAGTGGAAAGCTTGAGAGCAGCAGCACTGTGACATGGAGAATAATTATTCCTTCTGATAGCAGCAGCATCGACTGGACAAGGCTCCGCGCATCTGCTGGAACTCATAAGGGAAGAATTGAATATCATGTGATAGAAGATCCTAATGACATTAATGCAGGTATAGCTCTGAATGAAAAGATAGCTGGACTGACATTTCCAGATACTACGGGAAAGCTTGACTTTAACAGTGGCTTTAGGAGCAGTAATCCATTATTCCGCAAATGGTGTCAGGACCTATTTGAATTTCACTGGAACAGGGCGGGGAAAAAGGTGCGTATCTAGAAAGATTGAAAAATTTACGTCTTCTCAAAGAAGTCTTTAAAGCTCAGCTAACAATTCATAGTTGTATGAGAAAAATGAACCCTCATAATGAGGTCGTGGGTTCAACCCCCACCCAGTCCATCTTTTCCTCTATAGAGAACCACGGTATTAAATCAGGCTTATTTATTCTAGGTCGGTGTCTGACAGAGCGCCTACGCTCCGGGAAATGTTGGGATTATCTTTTTTCATTTGCTGCCATGTCTTCCGTATCATAAGTCAGTGTGGGCAGGATAAAGGTAAACATGGCTCCTCTACCGTCGCTATTGTTTTCTGCCCATATTTTTCCACCGTGTGCTTCAACGATATTCTTTGCGATAAAAAGTCCAAGTCCTGTGCCTTTTTCTGACTTGGTGGTAAATTTGGTGAAAAGACTGGGATAAATTTCAGGAGCAATACCGCTGCCTGTGTCCCTCACGGTGACTATCGTCTGAGCATCTTTCTGATCCAACACAACGACGACTTCGCCTTTTTTGGTGAATTTGATAGCATTGCTGAGAAGGTTTGAGATAACCTCGAGAATTCTTTCCTTGTCTCCTTCAATCATGGCAGAAGCTTTCCTGACTTTGGATTCGAATATGATTCGTACGTCTTTGTCGTCTGGTATGACATTGCGCATGTCGTTTATGATATCTTCGATCTTTTGCCTGAGATCAAATTTTTCTTTGCTTAACTCTAGAGATTTGTCGTTTTCGATTCGCGAAACATCAAGCAGAGTGTTGGTCAGTTTCTCGAGCCTTCTTGCGTTCCTATGTATGACATCTATCATTGCCACGATCTTCTCTATGGATGGTGACAAAGAGGAGGACCTATAGATTGAATTAGATTGAGTTGGAATGGTGCTGGCATCTTGTTGTTTATAAATAACCTCCTCCTCTCTCACCCTTTGCAATTGTTTGGCAAGATTGAATATTCCTTCTCGTATAATCTCTGACAATCCAAGAATTGGTTGTATTGGGGTGCGAAGCTCGTGAGCTGCGATATTGATAAATTCCCGCTGCGTCCGCTCTTTAGCTTCCAGTCGTTCATTTGCCGCTTCAAGCTTGGTGGTTCTTTCCTTGACCGTGCGCTCCAGTTTAGAGTTCCATCTGATGATCATCAAGGCAATAGCAATTGCAACAGTGCCTATGACTGCGGGCACAATAGTGCTTAGGTTTCTTTGCTGCTCTATCAAGAGCGCAATGTCAGACGCAAAAGCCTTTGGTAAAGTGAGATGCAGGCTCATTGCATGTTGCTTATTCCCATTACCATGGTCAAACATCACAGGATTGTAGGCAAGAATCAGCGGGACTCCTGATGATGAATACTCTCCCGTGCCAGAATCTCCAGCAATGGAATTTCTCATGATGGCATTGAATGTATCTTTCTGGTTGGCAGGTACATAGTTGGTAAACAGCAAGCTTTGGACTTCGTCGCTGAAATAGCTCTTTCCCAATAGCGCGTTATTTTGCGTGTAAAGTATAGTGCCATTCCTATCCATTAGGCTTACAGCGCCCTGACTGTCTGGTGGAAGCTGCTCGTTGATCGAGTTCCCCAGTGACACTAGGTTCATTGACGCAACTAATACTCCTTTGAATGTACCGCCGCCATCATTATTGGCTATTATTGGATAAGCAGCATAAATCCGAGGGACCCCGTCGACTGAATCTCGAAGTGTGCTAAAGTAGGGCTGGTGAGTATCTCGGGGCTCCGTAAAATACGGTCTATCAGTCCTATCAGCGCCGTAATATTGGTCGTATACTTGTTGATCTACAAAGGCGCCAGCCCACTGCAGCTTGCCTATCTCATCAATCCAGAAATAACTATCTGTAAATCCCTCCGTAGACTTCTCGGCTGTGTTGACTAGGACGCGCGCCTGCGGATACTCGCCAACCTGTACCACTGGGGCACTTGCCAGTATTTCCAAATTAACCCTTAGCGACTCTAGCCTATTTTCAAGCGATTTGGACATGTCGTATGCTTGAATCCTTGCGTTATCTTTTAGGTCTTGAGTAGCTGCTGTTGCAATCTTTTCTGACGTCAGAATTGAATACTGGTATGATAGCAAAGATAGTCCGATTGCAACAGCTGCGATAATAATCAATGGAACAAAGGTTCGAAAAGAATAGGGAATGTTAGATCCCTTCGGCGACAAGCTGCGTGAATCTTACACGATCAAATTGGTTATATCCTTTTTTATAAATAGAGGTGATAGAATCTTCTATCATATCTTTTGCCATCTAGATAATTCGCTTGAGAGACCACAAACCTTAAAGCTAACTTGGGCATTCATGAGTCATAGATATACAAACACCCTACTGCCTATGTTGTTCATACTATAGTCATGCTAGCATCCTCCGGTTCTGATAACTCATGTCTGGATCGAGTAATTTCGGTCCAAGCTCGAGCACCTCTCCAAAGCCGGGTAAGGTGGCAGCTTTTCTGCGCATTCAAAATCCCGGATTCGTCTCAATTTTCAGGTGCATTCACTGAAGCTGTTTTGATGATAAAAGCTTGTTATTGCTCCTCTTGTTATTATTTCCGATCCTTTCTCAGCTATAAGGCATAGCTTTCTTAAGACTTCGCTTGGCGGTACAGGGCTACGGAGTATGCAAAGAAAAATAGAGGCCTGGGTGAGATTTGAGCTGTAAGAATTCCCATAGCTGCTATTTAGATAGGAGGTGTAGAGCTACCTTAGAAAAGGCTAGTTGAGGTCGTGCGTTCAACTCCTACCCCCGTCCATTTTTTCCCACTATACAGAGAACTACGGCATTAAATTGAGATCATTTTGAGTAGTTGTCCGACGCTGAAGGAAAAAAAGCTTTAGTCTAGGCAGCTGTTACTTCAAGATGTTTCTGGATAAGGAGGCGTAATTGTGGAGTCGTAAAGGGCTTTCGCAAAAGCGCATCAACCTGAGTAGACGGATGTACTATATCAAATTCTGACTTGTTTATTTCAAACGCTGTCATGAGTATTACCTTTGTACTAGGCATGATTTTTCTGACCTCCCGAACAAACTCAAATCCCGTCATCTGCGGCATTCTGATATCTGACACAATCAAGTCATAGTTTACTCTGTTTTGCTGAGTGTAATCAATTGCATCACCTGCGCTTTCAAACGTGTCGACTTCGTACCATTTCGATAGCTGACGTTTCGTAATCATGAGTATGTCTTGCTCATCATCCACGATCAGAATTCTCTTGCTCTTTGAGCAATCAGATGATGGCATTCTAGATTCACAAAATGTAATTCAGTTATATAAATAAATATGAGCAAAGGCGCCGAGTTAGGCATAATACTTAAGGCAAATGCAATTTAGCTGATTCAATTCACGTAGCTGTTGTTCCAAAGCGCTGTTATCTGCCATGAATGAGTACACATTAGCAGCAGTTTATACATGTAAAAGTGCGGAAAATTAATGCATTTTACCTGTGAAATCGATCAAATGATGCTAAGCTAAAAAAATAGCGTGTGCTGTCGGCCTTTAATCCTCTTTATCCAGCAGTAAACAATCATTTCAAATTGCAAATTAAGACACTTCAAAATGCCCTAGAGATCCAGGTAAGTTGCAAGCACTTTACAAAAGATATTCGTCTGCAACTGATCATAAGTAATCATAAGCTTCTACCCTTTCTACTTTCCTAGTTTGTCTGTCTTCTCACACAGACAGGCTGGCCAGCTAGCTTTTCTTCTTCTCCTCCTCCTAAGGACTTAATTGTACTCCATAGTCATTTTATACTCATAGTTTAGTATTTCATAGCACCTCTCACACATGGGCTTAGACCTGATAGCGATTAAGGATGCTTTCTTTTTGCATATTCTGCAACGTAGTCTTAGTAATACTTGGAATGGTTTGGGTAATGTCTTTGAGTGCAGTGATACGGTTCTGATGCCCTTAGTCATTATGAATCTCTCCCATCTCCTGCTGCTGATGGCGATGCAATTTTTAATCTCATGCCAATCTCACTTATAGTAGTGGCCTATTTTTACATAAGCAGCGCTCATAGTAGTAGCATAAAGAGAAGTCAGGCGCTATACAAGTAAGAACCGTTAGTGATTTGACCTGTGTGGATTTTTTATCTAATGTTGTAGAAATTACAACAATGATGAGTTATTACTATCTATTATGCAATCTGAATGGGTACATGATGTCATGTCTTTTGTTGTTGTTCTAGGATACTCAAAAGAAGACTGAATGAATGACTTATTATTCCTTAAGAGCATCAATCCTGGGTTAGCAAGGTCGGCTTGGTTGAGGGACGACGCTATACAAGAGTCATCGAACCAGCCTAAAACGCGAAAGCAATTATCTTCTTCTAACATTAAGCTCCAGATAGATCATTCTTAACTTTTAAAACTAGATACTTTGATATGATTGTACCTAAAACAAGAGTGTAGCAAAAAAAGTAACCTGTCTGGGCGAGACAAAACAAGTAAGTAGAACCAAAAAATTTCGAGTGCATATACCAAAGGTGGGGTAGAGGAATCTCTGCTGCCATCACGGGGTATGGCTGTTCTCCTCGGAGAAGAACAGCGGGGAGCTAGTGGCAGCGTACCTCTTACCCCACTATCTCTTACTATATGAATATATTTTATATGAACATTATTGAGTTTATCCAAGTTGCAATAATAATGCCACTAATGACCCAAATTGACAGCACTTGAATTATCAGCTTAAATAATTCTTCTACGCTTCTTCTTTTGAAGTTTATCCTGTTGCACTAGTTCAAGCTCCATTCTTGCCAAACAACTAATATCACACCATAGTATACTTAGCTTGTTTTAAGGTGTTGTCAGACAAAAAACCCCTGGCAATGACAATCCTGTATCCTCCTGTTTGTTCGACATTTTGTCCGACAAAAGTTGAAATTATTACAGAAAGTGTCGGACACTGCCCACATTATCCTCTAACGGGTAAGAAGTTGTACAGTTGACTTCTTATTGATAATGTTTTTTTTCTCTTCGATAGTATTCCTGAAAGATCTTGTTTAACTTTCCTGCTCAACGTATAAAGATGTATGTCTAAATGGCTCTGTTGCAGAGAATTGAACGAGTCTTATTCAACCTCAGAGACTATGTTACTAAAGTTCAAGCTGCAGGTTTTGTAGTGGAGAGAGTGAATTTTTACACTCTAGATAGGGCAAAGGATAATACTATTGGACAAGAACGTCTTAGATCAGCTTTTCTTCCATTAGGCTCTGAAGCTTTAGACACGAACTATACGGTGAAATCGTTCCAAGTTACGCTATCGAAGGATGGCAGCCATGGCATAATTGAAGGTGAACTTATTAGAGATGGAGGAGGGAATGATGCTGGCGCAACTGGAATTAGGAATCTAGGTAAAGTGATTGTGGAATTTCCGATGACAGTTACACTTCTAGTAAAGCAGGCTCATTTCCTACAAAAAGAAATCAAGGATGCTGAAAGAACAGATAGCATTGAACAAATGTTAATCGTGAATTCTGCCGTGACTCAACTCGCCCTGCAGGTTGAACTCATGTTCTATGAGCTTGGAGACTGAGATATATTTAGATCTAATATGACAGGAGAACGAAGGAAGAAGAAGAAGAAGAAAAAAGGATCTAAGGGTATCCCTTAGGTGTCCTCACGACTATAACGTTCCACCAATTGCGCTGGTCTCAACTGGTGTAACATACGCATGCATTAAGGAAGGCCACAATTACAACTAGAGGGACAGGCACAGAAACAAAATGGCACACTTTTTGATGTCTTGATAAATCAGATAGAAGAAGGTAGTTCGACGAAGAGTTGTTTGTCTAGCCATCCCGCCTATATCTATATGGGGGAAGACGACCTTGCAAAAAAGCAAGAAAGAAGCGGGAATTGGTTGTTTGCTTGCTTGCGTATTTGTGTGTCTATTTGTGTACGCTTGCATATGACGTTTATCTATGTGTGTATGTTGAGAAATAATAACGGTGCAGAGTATGAACCAGCAAGAAGATGATTCGCCATCCTTAGACTTTTTTTTGTGGACAGATGAACAGCTAACAAAGCTTCCATTTCTTGAACTTCTTGTTTTATCTTTTGACGGTGAGGCATCACTTCATCCAGGAGGAGTATTCTCCACAGAGAGACTTTTCCAAAAATTGAGTCCCGGTCCTAATGATTATGTCTTGGAAATTGGGTGTGGTAGTGCTAAAGATCTTTGCAGGTTAGTTGAGAAATATAATTGCAGAGCAATAGGAGTTGATTCTAGCGATCTCATTCTGAAATTTGCAGAGCATAGAGCGCGAAAGACAGGTCTTAGTTCTAAAATAACTATTATCAAAGGTGATATCGCAAATATGAATTTCTTCGATGATAGGCAATTTGATATAGTGATTGCTCAGTCAGTCCTAGCTACAATCCTTGATAAGGATAAGGCGGCAACAGAGGTTTCAAGGGTACTAAAATCAGGCGGGCATTTTGGAGATATTGAGCTTATTTGGATTGATGAGCCAGACGATGAGCTCGTCTACAATGTAGAAAAAAGAATAGATTCATTTGATAGACCTTTGAAACCGAGTGAGTGGATTAGATTATTCAAAAAAGCAGGTTTCAAAGAGACCAGTATTTTTACAAGTAATGATTTTGGCTTTCCAACAGATATTTTCGGCGTGATAAAGCACAATGGTGGCTTTGTCGAGTCAATGAAATTGCTGATGCTCATGCTGAGCCGGGGCAATAGAATAAATCTCACAAAGCGCACTGAACACGTTCGATGGATGAAGGATTCTGGCAAGATAGGCTATGGAATCTATGTCTTTGAGAAGATTTAATGGGCGTATATTAGACTAGGAGATTTCAATTGGACGCATCTAACGCACATATTGAATATGATTCGCCCAGAGCCGGCGTATCCAAATGTGTTTGTTTATTGGAAGTGATAGATCAGCAGAAGGCAATATCCATAGAAGATACACAAAGGTTAGTTAGTTACCGAAATTGAAATGCTAAAGGTTGTATTGCATTTGGTGATTAGAAAAAGATAAGATTCCTCTATCGGGTCAGAACCTCGTTTAAAAGATCTACGTTTGATATCGCATACAAGAAGCCCATTTGTGGAGTCTATACTCTGATAAAACACTGATCGAGAGAGAAAATTGGATAAACAAAAATAGCGAAAGAACGACTCAAGATATCAAAGATTATCTCAAGTTTTTCGTAAATAATGTAGAAGCAGAAAAACTCCAATATCTTAAATTATAAATATATGCTAGAGTCTCTCATAAGCCATTGCTAACATCAGTGCTGTTGCTCTTTTCTACACATTATTATTTTTTGATGGTTCCAGAGAATAAAAGGAGGCAAGATGAAGCCTTTGGAAAGAGAAATCTTTGAAGGAATAATCTGTAGTCGTTTGTAAGTTGAAGTACTATTCAGTTTAATACCACTCCAGCGCGGGATATGCTGATGTATATGCGGGCAGATCCGATGCTGCTCTGGATAGTACCTGCGAGTGTAGCTATGGCTGTTGGTACTAGTGCGACCCTCATGGCTATTCTACACTACAATCTGATCCTGGAAAACGTAGATACAAGTACTATCCTCACAGGCAGTATAGGTGGAACTGCTATCGGTATAATCGGGCTGGTCGTGGGTTATTATTCTCAAATCAAACCAAGCAAGAGAATGGAGAGGATACTTACTAAAGTTAAGATAAGAGATACTGAAGTTAAGCACAGAGAGGAGAGAAAAAAGAATTACTATCTACACCGTATTACCTCTAATACGCTGCGAATTACAAAAAATCTCGTCAGATTAGAAAATCTCATTGAAAAATATAGCGAGGACTCTCCGCCTAAGGATTGGCAAATTGTAAGATATAGTGCTGACCGCTCAAAAAAACAAACAGAAGAACTAGGAAAAAAGATAGTTCTAGATTTCACCCAAATCATTGATTTAGTTGAAAATCCACGTCTAGCTGATAAATTCGGGGCAAACAACCTATATTATAATCTGTATTTATTTGATGAAACTCTTAGAATAGATCCAGAATATGACAAAGAGCTCCTCAGAGAATTAAGAAAGGGTATTAGGGAGCAGGTCGCACAATTGGATGAGACACTCTCTTCACTTGACGAAGAAAAAGGCACGTATAGATAAGAAGTAAGTAGCTACACGGATCACATCATTAACACACACTCTCCCTCCCTTCCTTCAGTGCTAGTGGGGTATTTTTTGTAGGCTTAGGATTTCATCAGTAGAATTTTGTTAGTGGTATTTCTAATTTAGATACCTTTAACAAACTATAGCTACCTACTATATAGTGAGAGAATAATTAAGAAAAATATGTTGAAACAAACAGCAAAAACCGTAGCTGCTGACGGATATGCAGTAGCAAATTATGAAAGAATGACCGCACTTGTGAAGATTTTGATAAAGAAGGGGGTTGGTGATATGATAAATCTAACCCATTTCTGTCACCAGGCAGAGGAATATCGTCCAAACTGGTTCCAAACGGTTGATACAAACCTAGATCTGGGTTTTGTTATTGTTAGAACAGCACCGGAGCTTGCAGATAAGCTGCATAGGGTATTTGGAAACGAAGGCTTAGGTAGAGAAATTGAAATAAGAAGGCTAAACTAATACATATGTGAACTAGAAAACGCTACGTGGTTAGCCAAAAACTATAGTATACGCTTGGCCCATCCTTTTCATTGAATCCCTCCCCCACCCCTCATCTCGATTATATAACCGGTTAGAGCCTGTTCGAATCGCTGGATTAGTCATTGTCATCATCTTCGCTAAAGCATGAATCTGGCCACCCTATGTATTGCTCTTGCTCCGATCCCTGTGCCTACAGCGTCGACTATCACAAGAAGTATGGCAGTTGATGTAAAGACTACACTGTCCCATGATGGGTCATGCATAACACTAAAGATGTTATCTGAACCGGGAAGCACTACATGATAAGCAAGACCAAACAGCAGCGAGCCTAACATTGATACAAACAGTAGCCATGCACCTACTAGTTGGATCTTCTTTGGCTTATTCAAAAATAGCATTATCGCCGCTGCGATAGGCGCAGCAACGGTAGCCAAAAAGACATAGGCAGATTGAAAATCGGAAAGACTAACGTCCAATTGCTGATGTGTAAAACCATGCACCCCTGTTATTATTATGTGAGCCAGGACGACCAGGATCGCATACCTAACTATTGGCATCCTCCACCCTGAGATACTCTTGCTTTGAGCCAATTACATCACCGTGAAAGATAAAGAAAGCTAGCTCCGTGGTATTATTATGACTTGTGCCATTGGATAGTCGTAAATGAAATCAATATGATCCATCAAGATTGGCCCAGAATTGGCTGAACAGTATGATTTGCACTTGCAAAATATGCATTGGACAATAACAATCTTTCCTTCCCTATCCCTCTCCTACTATGTGTACAGTTATACATCAAATCCAATCAATGTCACTCATGTACAAGTGTCACATTATCTGGAAATGGAAATTTGACACTGCCAAATAGCACAGAAACCATTGCAGTAAACAGCACATGTTCTGCGCTAGTTAACTTTGAAACTACTTCAATGATAGCTCAGGAGTAATGACATAACTAGCAAGGTGGATACAATCCTGCCAACTTTTCTTCTGGTCTTTCTTCTTCTTGTTGTTGTTGTCGTCGTCTGTACTATCGATTTCCTTCGTGCTGGCGTTAATGTTTCACTGCCAGCAGCATTTGGATCTTCTATGCGCCGTCATCGTCTATAAATTCATCGTCTATAAACCCATCGTCATCGGCATCAGAGCCTATCCCGCCAAAAGTTATCCCATCATCATTTGGTTGTTCTGGCTCGAGCCCAGGTTGGTTGACTCCAATCTCGCATCCTATGCCATCATTATCACCATCAAACACGTGTAGATCTGGTGGTAGAACCTCAAAGTTGCGAGCAGAAATGTCATCGCAGCCTAGGTCTGGTGGAGGAGGTGGTATACATAGATCTGGATAGGAGGGATCGCATACAGGTTCTTCTGTTATTGGAGGTGTTGGTGATAGTGACGGTTCCTCTACTGTGATTAGTATACTGTCAGATGCAGTTTGACTGGTAGAGTCTATCACGGTAAGATCCACATTATACGTGCCAGCTACGTCAAATGTGTGCTCAACAGTTTCATCATCATCATTTTCTTCGCTGCTGCCATCACCAAAGTTCCAGATATAAGTGAAAGGCTCAGCGCCACCTGTTAGGTTTGCTTCAAACTCAAAAGTGGCCGGTGCAACACCTTCTGTGCCATTTGAAATAATATCAACTGATGTTAGGGGTGGTGGTTCCTCAACGGTGATTGACATACTGTCAGATGCAGTTCGACCGCTAGAGTCTGTGACAGTAAGATCCACATTATACGTGCCAGCTACGTCAAATGTGTATTCGACATCATCATCATCATCATCATTTTCTTCGCTGCTGCCATCACCAAAGTCCCAACTAATGGTGTAGGGTTCTGTACCGCCTGTCACATCCGCTTCAAACTCAAAAGTGGCCGGTGCAACCCCTCCTTCTGTGTCACTTGAAGTGATTACAGCTGTAAGAGGCACTGTAGATGCTGCTATTAACTCAAATGAATCAAATACCTGTCTGACTGGCGCTGGCAGTAGTATTGGCGCTAAACTGCCAGAGGGTCTTGTCTCTGCAGTAGTAGCAGAATTGCCTTCATAAAAGATGCTATATCCTGTCATTGTTCCCAAGTTACGAGGTGTTGCCGCCGTAGCAGTCAAAATGAAATAACCTCTTTTTGTATCATTTAGAGCAGTGCTGTATGTCATTTCTACAAGCTTGGCTGGCACTGCTGTTGCTGTTCTATTATTGCTTTGACCTGTACTGATATCAACATCAATTGTCATATCTCTACTGTTTACAATCTGGATGTCCTGATAACCAACCTCCTGAAGCTTTTGTATATGATATGCTAGAATAGCGTTGGGTATGGTGTCGCGGTTGATGATAGTAAAAATATCATCATCAGAAAAAATCCCGAGTCTAGCGCCCAAGTTAGGATAGCGTAGAATGTGTATCACTTCTTCTCGGGCTTGTTGACAGCTGCCGATGTATGTGTTACTGCCGCTAACACTTGGAAGTGCTGATTGTTGCTGCTCCTCATGTGGACATATTTGTGCTAATATCCCGTAGCCTTGCAGTACCTCTGCTGCCAAAGTAAAGCCTGTATTATTCACATCCTGAATTACCCAACCCTGTGGCAACTGTACTCTAAAGCTGTCTTTTATGCTCAATAATGTTGGGCTCTGAGTTGCTGTTGGTTGGCTGGTCGGTGGTGGCGGTTGTTGTTGCGCGTAAGTTATTATGAAACTGGCAGCCAAAAGAATAATAGCGATTGCTACTACTGCTGCCGTCAGCGCTATTGCCATAGCTGGTGGAACCAATAACCGCGAGGACACTCTCATAATGTGCAGAAGAGGTGACACCTTCAAGATTAAGACAAGGCTTATGGATTGGTCATTCTATAAAAATATTCATGTTTCTGTTTTTAATTCCCTCTGCAACCTATGCATGCGCGCAGCATATGCAATACAACCTTGAGCATTTGAATGTCTTCTCTAGCCAACCTCTATGTGTCTTTTATGTATATTGCTTTCAACTGCTTTTCTCTTTTCACCTAGGATAACAAAAATTATATTTTTTAGCTTTATTATGTCTAACAAATAGGTATGTGACAGTTACTTCTAGTGATGCAGAAAGAATAATAGATGACATTTTCTCTAGTAACAATGAGATACTCGGTATATCAATAATGGATATGAGAGGAAATATTTTTGACTCCACTTCTAAAGAGGTTTTTAAAGAAGCGTTTGCAAGCGTTTGCAGTAAGCAGGGATAGAGCTAGATATAGTGGAACTCTTGCTGTTGCAGCGCTTACTGTGGTAAGCGAAACTAGAGAAGTATTTTTGGAGGAGCCAAAGCTATAATCCCCATCCATGAAAACTGTAAATAGATGCTAATATCCGTACCACGATATCAGCTATTGGTCGGATTTGTACTTCAGCGCTAGTTTAATGCAGAAGATAAGATTGCTAACAAAGTTGAATGATTGGTAGCATCTACATTAGATCACAGTTACCTTTGAGACTATTCAAAGTCGCTTTTGAAATTCTTGTGCTACTAGTGCCGCTACGTCATTGAGTAATTTAGTGACCATGAGCGGTTTGCGCACCGGCGGTTCTTTGTTCGCGCTTCATAGCCCAGTACATGGCAGGATACGCTACTGCATAGCCCGCTGGCAGAAATCAGGGGCATGCACATACAGCAGGAGGCATTCCAATCACAGATACAGTGCCATCTATTTGGTTAGTCAGATACATCTTGCTGTTGGTAGGGTTGTATGCAATATCCCATGGAGCTATACCGACAGTAATTGTATCCACTATGGCGTTATTGATATCTATCACCGAGACAGTATTAGAATATGGTTCTCCACCAAAGTTGGTTACATACATTTGGAGGGAAGAAGGATTGTATGCAATACCGCGTGGATGATAGCCAACGTCAATCTGATCCACTACTGCACCATTCTCTAACACGAAGACTTTGCCTCTTGGGGCAGTCTCTGAAACAGAACTGGCTACATACATTTTGTTGTTGGCAACACTGAAGCTAACACCGCTGAGGAAGCGGTCTTCTACTTGCACATGCGTAACAACAGGAGATGTTGACATACCAGTTTCATCAATTATGGAAACGTACCTGTCTTGATGATCTGTTACATAGATCTTGTGGTCTAGCGGATTGAAGGAAATTTCATGAGGGCCTTGGGTTATAGCCCCTAACGGATTACGTAATTCTATAACATTCACTATGTTGTTTCCTTCTATTACGGTAACTGTAGTGGAACCACGGTTAGCGACATAGATCCTGTGGTTATCAGGATTGTATGCAATTCCATCAGGCGTGCTAAAATTTCCTTGGATGGTAGTAGTAACTGTAGGAGGGTTGGTGCTAGGATCTATCACCGAGACAGTGTTATCATCATGGTTGGATACATAAATCATCCCATTAGCATCATTGAAAGCAACGTCCTGAGGACCATCGCCAGCTGGTATTCTGTGTATTACTCGATTATTGTTCGGATCTATTTTAGCAACGGTATCAGCTGAGTACAAAGCTATGTACATCATATTGCTTCGCTTGTCAAGAGCAATACCTCTTGGACTACCGCCTACATCAATGATAGCAATTTGACGCTCCTGATGGTCAGCAAAAGCATGATATTTTGAACTTGGAATTAATGATGATGTTGTTAAGACAGTAGAGGTATAAATCAAGAGAAGTAGTGTAAATAAACAAACAAATGAAAAATTCGTTGACGATAACATATTCTACTGCCAAATTTATTATATTTAAGAGCTTCTTACTTTTGGATGAGGAATGAATTTGATTAGCTGCTTCTAGCAATTGAGTAGACCGGTTAAGGAAATTAAAGTTCATCCATTCCAAACTTGTGATAGCATTGATTGCACCTGAATTTCTCTCTTCCTGGATGGCGAGAAACCACTTCTAGCTGGCTCTTGGTCTTGCAGTTTGGACATCTTCCATAAACCGTCTGCCTGGGCATATTTCATCACACGTGAATATATCTGGACATAAAAAGGTAATCAATGGTTTCTCATTTCTTATCTGGATTTTATCTCTTCGATTTTGGGTAGAGCCGTATTTGGAATGAAAAGTGGACTGAGTGAGATTAGCGCATCTCTATTGATAACTACTGTATGAGATGGAGAGCCGTAGTAGTAGTTGTTGCTGCTGATAAGCTGACTCATGATTCAACTCACATATTCTTTTCTCTTTATTTAGCATAAAAGTAATAAATAATTTTGAGATTATGTAAGGTGCCTATCAAAAATTAAGCGTCAACCTCACCTCTTAAATCTGTTGATTAATATTAAGATTAATAATAGTGCTGCAAAAATGGAGTAAATTATGATAAAGGTATCTTTGCCTGCACCACTAAGTGGTAGTATTATTATTATTATTATTATTATCATCTTTGTCTTCTATCTAGCAGAAATAGGGGTATCAACTCCTTCTCCTTCTTATGCTACGGACAGTTTAGGTTATGAAATTCAAGAACTAGCAACATTTCTTGTATCAGATCTGTCGTCCAATGTTAATAATAATAGTAGTAGTAGCAGTGGTGCATTTTCAGCTAATACCACAATGGCCATATTGCCTAACTCCTCCGCCGTTGTATATGAAACAGAGGCTTTCATAGCCCCACCGACTGTCAATACTTTTGTAATTTATATGGCAAATGAGTTTCATGAGAACTGGCCTGAAGAATCTCACAAACTTATTACAAACAAAAATGCTTATACCATTCCGACAAACTTGACAGTATCAAATGGAACAAGTATAGCATTTCATATGGCTGACGCACCTTGGGATACTCCAAATGATTACATTGTGAGGGTGATTGATGCCCACACTAATGAAACTGCATTGCAGACACCCCTCCTTAGTTATCCTAAAATTAACAGAGGTCCATCTAATTCTGGAACAACAGTCCTGCCTATTGGGGAATATAGAGTGGAAGCATATCTTCATGGAACGAACAAGGTAGAAACTAAACCAATTACTATCAAGGTTACAGATACGCCAGTGAATCGATCTTCTAATATAACCGCAGGGTTCTTTTATTCACCACAAAGGCCGGTTGCAAATCCATATGACAATGACGGTCAGCTGCATCAAGGTCATTTAGAATATTATAGACAACAATTTTCAGTACATGGATTAAAAATAGAGTCAATACACAGCTTCTATTTTGCATCCTGCTCATTTTACAATAAAGGGGAAAGCTCAGTATGCATAGATGACGGTGCGTCTCCTGGAGAGCTTTATTGGCATGATAATAAGACTGCAGATCACGTGCTGATATTCTGGAGCTCTACAAGATCATATAGCCAAATAGCTGCTGCACTCGATGAACTGACTTGGGAAAATGTATATGCATGATGGATAGGCACATCCTATCGCAGTTATCCATCCTGTTATTTTTGGTGGGTATTAATAAAAGACTAAACTAGAGCAAGAAGTGACGTTTATGTGTTTGAGTTATCAACTTATCTTTTACACTTAATTGACTGCTCTATATCTCTGTCAGCTGCTACTGCTATCTTGAACAAACAAACAAACAAATCCACTACTATCCTCCGGGTTGGTTACTATTTGTTCAAATAAGCACATTCATTCTATAACCTTTACAGTTAACGGGTTCATATGATATCAAGATGTTATATATCATAACTGCGGCTGACTGTATGCCTATGTTGAATATAAAAGGATACGACAGTACTTTGTCCATTAAACATTAATCATTAGAACTATGTTACTACAGCTATACCTCTCATTTTCAATAATCTTCGTATACTATGATGACATAAAGCAAAGAAAGAGAAGAGAAGCAGTGCATTTAGCGCTTACTCTTTTTTATAGAGAGATATATACCAAACTCACAAATTAAATTAAGGATCACTGGCCCTCATGGCCAAAGTCCTCTTATCTTGATTGCCTCAACTACCCTGTTGATTGCTAGAACCGTGCTTGCCTTGCGCATGTCGATGCCGTGCTTTTCAGATGTATGATAGACGTCAAGGAATGCTTTAGTGATGTTTCTATCCAGTCTTTCGTTGACCTCCTCTTCAGTCCAATAGTCCCTACGAAGGTTCTGCAGCCACTCAAAGTATGACACAGTGACACCCCCACCATTTGCAAGGATGTCCGGAATCACCATCATCTTGTTGTTGTAGAATACTTCGTCTGCTTCAGGCGTAGTTGGACCGTTGGCAGCCTCTGCCACTATCTTAGCCTTGATTCTGCCAGCATTCTTTGCAGTAATCTGATTTTCAAGCGCAGCTGGTATTAGTATTGTACATTCTGTTTCGAGCAGCTCTTCGTTGCTTATCGAATTGGTGCCGGAAAACTCTACAACTGAGCCTGTTTTTTCCTTATGCTTTCTTAGTTCG
The DNA here is from genome assembly GCA_036373855.1 of Nitrososphaera sp. GTDB lineage: Archaea > Thermoproteota > Nitrososphaeria > Nitrososphaerales > Nitrososphaeraceae > Nitrososphaera. The sequence continues at coordinate 18,881 of DASUUX010000111.1, forward strand.
GCGACATCTATACCGTTCTTATTATAAATGCCTCCTCTGGAGTCGGAAGCAGCGATCAACTTGGCACCTTGATTTTCTACAAATTGCGAAGCAAACTGGCCTGCATTTCCAAAGCCTTCCACTGCCATAGTGGCGCCTTTCATGTCTATCTTAACCTTCTTTGCAGCTTCTCTTACTGTGAACGCCAGTCCTCTGCCTGTAGCTTCGTTTCTGCCAAGTGATCCTCCAATTGCGATAGGTTTGCCTGTGATAATTTCGGGCTGTACGTAATTGCCCTTAAGTGCAGAGTACGTGTCCATTATCCAAGCCATTTCCTTGCCGCCAGTGTAAACATCTGGGGCTGGAATGTCTGTGCGTGGACCAATAATGTCTGCAATAGCATAAGCGTAGCGCCTTGTAAGGCGTTCTAGCTCGCTCTCTGACATTTCCTTTGGATTACATATGACGCCACCCTTGCCTCCGCCGTACGGAATGTCTGCAATGGCACACTTCCAAGTCATCCACATCGACAGGGCCTTAACCTCCTCAATGGTGACCTGTGGGTGATAGCGGATGCCTCCCTTATACGGGCCGCGGGCATCATTATGCTGTGAGCGAAATCCAGTAAAAACATGTATCTCGCCATTATCCATTTTTATCGGCAGTGATACTGTAAGAACGCGCTTTGGATTGGCTAAAACTTCTTGTAAACCTTTGTCTAGCTTTATAAGCTTGGACGCTTCGTCAAGCTGTTTGAGGGCAATTTCAAACGGGTTTATTGCCGCTGTAGATCCTTTTGCAGTCTCTAGCATGCATTGTTCTAGAAAAGTTCATGTTATAAGTTTTGTGTGTAAATTGTAGCCAATATCCTGTAGGTTAACTTGTCATTCTCTTTGATATAAGGGCACGAAGCTCCTCGTCTGTAAGAGTGTCATAGTCCTCTATGCCTAGCGAGCTGGCAATTGACTCCAGTTTTTTCCTCTCGGTGGCGACTGGACCCATTATCTTGGGAAACTTGCTGTCTCCTCTTGCATTCTCCGCCGCTTCTTCCATCTCGTGACGGAACATCTCCTTTGCCTTTTCATACTCTCCTACAGCATTGCCCACTGTGCGTGAAAACTGGGGTAGTTTTTTGGCACCAAACAGTAGAATAAGCCCAAAAAGTATGATTATGATCCACTCTGATCCAGCGATGTTCATTACCAGAGCAGAAGATATGTCCATCTTAAATGGTATTTTTAATATTCTGATCAGAATTAAAGATTTCGACAACTAAACAGCTTCTTCTCATTCATGGCAGGATCCACACACAACTACTACTACTGTCCATGTCGCTATTAGAAAAAAATGCAAAAGAAAGATCAAGTAGAAGTGATACAGGACAAAAAGAGAGAGATCCTCGCCTTGTATTCAACAGAAAGCACCAAGAAAAACTTCTTCCTCACAATTGAAGCATAAAGCATGATAATTTCTCAGTTTATAATAAAATTGTCATAATACTAAAAAAGAAAGCTATGCAAGGCAAGCTTGTATTGCAGCATCAAAAACTTACACAGCTCTATCTTCCTTGCCCCTTATTCTAGATAGAAAGAATGGCTCGTCGAGCTTCATGGCGTTGCTCAGAACCACCGACACTAATCCTCCAAGCATGAAGCCTGCGATGATGTCTGTCGGGTAATGTTGCATTACATAGATGCGCGTAATGCCAATAATGATTGGAAAGGCCCAGATTGCATAGCCCATTTTTTTTGATTTGTTATAGATAGCATATCCTGTAATAAAGGCCAGGGCAGTGGCACGCGAAGCGTGACCGGAGGGATATGAAAATTCAGCGGCAAAGGGCGCAAGACTATCGCTTTCAAGGCTAAAGTTTTCAGGCAGTTCTGAAGCTGGCTCAAACCCATATTGTGGAATCTCCCTTCCAATAAGAGGCTTTATGTACATGACCAAGACTACGATGACTACCAGCGCAATGAGAAATATCATACCCACTTTCCTCGTACGCCGAATTATCGTTAATACTATGCCAAGAATGAACAGTGTTGTTACATCACCTAGTGAAGTAATAACTATCATCGCCATGTCAATACTGGGGTTGCTGCCATGTACTGACTTGAAGTAGCGACTAACCGCGTCATCTGCTTCAAGCGTTACGCCAGAAGCAACCACTGCACTTAAAACAACGAATGCAGCCACAAGTATTACAAAATACATCGATCGTGTCCTTATCATCCACGGTGGCCTGACTGCTGCTTCTTTGCTTAGTGACAACCAAAATGGATGAGCTGCACGTTGGCGTTTAATTGTTTTGCCCGAAGCATATCTCTTCACAGATCAGGTATATTCTATCGAGCGCATATTCGCTTTCTATCTTGAGGAATATGCGATATCAGTTCATAGTCAGTTGAGGCAAAGTTCTATCGCTTGCAAGCAATCATGTAGAGAGATACCACCAAATTATTCAATGTTTGTAGCCTTTTTTATTAGAACTGGACCGATGTAAGGTCTGTCAGGTGCTCCAAGTGGCGTTTGGCTTCGCTGTGTGTCGATATCTTGCGAAGTTCGTTCTTTGCCTTTGATGCATATGACTGATACAGCTTGTCCATCTGGTCGACAAAATCCTTCGGCTTGCCATTTTTCCTGACTAGCGTATTAAAAAGCCGATTTTCGTTACTCCAATCAATAAGATCGTCGTGTATCTGGTAGGCGATCCCCAGCAGGTTGCCAAAAGATGTCATAGTATGGATCTGATCTTCGTCGCCGCCCCCAGTTATCGCACCAATCTTGGCTGATGCTTCAAAGAGCGAAGCCGTCTTGAATTCAAGCACCTTGATATAGTCGTCCTCTGCGATGTCCATTTCCTTGCCAAGCTTTATCTCCATCATTTCGCCTTCAGTCATTTTAGTTGCGGCATTTGATAGCTCGTTGATGATGCGGGGATCTTTTAATTTTGAGCCGATGTTTAGTATGACTCCAAGAACAAAATCTGCAGTAAGTATGCTGCTGTTGTAGCCATATTTTACGTGGAATGAGGGCTTTCCGCGGCGCTGATTCTCCTCATCGATAATGTCATCGTGGATTATAGACTCCGTATGTAGAAGCTCGATTGCAGAAGCGGCCAGGTATGCGTCAGGCTCTACCTTTTTAGACTTGATGCATTCTGCAGACAGTACAAGGATTAGGGGCCTGATGCGCTTGCCTCCCTCGCAGGCATAGCGAAGTGGAGCATGGAACTCCGACCAGGTATATAGGTCAACCTCGCGCTTTAATGCATCTTCAATTTTGGCCAAATAGACAGCAAACAGCTCAGTTAAAGGGTTAGCTTCGATGTTTCTCCTACTGCTCAAGAACTGGCTCTATCCCTGAGACTATTTTCAAACTGGTGACCATATTAATTTACTGATCTTTAAAGTAATGAAGGAGAAAGTACTCTACTAATTTGAACTTGGATCAGATTGGAAAGACGTTATATCATAGAGGAGAGGAAATGATGGTGATGATTATATAGCTGCCATGAGCATAGCACGTGTAGTTACCTTCAAAAACTATCCTGACTATATGCTTATACTATTTTCCACGGTGTAGCCAAGAATAAGAGTCCTCTTGAGCATTATATTGGATCCCTGAAGTCGCACTGCTACACCTAACGTATGTCATGCGTAGAATTTTTTCTGATAATGTCTCTATTGCTTATGCGATGAGACCACAGCCATACCCCGGAAGAGGCAGTAACTATAGACGAAGAGAAGAATAATAAGAGTTGGCAGGTAAGATTGCTGACAGTAACATCTCTGATTAATAGGGAATATAGGTAGTGAACAAATGATGAATACCTGCGGGTGGATACATACGGTATAAGCTAGCTGTTCAGTGTAAAGTAAGGCTAACAGAGACAACATTTGAGTTTTGATGCAAACACAATTATAACAATTGCCTTCTTTTTTATCTTTTCAAGAATCGAGCATAGTGACAAGCAAAAATATCTGAGATGCCTCTAGCATATCATATCATGGCACAAGTATCCATAGGTTGTTCTGGCTGGAATTATGGCGATCCGGTTGAAAAAGGGGGCTGGGTAGGCTCTTTCTATCCTGATACTCAGACTAAGCGTCTGCGTTACTATTCTGAATTTTTCCCTTCAGCTGAGTTGGATGCTACATTTTATCAGAAGTTCTACTCAAAGATGACTAGTGGCACATTCTATGGCATGGTAAAAGCTACACCTCCAGGATTTCAATTCTCTGTCAAGGCACCTGAGACAGTGACACATACTAAGCTCATGAATGTCAAAAAAGGTGCACTGGATGTGTTCCAAGAGTTCCTTGAAAAGATCTCGCCTCTAAAGAATGCAAACAAACTTGGCGCAATACTGCTACAACTACCACCGAGTTTCTCGGTTAACGAGTTCAAGCAAGTCGAAGGATTCCTCAATAGGATGCCATCAGGCTACGATTATGCACTGGAGTTCCGCCATGCGTCATGGCATACTGAGGGACCCTGGGAAATGCTAAGGCACTATAATGTTGCCGCTGTAATGACAGATTCGCCGGATCCAAAGCTGCGCTATCTATCAGACGTCATATTGACTGCAGACCATTCATTTATCAGACTTCATGGGAGGAACAACGGTTATTGGTATAACTATCTTTATACAGAAGAAGAACTTAAGCCTTGGACTGAAAAGGTCAACAAAATAACAAAAGACCCCGAAGCAAAGAGATTGCGAATTTACTTCAACAACCATTATGGCGGCAAGGCTGTTGTCAATGCCATCCAGTTCAAAGAGATGGTTGAAGGAAAGGAATCCACAAGAAGGGAAAGGGATGCAAAGCAGAAAATATTGGAAGCTTTAGCCAAAGCAACTGCTCAAAAGAAACTCCCTGAGTAAGTGCGCGAATCTAGCATTAAACCTATCCTCTGCATATATACATATTTTCCACAGTGGCTACGATTTCCTTCTTTGGAACCTATTATAGCCCCCTATAGTGTTGCTGTTATTGCGACCTCTGCCCGTCATCAATTTTTGACCATAGCTGCACAAAGTTAGAAGGCAGATTAGCTCTCATCCATGCAACCATTTTCTCTTCCTCCTGTAGATTTTGCCTCAGTGGCATTACTGCTTCACCAATGTTTATCTTCGTTGCCAGCTGGATGGCTATATTGTAGCCTATGACCTCTGCATATTCTATAAGCGCATCAGCCTCCATAGTCCTTAGCTCTTGCTCTTCTAGTGTAGTGGCTGAAGCCTTGAAAGCATCTGCCAGTACTTTAGGTAGGGAATAGCCGGACAAATCTGCATGCCCGTTTGTAGGCTGACCGCCAAGCCTGTTAATCAGTGTAATCAGCCGGCTTTTTTGCTCCCTTGTTTGTTCTAAATGCTGGACAAGCTGTTCCCTGACCTCCGCCAACGGGGACTGCTGGATCCTTGCATGAAGTCGCTCAATCGCAGCATTTTCTATTGAATGCATGATATTGAGATACAGGACAACTTCTTCTCATTTCCAGATTGATAGGACAGTGATGATGATGGTGATGATGATGTAGATGACGACATGTACTGATGTGTCTCTTCCTCCTTTACTTCCCTTATAGTTCTGGCTCTTTCTTCGACCATCATTGGATTTATTCTTGGTGTTATTTCTTCTTCTTCTTCTACTGCTGCTGATGATGATGCTGTAGCAGCTGTCGTTGTTATTGATTTGTTGTCAATCTGTTCTGGCTTCATACTATCTGTTATTCTATGTGTATCTGCAAGAGTTTCTACATTTTTGGTTTCCCGGTTTGAACCTTTAGTCATATCGCTCATGGCATTATATTTTGAAGAATCAAAAACTTCCTTTGGATGGATGCGAGCGGCATCAGCCATTGCAGAGCTGTTGTCTACACTGTCTTTGACTGCAGGGGCCTTTCGCGGTTCGCTACGAGCTCTTGTTCTTTTTTCTTTCTTTGTCATTTTGTGTACTTGTTGAAATCATGATATGGTGTTTAAGAATTGCCGCATAATGTGTCATTAGGGAAATTCCATTTCTAACTGCAAGATATGGGTTGTTATATCAACAAACGCATTGCAATGATTCAAAGAGTCACTTATGAAGTCAAACTGTCAAAAAGCCGAAAACGAGGACCTGTTCCTTGGTGTCCATACGGTTGTTGTGTAATCCGGTATTAAACTTGATCTTTTATAATTGAGCAAGATTCTGAAAGAATTCAGCGCACTTTTTTATGGTTGAGCAAGCTAGGGGCTGAGGTTAGTTAGTTGCTATAGTAGACCACTTTCTCATCCATTGTAGCAAGTTTATTATGGACTCTACCAGTTCCTGACCTTTAGGCGTGAGGCGATATTCGACCCGAGGAGGAATTTCGTTATATGAACGCCTCTCTAGTACACCGCTTTTTTCAAGCTCGTGTAACCTGTAAGCAAGTGTCTTGCTGCTGAATCCCTTGAGAGTCTCACGGAACTTCTTATATCTGACTGGACTGGTCGAGCAGCATAGGGGTATTAGAATTTCAAGTGTGCCTCTCTTTGTAATCAAGTTCCTGAGTCTAGCGGTTTCGTTCATAAGCGAGGAGGGATCGTAGCCTTGAAAAAAACTGCAGTCCCCTTTGTAGAGCGGAAGTCCAATCTTCCTTCCATCACTCTTAGTTTCCATTTTTACATTAACTGTCATTGTTTCTCCTTGACAACTTAAATAGTTTCCTAGGTAAACATAAAGTGAATGGGAGCACATATCTTAAAGGATGATATAAAAAAGCAATACGCCAAGATCGCATTAAGTGGCAATTCTGAATCCTGCTGCATACCGAGTGAATGCGGTTGCGGAAGCACAGAAACAGGCTCATCGACAACAACTTCTCGCGATCAATCTGCCAAGGAGATTGGATATAATGAAAAGGATTTAGAGTCTATACCTGAGGAGTCTATTCTGGGCGTCGGCTGCGGAGCACCACTAAATTTTGCTGACATCAAGGAGGGTGAATCAGTTATTGATTTGGGTTCCGGCGCCGGCATTGACGTTTTCCTATCCGCCAAGCAGGTTGGCGGACTCGGGAGAGTCATCGGAATAGACATGACAGATGAGATGCTTGAAAAAGCAAGAAGAAATGCCAAAGTCCACGGCTACTTGAACGTAGAGTTTAGGAAGGGCGATATTGAAAAGAAAATTCCAGTTAACGATGGCACTGCCGACTTGGTCATCAGTAACTGTGTCATTAACCTAACTATGGTCAAGGTAGATGCATTCAGGGAGGTTCACAGGATTCTGAAGCAGGGTGGCAGGATGGTCATTTCAGATTTGGTTACGGATGTAGAGGTCGCACCGAGCTCGGTTAGCGCCGAGAAATGGTGCAGCTGCATAGATGGCGCACTCACCAAGGAGCATTATCTTGACAGCATCAGAAAGGCAGGCTTTCAGAATGTCAAAGTTCTGAGCGAGCGGCTTTACATAGACGGCGAGCAGGTGGATGGCAGGAAGATTACTAGCGTCGTAATAAAAGCAGAAAAAACCACGAGAGAATGAAGTTCAGTTTTCCAGTAACAAGCAGAAATATGAGCAGCAAGAAAAGGTAATCTTGTCTGTATGCATGGAGAATGCCAGTAGAAGTAGAGATTGCTGAAGAGTCCTTCTTCAAGTAATCGTATGGCTCGATAGCTATAACTATGACTTGTTACCGACCGGAGCTTTGGACTTCACAGTCAGATGTTATAGTATCCCCATCTGATGTTGTGGTTTACTCATGTCCAAAATGTGAAACGATCACATCTCAACAGTTAATGAGGAGGGCTAGTGGTGGAGCCTAGGCTCCTTTCCCCACGCAAGAGGACTATGGCTAGCACCAACTGCCACAGCAGATTGCCATAGATGGATGTGCGCTCAGTAAGCCCAAGCCATGGTGTAGGCTGGTTTGCGCCAAGCTGGGGAAGGTACAAAAATGCAAAAGTGGCAGGCACGAGAAGTATCAGGATTGTGCCTATCGAGTAGAAGCGGAACCAGTTTCGGAATGCAGCAACTCTCAACCCTACGGTCACCCAAACGAAGGGGTTGATCGCAAGAATTCCGTGCAGGTATCGGTAAACGTCATCTCGGCTCCACGCATGTGCATCGGGAAGAAATTCCATAGCACCAAGCTGTTGACCGCGTTTCCGACCATCATCAATGCCATGACGCGCAGAGCGCGATTTCGACCAGCCGCTGACACCCAAACGCCCAACGCGAATGCTACCAAAAGCACGCTAGACAGCGTGAAAAGTGGAACTACAAGACCGCTTGTTGGAGCGCCGATAGCAAACAGCTCGCTGACGGCTTGAGAAGTGAAGCTGTAGCCCTCCCATAGCATTCCTGCGAGTATGTCAGTACTGACATAAAGCAGCGAAGAGACGATACCACATATGAGTAAGACCTTTAGTAACTTGCTTGTAGTTCCTATCTTCTGGGTTACATTAGTCATACACAATACAGGGCGTGTTGACTATAGGCAGCTGGATTTCAGTGGCACGCATTGCAAGACAGAACAATCAGCAGCCACCATAATAGCACTTTATGGCTGACTTGATATAAAATAAATCTTCAGATTGTTCCCGTGTAAGATATTGATCTAACTATTAAAAGCACATGTATGATTGACCTAAATGGATGGCAAGGCAGAAGAAGCAGTTTGCGATATCATTACCTCATCATCATCATCATACTACTACTACTACC
>DASUUX010000112.1:0-15307 GCA_036373855.1 Nitrososphaera sp.
TTAGCGGAGCACAAGGGTGGAGGAGCTGGCATTCTACTCGGTATTGGTCTTGATTCTATTCCAGAATCACTTGCCATAGGAGCTTCGGTAGCTGGCGGTGCTGGATTTGTGATTGCACTGCTCATTGGCATACAAAATGTCCCAGAAGGAATCGCCTCATTTCGTGAAATGACTTCTGGCAAGACATCAGCTTTTAGAGGTAGCAAAAGAAAAGCCTTGATTGCTATTGGGTTTGTATCGGTGATTCCAATCATTCTTGGATTAATAGGTTTGTTCTTTCTCCAAGGTATGCAAGTTGTTATTGCGCTGACCCTTGCAATCTCAGGGGGCGGCATTTTCTATATGCTTTTTTACGACATGATACCAAAAGCTCACAAAGAAAGAAAATGGCTGCCCACATTTGGAGCTGTCCTTGGATTTATTATAGGATTTGCTCTTGTTAGATTGATTCGCTAACCAACAACTTTGTTGGATAGCGACTTGGATAACCCTTAAAGCTTCTTTTAAATTATCTTAATCGTGTGATGTCACTAGGTTTAACATAGCGAAAGTCGATGCTGTGTTTCTCTCTCGTATGATATTCCTATAGGACAGCCTTTTGCATACAGTTTACGCTTTTGGAGCCTTGAATGTCATTACTTGCACATCATTTTTACCTCCCTATTTCGAATCGGCGCGGGCAGGGTCTCCGTGCTTTTAAAGGTGCTAAATTTAGGTTCCGGTCTTGTGATGTGAGACAGTTAGCTAAAAAGGTTTTGTATTCACCGATACAAGCGCAAAGGGATTCACCCCTTCATTTAGCGTTACCAATGTCAAATTGTAATAATAACTACAACAACAATATTTCAACAGCACCTTGTTGCAGATTTCAGCTTGCTCAGCTTGAGATATGTTCATGCAGTCAGTTCCTCACTTAGCCTAGACTTTCTTTTCAGATATTTGTTGAACCATTCAACTGTTTTGTTAACAGCAGGTCCAACATATTTTTCGATATCATAGAGATCAATGTGGTTAGGGGCATCTACCCACATGATTTCTTTTGGTTCGCCCGCTTTGTCATATACTTCCTGTGCAAATTTTGGCAAGCAGTATTTATCATTTTTTCCGTGGATGATTAGTAGTGGAGTGGGTGCGACATGATGGGCATGAGGAACCGCGTTAAAAGACATCAAATTTTCAATGGATTCAGTGGTATAGCGATTGACCCATCCAGGGCTCCATGAACGTGAAGTTCCATAGTATTCAAAAGGCTCATCTCCGATCATAGCAGCTGGTTTATTTTGCGTGGCGACAGCAGGAATGTATTGCACTTCACCGGTGTCGTAGTGTTTTTGCCTAGAAGCATTCAGGTCTTGAAGCTGTTTAACAAGAGCCTCTTTGCCCATCATCTCCAGAAATGTGTCCCCAAGATTAAGACCTGCTGCTACTATTGATACTGCCTTTATTCTTCTATCCCAAGCTGCCAATTGGAGTGCATATCCTCCTCCCATCGATATACCACAGGCTCCTATTCTCGACCCATCCACTTCGGGCAGAGAAGCCAAAAAACTTGTTGCATTTTTCAAATCCTCAATTTTCTTAGCAGGGTCTTCATGCTGCCTTGGAGTCCCTTCACTTTCTCCAAAATTCTGATGGTCAAAGGCTAAAGTAACAAAACCGGCTTTGGCAAGACGCTCAGCCCACAGGCCAGCAACCTGTTCTTTTACTCCTGTCATTGGACCGGCCATAACAACCGCAGGTATTACATCGCCTTCCTTGAAATTATCAGGTCTGAACACGTTGCCAAGTATCTTGTAACCTTCACTAAGGAACCCGATCTTTTTTCGATCTTGTTGCATATCCCTAAACGTAATTAGTCAAGAATATAAGTTGAAAAGTGATGAGTAGGATACTAGGTGATGAACTGGAAACTTGATGCAGGACGAACAAAAAATCATGTACAGCACTGAAGGCATGAAAGCTTGTCCCGTTGACTCGACTTTTAGAATAGTTGGAAAAAAGTTTACTGTCTTACTCATACGTAACATGTTAAGCAATCATACAAGGTTCAACCAGTTCCTGGAATCCATAGAAGGGATGAACCAAAAGATACTTTCTGCAAGGCTAAAGAAAATGGAAAAGAACGGACTGATTACTAGAAAGGTCTATGCTGAAACGCCATTGAGAGTAGAGTATTTTCTTACAGAAAAAGGACGGGCGACAAAACCAATCCTTGATCAGATGGCTGCTTTTTCTCTACAATACTGTTCGAAAGACGTGTTTGAAGATGGAAAGCCAAGAAGCTTGCAGGATGTTATACACTAACCGCCTATTAATTTTCTAAAATGTTTGAGGTGATGAGCTTGATCTAGCTAGTTAAATGACTATGTCGGCTAGTTTGCCGTAACAATATAGGTAATACAGATACAAAGTCTTGCTTATGGCATTATTGAAGTCCGGTCTAGGTAGAAGTTCATCGGCTAGAACTTAAAAGCTGATCCTTACTAGATAAACAGTAAATATCTCCACCATCTCCACTACCTCCACTTTTGTAAATTTGAGCGTAGATCTACGAGGCTTCTGGTGGAGATACTTGCGTGTTGGTGGAGATATTACCCCCACCTTTGATGGAATACCTCCACCGTCTTTGCAGTGAATTTGAGTTCGATTTGTCTCAGGTGGAGATGGTGGAGGTATCGGAGATATTTCCCAATTAACTATGAAGTGCGCATATTGCATGCTACTTTCTAGGTATGATCTTAAGCTCTCTTTCTGTCAACTTAACAACTTTGCTGTAGCCTTGATTATAAATTTCAGCTTTCAATGTGCCATGTTTTTCTTTCTGAAGGAGGTTGATGCGTTTTTTGAATGCTCGCAAAACTAGTTCTGAGTGTCTACCTCCTTGTTGAACGGATGATACAATCAGCACTCTGGCTGATAATTCGTTTATCGCTTCCGTTATTCTTGAGATTTCTTTCTTTATGTCTTTCATTCTCATGTTGAGCTCTCCATCAAAGACATTTAGCAAGCCAGGAACAATGACGCTTCTAACCTGATATTCCTGAACAATCTCTGGTACCTCGATGGATATTAGCCGCTTTACCTGATGCACAGTAAATGCCCGGACTACAAGTATTCTCTCCGCAACATCTTTCTTGCTCATTCCGTACTGCCTTGCAAAATTAACTGCGCCATACACATCAGTGTGGTTACCGGCATCTGCAACCATGACATAAGGTGAATCTAGACCACCGTATCTTTGAGGCAGCAGCGATCTTACGCACAATCTCGTAAGCAGCATATTTGCGCCGTAGCCGGATATGCAACACAGATCCGTAGCCCCAAGTCCAATGAAGGAATCTATCTTGGGAATATCGAATCTTAATTTCTTCAGCAGCAAGGTATCAGCGGTTTGAACCTTTGGTACGGAGATCTTAACTTCAGGACGAAGTGCCCTTTTTATCAGACTTTCTGCAAGCATCGAACCACAACTTGGGCATTCTTCTCTCAATGAGTGAATTTCGATATATTCTGCAGTTTCCTTTAGTACAGAACCGCAAGAAGAGCATAGATACTGGCTGATGACCTGCATAAGATTTAACATATTGAAACATGGCACCTAATAAAGGACAATAACCATCGAAGATCCTCTCCCCCTCTCCCCAACGTGTACTCCTGTTTATCTAAAAGCTGAATATGCCTTGATTATGCGACGTAGACACGACTTCCTAGCACAAGCTGCTGCCAATCTATATAGGGCTTGTAATGACTGTAATAAACGGACTCCACACATCTGTACCAAATGTGGATTATGCTATTCCTGTCATTGGAAGATTGAAAGAACACCGCTAAATCAATGGCGACTGGTCGCAACAACCGCTCAGCTTAGCCGGTGAAAAATCTTGGGAAGAACCATACCCTCTTTTCGATTAGCTTTGGCGGAGGAGGAATCGGAGTGGCGGGATTACAGAAAACACCTCGACGACAGACAAAAAAAGGACTTTGATGATATGTTTGAGATTCCGCGGCTGTATATCTCCGCTTGTTCTGGTGCTGTCAGCTTGGTGAGGATACATCCTATTTTCATCAGCATAATCTTCCATCACTACAAGGAATTGATGGAGATTGCCCAGCAGATAGGTGTGAGAGAGCAGAAAATAGCTTGTCACTGAATCCAAGCGATGACATCCTGACACAGATTATCAAATCATACGAAGGTTATGCGAATTTGCTGCGCGGGCAGGAACGAAAGGAATTCGAAGAAATGCTCAAACTTTGCTACAGGTATGCAGAAGCGATCAATGCCAAGGGAGAGCCATTTCCTGAAGAAGCAGTGATCATGACTCTCCTGTTCAAGCAACACCTTATCATTAAGGAATTGAAGCGGGCAATAGAAAAGCTCAGAAACGAAGGAGAGAAAAAACAGCAGCCTTGACAATTTCTGGATGGTTGTTTGATGCCTATCCTATGAAAGACAGGATAGTATTTTGGATTAAGGATGAAGACGGTCGTTCGATCAGCAGACTGGAAGACGCTTGGACACCTTCAATATATGTAAGCTCTGACAGCAAACCGGACCTCGAGACATTAGCAAAAAATAGAGCAGTACAGCACTACATCAAGAGTTACGACTTTGTTTCAAGATATGAAAGGATTAGAGATAATGAGCAGAACACGGTATTGCAGTTGACGTTGGCAGATGCGAACAAAGCCACATCACTGGCTAATGCAATAGAGGATATTAATACACACGACAGATTTAGGCTTTACAATGTCGACATACTCCCTGTACAGGCCTACTTCTACGAACATGATCTCTTTCCTCTTTCAAAATGCAAAGTGGATGTACGCAAGGACGGCAAGCTCGAATGGCTATTAGACGATAATGTCAGATTCACAAGTTACCACCTCCCAGAATTCAAAGTCATCAGTATCGACGTCACACCAAAACAGGAAGGTCGACTTCCCTCGTTCACCGACAATATAGATACAATCGCAATAAAGTTAGAAAATGGTGATGATGAAACTATCGAGATTCAAGAACAGTCTGAGGAGGATGCGCTCTATGAACTGATGAGGGAGACAGCGAATATCGACCCGGATTTTATTTTCACTCAGGATGGTGATGAATGGATGTTCCCCTACCTGACAGCTCGAGCGGAAAAAAACAAGCAGATGCAGCTTGTACTGAGCAGGGAGCAGATACCTATTTCGTCACGTCCAAAAAAAGAAGGAGGAGGAATAACCTACTTTTCTTATGGGCGGGTCCACTATAGAGCTTCCAGCGTCATGCTTTTCGGGCGGGTTCACATCGATACAAACAACAGCCTAATTCACGATCCGTCTGCCCTTCACAGCCTATACGAAGTAGCCAGAGTTTGCAGAATGCCATTACACACCATTTCCAGATCAACAATTGGGCGAGCGTTGACAAGCATGCAATTCTACCTTGCGCATAAGCGGAAATTGCTCGTTCCTTGGAAGCCTGCCAGCTTGGAGAAGATCAAGACGATTAAAGAACTGATCGTAGCCGACCGGGGCGGCCTTATCATGGAACCCTGGGTGGGAGTTCATGAGAAGGTCGCGGAATTTGACTTTGTGTCATTATACCCTTCGATAATCACCAAACTGAATGTAGGCGCAGATACGATCAACTGCGACTGCTGCCCCGATTCCAAAAACATCGTACCCGAAGTTGGATATCGAGTCTGCGAAAAGCGAAAAGGGCTTGTCGCAGAATCGCTAGAAGTACCATTACAGAATAGAAAGGAGTACAAACACTTTAGAAAGCTAGCGACAGATGACAAAAGCTGGGCGATCTTTGATTCAAGGCAGGGGATATTAAGGACAATAGGTCATGTAAGCTTTGGATATCAAGGACATGCGCATTCTCATTTTGGGCTTATAGACGGACACATTGCGATATGCGCTTGGGCACGCTTCATTGCAAATATGGCTCGTAAGACCGCAGAAGAACTAGAATACGACGTTCTTCACCTGATAATTGATTCGCTGTTTGTAAAAAAGAAGCAAGATGGTGTATTACACCAGCAGGAGTATATGAAGTTAAAAGAAGAAATTGAAAAGGCTATAGATTTTGAGATCTCGTATGAAGGCGAATATAAGTGGATAGCGTTTTTGTCGAGCAAAGGAGGCAATCCAATGGTTGGCGTGCCTAACAGGTACTTTGGATGCTACCAAGATGGAACAATAAAGGACCGCGGGATAGAAACAAGAAGACATGACACGCCTGCATATTTCTCCAGATTCCAGAGGGAAATACTGGAGATAATGGCTCAAGGTAACAACATCAAAGAAGTCAAAGCACTAATGCCGGAAGTGAAGGAAACCTTCAAGAAATACAAGCAACAGCTCAAGGAAGGCAGAGTTCCGCTAGTTGATCTGATCTTCACCAAGATGCTATCCAAAGATGCTAATACATACACCGCCAACACAGTTGAAACTGGTGCCATCTATCAACTACAAGACGAGGGGAAAACTATGCGGGCAGGTCAAATATTGCAATATGTTATCACTGACTATTATAGGAAGTATTCCAGAAAGAGAGCCATTCCTGTTGCGCTGATAAATGAAAAGACTCCTTACGATTCCAGAAGGTATACTCAGTTGTTAGCAGCAGTATGCAATTCGGTTACTGAACCATTTGGATATTTTATAGAGCTGTAGTTTTTTTGCATAGATACAGACAGGTGAAAATATATTCTTCTTTTTAATAGAAGTCATCACCGTCTAAGATTCAAGTGCATACTCAGATAAACGGATAATATCTCCGATACCTCCACTACCTCCACTTCTGTAAATTTGAGCGGAATTTCGGGGTCTTATAGTGGAAATACTTTCTCAGCAATAGATTTTGTACCTCCAATTTCTGGTGGAGGTAGTGGAGGTATTTTCAGCTCACGTTCTCACTTTATCGAATCCATCAGACTTCGTCAAATTTTGTCATTGAAGCGGGTTCGGGCGCCCCGAAGGATTCGAGAGAAAAACTCCGCGATACATACTCAGTCAAATGATGGCGTATTAATGCCTCTCATTTTAGAAAACGCCAATTTAACATCAAAGTAGCTTGAAGAAGAGGACAAGAAGAAGCCGGTCCCGCCACGGGTTTTGGCTCGGCTACTAAGATTACGAAGCCATAGTCTGGCTATGCTGCAGATTTTTTCGGGACTTGGCACCAATGTTAAAGATATCTGATTCTATGCTCTCTACGCAACCAAAGCCCATGATTTCAAGAGCATCTTTTACTGTGGCAAGAAGGACTTTCTTGTATTCTGCAATGCTGATGTCTTCTGGTCTTATAGGAACGGTGATGATGTCTTTCTGCCTGTTAGGATTGGATTTGTAGTAGTAAATGACGTCGCCCTTCTTTGCGCCAAGGTGGAGGCCAACTCTATTTTGAACAGTGTTGGTGGCATACTCGGCTGGATCCTTTGATAGGGAAACGTAGATCTTCCGGTCTTCTGGGTCTACCTTTCGAGATTCCAGATCACTAATTGCTTTTTTGATGTTGATTGTTGAGTCTACACCGTCTTTGAAGTCTTGAACAAATCGGTCAAAGACACGGCTTACCCACCGGGGTATGTCGCTTTTCTTACCTTCCATACCTTTAACAATCTGAGATGATCTGGACGTTATACGGCAGAGTATTTTTAGTTATCCTAAATACCAACATTATGGCGAATAGGCCAAGAAATAAAATGCCGGATGTATCGAAATTCCCATAATCTTCTCAGGCTTTACCTTTATGATCACGCGCTTGTGGCTAGGTTTTCTATAGTAATACTTTCCGATGCCTAGATATTTTTTTGCAAGTTTATGAAGGTGATTGTCAGCTTCATTCATGGTGACTTCTACGACCTTCCCCTTCATAGATACCATCTTGTAAGTATTGTGAGTTTCAACAATTGAAAGTGCAATCTTGGGATCTCTTTTTACGTTTCTTACCTTGGCAGATCCCTCGAAGGAATTTATCAAAACCAATTCTTCTTTCTCATCCATATCTGCCCATACTGGAGTAACATGCGGAGAATTGTCTTTTGACAAAGTAGCGATAAAAACTAGATTTCGCCCAGAGAAGAGTTTCGAGATTTCCTCTTTGGAAATAGGAGTAACTCCAAATTCAGTTTTTTTTCTTGGAGTTCTATATTATTATTATCATCATCATTTACGTCAATTATATCAACCGAAAAATGATCCTTACTCATATGGAGTATTACAGTGAAGTTACTATCTTCTTCCAAGATATAAAAGCATACTTATACTATCTGTTCTCAATCATGATACAGGCACAACTGGCTTAAAAAAATTCTACCTGTTAACCTGCGTCTGATTAAGTAGGGACTAAGCAATGCATGGATGCGGAAAAACTCTATGTAGTTTGACCAGACCAAAGATCCATCTTGACTTTGCAGTGCCGTCCGATGCAGCTCCTGACTAGCGCATCTGGTCACTCGCTCTTACCCTCTGCGCTGCATACCGATCCAAGAGTTGTACGACATAAAGCGCTTTGGCTGCAGGAGGCCGGGGCGAGTAGAGTAAAAAATCTTTTAATAGCTATCCACTTCAGATT
Source organism: Nitrososphaera sp. (assembly GCA_036373855.1). Lineage (GTDB taxonomy): Archaea > Thermoproteota > Nitrososphaeria > Nitrososphaerales > Nitrososphaeraceae > Nitrososphaera. The sequence continues at coordinate 8,570 of DASUUX010000112.1, forward strand.
ATACAGAAATAGTTTGGGTATTCTTCATCATAAGAAAGAAAAAGATGTTTGTGACCAATGCGGTGAAAAATTCCCAAAATATGTAGATCTAATTAATCATGCAAGGCACATACACCACCACTCAATTGTAAAATGCGACGAATGCGGCAAAGAATTCATTCATGAAAAAGATAGACTGCACCACGTCAGAGAAGAGCATAAAAAGAAGGTCGAGAACAGAAAACTCAAGAATTTGCATCAACGTAAAAAATAAAGAATCCTACTCCTCCTCACCCAGGCAGATGTTGATGCGCACATGAGAAACTTTAGCGGTAACTTTTGATACGGAATTTTTCTTGTTAAATAATTGCATGATAATTTTCATTCTGTGCCAGTGATTCATTGTGTCTCAATTCTGAAGGTTTTTCTCTCCAATCCCTCTGAGCCTGCTAAAAGAAAAGGATGATCGCACTTCAAGCAGGAGCTATATATCACCACTGGTTTAAGGGTGGTAAGGGTGGCTGGTACTACTTTTAAAATGAATCTTCTATAAGCTATTTTAACCCTAGATGCGTACATGTGCTGCATCAGAAATGAGCGAGAGAGAAGAAAAGATAAAGAAAAAAGTAGAGACTGACGAGTATGGAAATGTGAAAAAAGAAGAGGTGAGGCGAGAGGTAGATACAAAGAGTGAAGTCAAACAAGATTTGGAAGATACAGGGGACAAAATAACAGCAGGTGCAAAGGCATTGGGCGCAAAGATGGAAGATCCAGATAGGGATGTAGGTGCCCAATACGAAAAGAAGAAGGCAGAGGAAAAACTAAACGACTAATCTGATGTAGGCACAAACACAAGGTCTTCTTTACAACACTTGGCATATGCCTCTTCTCATAACCTCTCAATCCCACTTTCCCCCTTTGTTCATTCTTAAAAGAAAAACGATAGTCAAACCTTCTAATATATGACAACTGCTAATTGAGTATTGAAGAGAGTGGAGCCTTTAGAGCCTTCTACTGCTTCCACCACTAGTACTGGCCCTCTTCATTAGCTAGCCATACTCGTAATCAATTCGTCACTTTTTCCTATCCCAAAAAAATTTAGTTTCTAATTATAGTTATGCCTCTTTGCCTATTTCCTCGGAGTGTTTCTCCTTGTAGTGGAGCGATAAATCATTTGCTCTGCCAAAGGCTTCTCCGCAGAACTGGCAAGTACTTGAGACAAGATCTGCAGAAAATTTGTTGTCTTTGTTGTTGTCTTCTAACATATAGTATTTCTACCATATGCAGTCGAATATTTATCGGCTATACTCCTATTCTTTATCCTGTATTTAGTTGGGAATGCCTATGTCTGATATTGGAGCTTCTACCTCTATCTTCTTAGGCTTGATTTTGAGTTTGATTCTTGTAGGGTAGAGTAGTAGAGGAATTAGAGATATTCTTCCTATGATGCTATATTATTCGAGCAACAATTTTTTTGGGTCTTAGTCTTTTTGCCTTCTACGAGGATTTTCCAAAGCGCCCGTCGGGATTTGGATAAAACTCATTTGAATCTCAAGATGGAGTTTTGGTATTTTATTACTGGAGGCATTCGCGAGCTTGAAGATTCGCAAGAAAACCTTCAAAAAAAGGACTCAAGTATGCATGAAAAGCTAGTATGATACCGCTGCCAAATATTGTCTGGGTTACAAGAAACTATGAGCACTGAAGAAAAATATATCGCAAGTGTCACAAGCGCCCATCTAAGGGTCGCAAGCAGACCATAAGTCATGCTAGTAATATGCTAAAGATAAACACCGCACAGGCGGTAGACTTCCTCGACTGTAACTCTCATATTCTGAGTGCATTCCGGGCACCAATAATAGCCTGAGCCCTTGTTGCAGCTCTCTTTCTCTCTCTCCTTGTAACTGTCGAGCCAAAATGTGACAGAGATTGATGGCTGGCAGCCTCTAGTGAACTAGAATTACAGGACATGATGATGCTTCTGATACCTTTCTAGCGACGCTTCCAATTGTAGCTATTTTCACAATTCCTTGCAAGCCCGTTGTGCCCATGACGACAAGGTCTATACCTTGCTCTCTGATAAATTCAGTGATCTTATCTGGTGGGTACCCCATCACGACTCTAGATTCTATTACCAGATTCTTCTCCTCCTTCAAGTACTTTTGCTTCTTCTGGTCGAGCATGATTGCAGCGTCCTTTCTCATCTCGTGATGCAATTCTTTTGCTAGAGTTGTTGCTGTAAGTTCCTCACCTGTAGTTTTAGAGTATCCAAGGTCGGTGACTCCAGCAGGTATGTAAACTTCGCCGATAACATTCAAAAGCACTACTTGGGCACCCGTAGCTTTTGCAATTGGAATTGCCGACTCCAATGCGCGGTCTGATGCACCAGAACCATCATGTGGTATCAAGATCTTCTTATATGTCATGACTATTATCACACACATTCCTTCTATTAATCGCTAATTCCAATTTAGCGCACCAGCATTACCTGGCAAGGTGCTATCTCAGCCACTTTCCTTGCCATACTTCCCAAGGCTCTCAATCTTCCAGATTATAAGCTTCTGCTACCCATAATGATGATGTAGCATTTTGTTTCTTTGGCTGTTTCGACGATCTCTTTTGCTGGCAAACCCACGCGTATTGTTATTTTAGATTTGACACCATCTTCTTTTATCTTAGATGCTGTTGCTTTATCCAGCATTGCTTCAGCTCCTGTGTCTCTAGCACTCTTTTTAGCTCATTCTTTGCCTCTTTAAGAGATGTTCGATCACTGATAGAAGATATTGAAGAACTTGGAGGCGCATATCTCTCATCAACAATATACAAAAGCATAATTTCTGAACCAAACACCTTTGCAAATTTGATTGATTCCTCAACAGCTTTTTCCGACATCTCAGAGCCGTCGTGCGACACAAGAATTGTCGAATATTTCTTATTCATCGCCACTAAGTAGAAGATGAGGTATTTAATTAGTTCACACATACGCCATATAGCGATCTTGTTCAATGACTCTTGAATTTGGGTTCTATTAGCTTATCGCGCTTTAAGCTTGTGCCTAAAATATCCCTCAGTAAACGATAAGTTAACAATGCCATTGCTACTGATATTGAACACGGATTTTGGTCCCACCATTGAGTGAATGGGTATATGAGGAGCACAACAGAACCCAAAACAAGTAATTGGCATTCGCTACTATTTGCAGACGTAGCTAGCCAGCTAAATGTTGTACTGGACAAAGGATTGGATGAAACCGAAGCAAGCACGCGGCAAGGCATTTATGGACCTAATATTGTCTCTACAAAAAAGGGCAAACACCCAATTTTGAGATTTCTATTACAGTTCCGCGAACCTCTGATGTTTATTCTAGTAGCGGCGGGTATTGTGACAGCGGTTATTGGAGAGTGGGTGGATTCTGTAGTTATTTTCGGTGTTGTTCTGGTAAATGCAACAGCAGGTTTTGTGCAAGAAATGAAGGCAGGAAAGGCTTTGGAAGCTCTGATTAAGATGGTTACGACCGAAGCAACAGTGGTGCGATCGGGCTCGAAGAGACGATTGCCTTCTTCAGAACTGGTTCCTGGAGATGTCGTAATTCTCAGGTCCGGCGACAAAGTCCCTGCAGATGCTCGGCTGTTTCAGACACGCGAACTTCGAATCGACGAATCAGTCCTCACCGGAGAGTCAGCTCCAGTTGAAAAGATTGTTGATGTTCTGAAGCCGGATACAGTACTTGCCGATCGCAAGAACATGGTACATTCTGGAACTCTGGTGACATATGGTCAGGGCTTCGGTATAGTTGTATCTACAGGAGATAGAACGGAAGCAGGTAAGATCTCTAAAAGCATATCTTCAGCAGAAGAAATGGTCACACCACTCACCCGCAAAATTACCAGATTCAGCAAGGTTCTGCTGTATTTTATTATAGGATTAGCATCTGCAACTTTCGTAGTCGGGGTCCTTCAAAACCAGCATACACTGGAGGAGACATTCATGTCTGCAGTTGCTCTAGCGGTAGCAGCGATACCTGAAGGTCTGCCTGCCGCTCTTACCATCACCCTCGCTATAGGAGTAAGTCGCATGGCTAGGCGTCATGCAATAGTTCGCAGACTCCCAGCAGTCGAGGCTCTTGGGAGCATCACAGTTATTTGTTCAGATAAGACAGGCACATTGACAGAGAACCAAATGACGGTGACAGAGATTTATACTAACGACAGCACCTTTGAAGTGACGGGAACAGGATACCATCCAGAAGGCATGATCATAGGTCATGGTGCGGCTGTCAGCCCGGCCCTGGGAGAGTGTTTGACTGCGGGCCTTTTATGCAACGATTCACACCTTGTAGAAAAAGATGGAAAGTGGGATGCGGCCGGAGATCCTACCGAAGTCGCTCTGATCGTTTCTGCCAGAAAATCTCGCTTGAGGGAAGAGGAGTTGCAAAGGCGCTTTCCCCGCATCGACGAAATCCCATTTGAATCTCATCTGCAATACATGGCAACGCTACACAGGATTGTAGAGACGAATCAAAATGTCATCTACTTAAAGGGTGCCCCAGAAAAGATTATCGAGAAGTGCTCATACATTGCCAAAAACGATGTGACTGGTCAACTACAAAGATCACCTCTCATGACAGACCAGCGCAGTGAAGTGCTTCAAAGAGCCGAGGAGATGGCGGCGAAGGGACTGAGAGTGCTTGCATTTGCCAAGATGGATGCCAGCTTTCAGAAAAATTCACTAATTGACAGGGATCTGGAAAGGGGGCTTGTATTTCTGGGTCTCCAGGGAATACTGGACCCCCCACGTCAGAACGCAGCTTCTGCTATTCGAGCATGTCATAATGCAGGCATCAAGGTGAAAATGATCACCGGCGATAATGCGAAGACTGCCGCAATGATAGCTAAGAGAGTGGGGCTAAACAATACCAACGATAAGAATGGCAAATCTGAAGTTATTGCTGTTACTGGATATGATCTAACCAATTATTCAGATAGTGAATTAAAAACTCTTGTCGAAAAAGCTGATGTCTTTGCAAGGGTTTCACCGGAGCAAAAGCTTCAGTTGGTGAAGACTCTTCAGACAAAAGGCCAGACTGTCGCCGTAACCGGGGACGGCGTGAATGACGCGCCAGCGCTCAAACAGGCAGATATTGGAGTGGCAATGGGAATTAGAGGCACGGATGTCGCCAAAGAGGCTGCAGATATAGTATTGACTGATGACAATTTTGTTTCAATTGAGGCGGCAATTGAGGAGGGCCGCGGCATATTCGACAACATCAGAAAGTTCATCACGTGGACACTGCCGACAAATTTTGGGGAGGCGCTAATCATAATTACGGCAATATTTGCCGGCTTTAGCCTTCCTTTGCTTCCGGTGCAGATCCTATGGATAAATATGACAACCGCGCTGGCCCTTGGAATGATGCTAGTTTTTGAACCAAAGGAGTTAGATATCATGAGGCGAAAGCCGCAGAATCCCAATTCTCCTATTCTCACACGTGATCTGATACAGCGCATAATACTGGTGAGTGTCATGATACTTGGAAGCGTACTTGGCTTATTTATCTGGCACGAGAGTAGCGGTGCTAGCATAGAGGAAGCAAGGACTGTTGCTGTGAACGCGGTTGTAATGATTGAATTATTTTATCTTTTCAACTCGAGGTCGTTGGAAAAGTCAATGTTCCGGATGGGAGTGCTTTCAAACAAATGGATATTAGCAGGAGTTGTCATTATGATAGGACTGCAGCTCTTGTACACATACTTTCCTCCAATGAATTCGCTATTCAAAAGCGTTCCAATAGACCTGGAATCATGGGGAATGATAATTGCGCTAGCATTCGCAACCTTTATTGTGGTAGAGCTAGAAAAATGGATAAAGAGAAGGCGAACTTAGCCGATAGATTAACACATATTTCTAACATCCATTATCAGAATCCCCTGTCATTTTCTGTGAACCGATCTGTTGAATCCAGGTGAATTTTCAAATATCTCAACTGATTACATATGCAGAATATGTTAATAATTTTTCTCTGTTACTTTATTCTAGAAATTCTAAGATATAGATAAGGAAGAAGAATACCCTATTACAGCTGGTAAAACAACGATGTATTCATAGACGAATGGGTTGCTACTGGGGCTACTGTAATTGCGACAGCTAGGTGGCTAAGGACTAAGTACTAAGTACTCTCCAGCTTTTTACCTGTATGTTTTTCTGCTATCTCTATCTCCGGGACATCCCAATTCAAGGTCTTTGATTTGATAAAGAAGCAAAAAGACTAATTTTTTCTAATAGTAATAACTAAGCATACATGAAGGATATCTTGCCACTATCTACGCCATATAGAATATCTCTGCCTTGAGTATTTTTGAATGAGTGCTTGAGCAATTTCTGATGTAGGTAATTGTAGTAGTCGTAGTAGTAATAGAGGAGATGCTCGACCCCCTGCCGGCAATCAAGTATCTCCTCAATTTACAAGTGGTATGACTCATGCTCAGAGTGACCACACGGAGGTAATGGAGATAATACAGATACAATTTCTCTTCTTATCATTGGACAGCAAGCAACTGTAATTGCAAGAATACTAAGTTATTCCTACTCCACTATAATACTCAATAATCTTTTAGAGATCTATAATACTTCATTTGATTTGGAATAGCCTGGAGATTACACCGGAGTCAACATTCTTTATCCATGTTGTCTTATTTCTTATGAGATGAGTGAAAGCATAGATGAAAGGAAAGAAGCTCAAGAAAGGAAGGCAATTCCAAG
>DASUUX010000113.1:0-20879 GCA_036373855.1 Nitrososphaera sp.
TTCTGAGAAGAAAATGAGTATTGCTATTTACGATATTTTATCTGAAAATAATAATTATTCCGAGAAGGAAGCTTATGAATTAACAATGAAAATTATAGATCTAGCTAAAAGGGACCTATGATTTGCGATAAAGATAGTGTAAGGTATGGAACAACAGCCATACCATACCACATCATCAAAACAGGGCGTCGTGTTAAGACTTCTGAGGTTATTTTAGATGCTGATACAACGATTACTGTTAAAACGCCATTGAAGAAACGTAAACATGAAATTCAAAGAATTGTCTTAGACAAGGCTAGTTGGATCCTACAAAAGCAAAGGGAATTCAAGAGAATTGATCTAGCCTTGGCATAAGTCGAACGTTGCCAGGCAATCTAAGTAATAATACTTTTCGTGGGAAGTACGGATAATCTTAGTATGTGCGTTTGTTCTCCAGCAACTATTACAACGAAATACAAAGTCATTTCATACTGGTAAATTGATGACCTAAAAATCTCTTTGAATTCTTATTAGCAAGCATCGCTGACTTCCCATCAAAGGATAGTTAGCCATGAGGCGATCTCTAGGGGGATCCTTCAGATAATTTGGGAGCTGAGGATTCTCTATCTATTTTCAATCTTGCTAAAGAAATTTCTTTTCTTGATCGCTCTCTCAACTGTTGCATAGGCTTTGTCGATATGATAAATTCAACCAGCATTGCAGCTGAGATTTATGATCGTCAAAAAATTGGGCAATACTACTCAATATTCATCAACACAATGGCAATCTTGGCAAAGAACTATGGTGCAAAGATAGTCAAGAATGCTGGGGATGCTTTGATATTTTACTTTCCTGACAGCTCAGATCCTGCTAATGAAGCAGCCTTCAAAGATATACTAGAATGCTTTACTACAATGATATTAGCTCATGATAGTATCAATGCAAAGTTGCATTCAGAGAATCTGCCATCGGTTAGCTATAGAATTAGTGCAGATTATGGAAGAGTAGAAGTTGCCACTTCAACCAGTTCTAAAGGTGAAGATCTGTTCGGTTCTACTATGAATATATGTGCAAAGATAAACTCAATGGCAGAGCCAAATGGAATAGTGATAGGTGGAGATCTGTATCAAATCATAAAATCATTTTCTTTTGTCAATGGATACGAGTTCAGAGAATTGGAAGTAGGTTCTATTGGTTTTAGGCATAGGTATACGGTATGTCGTGTGTCGAGTAAGAATGCATCTGGAATAGATATCAATAGTATCAATCAGCTATTTAGCTCTAATGAAATTTCCAAAATAAAGGACATTCGAGCCAAACAACAATCACATCTGCTGCAGCAGAGCCAACAGAAACAGCAGCAGCAAAAATATTCTACCAATATCATGATAGTAGATGACGAGCTAGACACACTCTTTACTTATAAGTGCCTCTTATCTGTTGAAGGATACAATGTAGAAGCGTTTACAGACCCTCAGGAAGCACTAAAGCATATTGCACAATTATCAGATCCTTCTTCTCACTACCAGCTAGTACTTTTGGACATAAGGATGCCAAGATTAAATGGGATTCAGCTATTCTATAAGCTAAAAGCAATAAGCCCAAATACCAAGATAATGTTTTGCTCTGCTCTTGATATCGCAGAAGAGTTAGTAAGCATATCACCTGATATAAAATATGATCATATTATCAAAAAGCCAGTAGACAGAGAATCTTTTGTCAGCAAGATAAATTCAATGCTTAACAATAGCCCTGTTCGTTTTGATAGCTTAAGTGCATGATGTAAAAAGTAACCTAAGCTATATTATTCTTTTTGGGAGCCAATAATATAGCATTGCGTTTGCTCTAATAGGAATATAATATTTCATCTAGCTGACGTATCAGCTCTTCGTTTCTGACTGGCTTTTGGATAAAGTGCTCCTTATCTAGTGTTGGATATGCATCAAGTCTTCGGTATTCTTCATAAAACAATTCGCTAGCAGTTAAGAAACAGATCTTAATATTGCTGTCTATTTCCCTTATCTTTTGATACAAATCAAAGCCATTGATCTTTGGCATCTTAATATCAAGAAGTAATAAATCATATAATCCAAGTTTACAATTAGATAATGCCAAAGTAGGATCGTTATATGAATCTGCTACAAATCCGTTATTTTCTAAAACCTTTTTTATTGTGTAAGTGACATCGAGCTCATCATCTATCAGGAGGATTCTCTTGCTCTTCTTATCCTTGTCGTTAGTCGTTGACTAATCTTGCCTCCTCTCTTGTCTGTTCATTTATATTCACAACTGGCAGTGTGAAGTAAAAGATAGCTCCTTCGTGTTTTCTGTCAGAATTATCATTATCATTATTATCATTATTATCATTATTATTATTATTCTCAGCCCACATCCTTCCTCTATGTGCTTCAATTATACTTTTTGATATGAACAACCCAAGTCCTGTCCCCTGATATGATTTTGTAGCAAACTTGGTGAATAACCTTGGCATCAATTCAGGATCTATGCCAGTACCAGTATCTTTGACAGCTATAACAACTTCTTCTTTTACTTCGCTATCTCTGTCAACATCTTTTCTTTTTATTATACTAATAGTGACAGTCACAGTACCTTTTGTTGTGAACTTGATGGCATTATTTAGCAGATTAGAAATAACTTGAGTCAGGCGCCGTCTATCTGCTTCTACTAAGGCAATGCTACTACCATTCGCCGGTTCGTACATCAGTTCTACATTACCATTTGCAATTTGCTCTCCATAATCCTCTATGACATTTAGTATTGCATCATTTAGATTGAACCTCTCTTTTCTTAGCTTTAGTGTGTGGCTTTCAATCCTTGTAACATCCAGTATATCCTCTGTAAGTTGATGTAATCTGTTAGCATTTCGGAGAATAACCTCTAACATTTGTAACATTTCTTTTTGTTGCGGTTCAGGTTGTCGCTCTTTTACCTTGGAATAAATTAATTCAGAAAGATTAAGTATTGGCACTATTGGTGTTCGTAGCTCATGAGCTGCTATATTGATGAATTCTCTTTGCACTTTATCTGCTTGCTGTAATTTCTCGTTTGTTTTATGCGACTGCCAGACTAGCTCAAAAAATGATTTAAAAGCACCAACAGTAGGTTTGCTGTTTGAGTGTATAGCAAAACCGAGAGCTTTTGAAAATGTATCGGCTTCAGGGTCTGTTAGTTCTGCTCTAAACAGTGTATCATCATTTACTATTAAAACTTTGGTAGCAAGATTTGTTGTCGTATTTAAAATATCGATATTTGGCGCTTCTTCAAACAACCGCTTTACAATTTGGGCATTATAATCGTCAATGGAGCAAATGATTCTGATATTGCTGACATCCTTATTTCTTGAAGCTTGTATTAGATAGTCAATGATACCCAATTCGTATTCCATAATCAATGCCTTTGAGCTTGGCAATAACAAGAGTGCACTACTCTTGATCGATCTCGCCAAATTGACATAAATCTCGGTAGCTTTCTCTGGATTATTAATAACCTCTAAAAATTCCTCTTCTCTGTCCTCTTCAATCTCCTTTATCCTTTGTTCAGCAGGTATTGCTTTGCTCCAAAAAATATCAAATATATGCTGCTGTTGTTCTACCATTTCCTTTGAATTGCTGTAGATTAGCTTTGGTAGAGGCTGTCCCTCCTTCATTGTAGGAGCTGCTATATACTCTGTTTCACTTACTCCAAAATTTCCACTCAAATGACTGATATGGCGTACCTCTCCATAGCGCATTAGATCTTTACAATTTGTGAGATTATCTTTAGTGATGTCAGTAAGGCTTCTTATCTTAATCCCTCTCCTTTTCATATCTTCAATGGCATCCACAAATATTGTCATGGCATTAGATGTGGCTGCTGAACTAGCACAACCATCGAATTTCTTAGATACATTTGAGAAGAATTCCCAAGCTCGCTTTGTGGTAACTTCAGCTCCAATCAACATCTCTGTCCGTTCATATTTAGTTCCCTCATGGTTGCTATGTAAGATATCTTTTTCCGCTTGGGTCTTGTCGTGGGACATTGATCAGGAATATTACTATTACATAAATTATATATATTTTCCAGTAACCTCTAGGATTTGCTATAAAAGAGCTTCTCTGCAGAAGATTTATTACATTTAATGGCTGTTAACAGTAATTAATATTGTGAAACTAATCAAGAAAGCGACCTGCCTTTCCTGCTCCAGTAGACATTATGATGTCTCTCACTTGCTCGTATTGTCCCAACGATCGGATACGCGGCCCATAGGACTTGTGCCAATATCCCTTTGAAAGCTGTTTTGGGATGAGCATGGGAAGAAATGTAGTGAGGTTGCCCAAGAAACTCAGCCCCCATAACGACATAGAGGTTCTCTAACCCCATTTACTCTGATAATTTTGCGCGCAAAAAATGGCATATTTAATACCTATTCCAATAGCTAAGCAACTGTCTTTAGTTATGTTTCAATATATGAAAACTTGTGGATTCAGACAGAACTTCATAAAAGACCAGGAGAAGAAGAAGCAGCCAGCTAGGATAACCCAATTTTACCAGGAACTATGTGAGAGTCAGTTTCTCCCACTATAACCAAAATGCAGGCGTAGGCGGTTTTAGTACTCAAGAAGCGATATTCTATTTATTGAACTTCAGAATCAATCCGATTATTAACAGAGAACAGAATCGCTAGCGACTTATATTTGCTAAATGCGTTATCTCTTAAGTTTGATTTCTCCACAATACATAACTTTAGATTCATCTTAATTTTCAGCGGTATCCCACCGAACCCTTTTTAATGGTAAAAGCTTGCTACTATCTTCTTTTCATTACTTCCGATTTCTTCTTGAGGCAAGCTGAATGCAAGCAATTTCGGAATGCCTTGGACAGATCAGATAGATAGAGGTTTGATGAAATGTTTGACATTCCTAGGCTTTACATCTGAGCTTGCTCTCCTATACGGTACAGCCCATAAGGCTCTCTATCCAATACTGCTTATGCCAATTGTACTCTACTGCTACGAACAGCTAGTGAAGCGCAGTTCACAGGTGGACGAGATGATGGTCAAGATGGAAGGTGTACAAAGGTTAGACTCGTCATGACAATTGAAGTTATCAGAATTCTAAAGTTTCTAAGTTGAAGCAAACTGAGGGTTTTCAAAATGCCCCAGAAGATACGCACATCTTGTATGCTTCCAGGAGGAAAGAAGAGTAAGCAGTCTGTAGCCCCGGATTGATAGAACCTGTGGTAATCCGCTGCAGTTGCTTCTTGGGTGTCGAGTCGTCCGTGGTTGTTGCTACTACCATTGACTCGCTAGGGTGAGCTTTAAGGCTTGTCCTAGGCTCCTCAAAATAAGCGCCGGGAGAGGGACTCGAACCCTCGAGTCCCGAAGGACATCAGCTAGCGCGTCATACTACGCGACAATATATATATGATCTCGAGGCTGACCCCTTTTAGGGCCTACTCTGACTTACCTAGCTTGGGTACCCCGGCGCTCCTGATTTGTGAACTGGTATTGCAATTTATGCCTTTATCAGTTTCGTAAATTATCCCTTATTGCTACCCACGTTGGACTAGATGACTACTATGTTACTTTTCCTGCAACTATTCGAAATGCACACACTCCCCAGCACTGAAAAATTATATAATCATACCATCACAATAAAAGCAGCTGTGCTTGCTACGTCAACAAAGCTACCGACTTCTGAAGAGATCAAGAAATTGTCTCTTGCAGACATTGCAATAGCTGGAGGTCTAGCAGACGAGTTTCGAGATAGGCTCCGTGAATATGTGCATATCGATCCCTATTGCGTACCCGATCCATTTACTGACAAAGATGACTGCAATTATTCTGCCATACTTGACAGAGAGAATCTAAACAGAATTGTAGTATTGCTTGCAAACAAGAAAGGGACACTTCCTCAACTTCCGTGGTCTGCAATACTAGGTGAGCGGCTTGTCAAAATTTCGGTGTCAAAAGAAGATGCCTTTGCGATCAAGCACGAGCTAATGCCAAAGGAAACCAACAACTTTTACCCATATAGGCGCAACGGCGTAACAACTGGCTACCTCATGTTTGCATTTCAGATCTGTGGGTAACGATGATCTCGCAATTCAATGACTCCGATTTTCTGAAACTTCTTTACCATATGCTCAAGCGATTTCCTTACGTCATTCTCCCCACCGCTTGAAATCCGGAGAACCTCCAGCAAAAGGTCATCAAATGTAATGCCGTTACACATGTTCCAAAGTGAGACTGCAGTATCGTTGACCCGATATGCTTCACCCCTGTCATTTATTAAGAGCGGCGTCCCGTCGCAGTCGTTACCAACCACGCCCCTTCGTAGAATTATTTTGTTATTAACACTTTCTCTTTTCAATAACATCCGGTCATCATCGAGCTGCTGCTCTTATGCATCAGCTGCTTATTTAGCATTGCTACAACATTGATACAAGAAAATGGCCAGCAAGTATCTGCAAGGAGCAAGCAACACCTGTCCCGTTTGTTTTTTTGGTAGAATGCTGTACCAGGCGCGAAAATAATGTATCATAAGAAAGAGAGAAAGGACAAGACAGAAGACTCACATAACATATATCAATATAGAACTGAAGCTAGCATCTCGTTTTCAAGGTGTCGACACCTGTGCATCATGATTTGTAAAGACTGAGCTGCATACAAACCAGTAGAAATCTAGTATGTTGTTATATTCCATTCCGGCCGTTCGCCCATAGGAAATCATTCCTACTAAAGGTGGTGCGGATTTGTTAATGTTAAAATAAAAGCCAAAGCCAGAGAGTTTTTAGTGTCTTTCAAAAAGAGCGAGAGACAGAATAGAAAGGTCGTCACCATTACTAGACAGGTGGCCGACAGTATAATCACATGGGCAAAGACACACCACCCAAACGAGGCAATACTCGTCCTGCAGGGCAAGAGTACACGGGAGCAGATCGAAGTCGATGGGGTTGTAATCCCTCCATTTTCAGAGAGTGGCCCATTTTACTCCGGCTTTGGAATTCATGATCTTCCCTACACCATAGCCCACGTTGGTACAGCACACTCTCACCCCGGAGGCTCAAATAATCCATCGCTTGAAGATCTGCACCACTTTACCGGGTTTGTATCCATCATTATCAGTCACCCTTATGAGGACAATACGATAGCCGCCTACGATAGGAATGGCAACAGCCTAGAACTTAAGATTGTGAACTCAGCCTGATTGTTTCCTGCGCCCAAAGTCGAGCTCGACTCCGCGCTTGGAGTCATAGCTGAAAATAAACGATTCGTCCGGCATTATTGGAAAGCTTGATAGTAGCTCAGCTGAGCACATCGGGCACTTATCCTTCACTTTGGTCTTGTCAAAAAATGTTGCACACCAATAGCAGGTCTCACACAGCACAAAGATTGAAACCGCGGCGGGTAGCTTGGGCAACAATATAATAATTCAGAATAGATGTTATTACATTTAACTGTGGTTAAAGTTTGTGGTTAACAGTAAATTAATTGACCTAAGCAATGCAAGACATAGAGAATTATCTTCAATGATGTAATATAAAGGAGGAGCCATATTCCACAATAGATTAGAGTATCTAAATGGTAGAGTTTTTTCTAAAACTAATAGGAATGAACTAGCGTTAGCTTAATTCGAACGCAGGCATGAAATAAAACTTTTGTATGACTTCGTGCGCCTCATTGAAATAAGAAATGAGGACTAACATTATAGAACTGTCCTCGTATCATTGGTCATAAGAACTCTCCTCTGTGTAATTACACTCAGAAAGATCCTGAAATGCAAAAGATAACCAAGCATGAATGTATATACTGTTATGACGACTCCCTAGTTGGTGTGCATTTTGGATAGGGATATTGTTGAATATTCATGATGTCATGTTCGGACAAGCTTGTTGACTACTACTATACATAAGAAATACCTACTGTACTACAGCAGCAGAGCATTTGACAAACTCTATCCTATATAAAACCCAAGCGCGAAAGCCGAGAGCCTGCCACGACCACGTTAGATTAGGGTAGTCTTAGATATGTTTGGACGCTCTTTTTTGCTAGGCTACAATAATTCTGGAGATTAATAACCGTTAAAGGGTATCAATACAAGAACGAGCCTAAGAGAGGAGATTAAAAAGTGGTGCATGATATCATCAGCGTGTTAGAAAGTAATAAAAATAGGCAAAGATGATGCTGTTAATTATTCAAGGGGATGCTAATGTACCTCATCTTACCCTTATTTGGCATATGTTTTGATTTTATAGTACTTCAGCTGGAAAACTTAATAAAAGAATAATTCCAATATCAAGCGATTACTAATTGAACTGGGTAGGTCAGCAAATGGCATGGATAATGGTATCCCTTGCCATAAGTCTGCTGTTTACAATGTGGCTTGGATTGTGGGGGCTCATTCCAGCAATTGCAATTTTCATAGGTATTTCATATTACATGCGCAGGCGCATGATGGCCCGTATGGGAATGGGTGGCGGTGGAGGAGGATTTGGCGGCATGCTGGGATCGGGCGGAGGAATCAACTATATCTGCATAGCCTGCGGCCATCGGTTCAAAGGCGGAGCGTGCCCACGCTGCGGAAGCAAAATGCGCAGGGCAGACTTTTGACAGATGACCCTTGAAGAGCTGCGCCAGAAGGCGTTTTTTCAAAATACAATAGATGTGTGGATAGTGTACAGCGAGGAGCGCGGCTGGGATTGGTACAATATTGATGCCTATCGATGCTTTATCGGACACCTTAGCTCAAAGGGTATCAAGATGGAAAAGTTCCCCCTCTGCGTCAAGGAGTCCGGAGGTACATATGAGCGCGGTAAGGACAAGGCTCAATTCCTTGACCAGCTATCAAAGATATCCTCTGCCGACGCCGCAGCCTACACCGTCAAATTGACGAGCGAAACGATAGGTGCTATCCGCTTATTTGTCAACTAGGGTCTAGAAAATTTCAGCTCGTAGATATTGCAGTTTAGTAGGAACCTCTAAAATCTATTATCTGTATGCATAATATGGAGTGACTGAAGAGAAGCTGCCAGTTCCATTGCGCGAAGAGCACATGATCAAGCCCCGCATCGAAAGGCTTACCGCCATTAAACCGGAGCCACTATTTGAGAGCATAGTAGGCTACAGCGATGTAAAAAGGTTGTTTCAGCTGTCATTATCTTCTGAAAAGCCTGTTCACTTGTTGCTCGTTGGCCCGCCAGCATCTGCCAAGACGCTTTTCATGGTTGAATGCATGAGACTCGAACGCTCGTACTTTACGCTTGGAAGCCATAGTACTAAGTCCGGCATGATAGATTATTTGTTCGATAAGAGGCCACGGTACCTAATTGTGGATGAGATAGAACATATGCCTATGAAGGATCAGACGGCACTACTGAGCCTGATGGAGACAGGCATCCTAGCGGAGACCAAGTTCCAAAAGACGCGTAACACCCATCTAAAGACATGGGTCTTTGCAACTAGCAACGCCACTGACAGAATGCTGACGCCGCTTTTGTCAAGGTTTGTCGTGCTCCACTTCAAACAATATTCATTTGGCTCATTTCGAGAAGTATGCGCTCACATCCTTGGCCGTGAAGGGGTTACACCTGATGTCGCTGCAGCAATAGCCGAGGCAGTATGGACAAAACTCAAGTCAAAGGATATCCGGGACTGTATAAAGATTGGGCGCTTGGCAAAGACAAAGGAAGACGTTGAATGGATAGCCCAAACGCTGAGAGCCTATAAGCAATAGCTCATTGCCGTTGTTGAGCTGATCACAACATGTTAAAGCAGCTTGATATGTGCTCTCAATTCGCGGATTGTCCATTTTACCCTCTCTATTGTAGAAATCGTTGTTGAATGTGATGTTTTTGCTTGTTCGGAATTAATCTGAATGGCGATACCTGTCTAATTTCTTGGCGTAAGAGTTTTGGTAATGCAGAGTTAAAGTTTTTGTGGTGCCATCATATGTGTATTGTGTGATAGTAGGAAATGGGCTTAGACCTCAAGCCACTGGTGACTTCTAGACCGCTCAAATTGTCAGAGCTGGCAGGCAAGGTTGTTGCAATTGATGCTTACAATACCATTTATCAGTTCCTCAGCATTATACGGGGGCCGACAGGGGAATTGCTTACTAACAGCAAGGGGGAAGTAACGAGCCACCTGAGCGGCCTATTCTATAGGAACGCCAACCTACTGATGGATAATATCAGGCCCGTTTACGTTTTTGACGGCAAGGCAAATGAGCTCAAAATGGCTGAAATAGAGCGCAGAAGCCAGCTGAAAAAAGAAGCGACAGAAAAGTATCATCTTGCAATTGAGGAGGGTAGAGTTGAGGACGCACGCAAGTATAGTACACGCACGGCAGTCCTGACTCCAGAGATGGTGGAAGATTCAAAAAAATTGCTCTCTAATCTTGGCATTCCATATGTTCAGGCTCCCTCTGAGGGGGAATCGGCAGCCTCATACCTTACAAGGCATGATATGGCTTTTGCAGTTGGAAGCCAAGATTATGATTCAATATTGTTTGGAGCCAAGAAGCTGGTGCGCAATCTGGCAATCAGCGGCAAGCGCAAAGTGCCAAATCGCAACACCTACATCGATATCGAGCCTGAAATAATTGAGCATGACAAGGTATTGCATGAGACAGAACTAACACACGAGCAGCTAGTGGATGTCGGCATACTTATCGGCACCGATTTCAACCCTGGCGGCTTTCCTGGTATTGGCCCGAAGACTGCAATCAAATTAATTAAGGAAAATGGCAGGCTGGAAGATGTTAAAAAAATCCAGAGCTTACTTGCACAAGTGCCCTACCAAGAGATACGCAACATCTTTCTCGATCCTGAAGAACCAAAGGTAGACAAGATTGAATTTGGAGCGGTCAATCGTGAAAATATACTGGATTTTCTTTGTGTCAAGAAAAGCTTTTCAACAGATAGGGTGAGTAGCACACTTGACAAGCTGCAAAAATCCATAGCAAACCGCAACCAGTCGCTTGAACAGTGGTTTGGTTGACCGCATGATAATAAAGTTAATAATTTACACTCTATGATAACGTGGTTCGTCTATGACGGAAATTGAAAAGGAGCTGCCTATTCTGGTTTTTCTCTTTAGCTTTTGTCCTTGCAAGATGTCAAAAGAAGCCCAGTGACATGGATCTGCGCCTCTTTTTTTTGGATAAAATTTCTTGTCAAGTGCCCTGACGGTCTTCTATAGAACAGCTTCCTAAACTATATACTTTGTACTCTTTCTCTTTTGTATTCTAGGCGTCTTTTGCAATGTCATATGTATCTCGGTCTTTGCCCATTATGCGGTCTTCCTCCCACCCACCCTCGCTCATTTGTGTTTGAATTGTCTAAGTGCTTCTCTGCTACAAGACGTAATTGCCATACTTCATTAAAGTTCATCGTTAAAGGAATTGCCATGTAAGTAGAAATTGCAGCAAGAGTTTATAACCTTGTTCGGCAGGCTTTCATAAAACTTGAAAATCTTCTGAATAGCTAGAGGTCAAGCAGGAACCTTGCAGTGATCATGTCTTTTTCTTGCTTGATCTCCATTTCGTGATATGTTACTGCCTTGATTTCCACTTTGTAGTGGTGCCTGTCCAATTCAAGAGGTTCTCCTCTTGTAATGCCTTCAAGCAGATAGCTGTTGTTATGCTGTTTTATCTTGACAGAAAATTGAGACATTGCTATCCGATCTGCCACCAGCAAAAGCATCACCTTGTCCAGCCAATCAAAGAGCAACGAATAAAGGTCATTGCCTTTGGCAGAAAATTTAATCTCTTTTTTGGGTCTGACAGTTTCCAAGTCGATCATTGTGTCGCAGAGAGCCTTGGCAGCATTTTCAAAGGCTTCCTCTAGAGTGGTGCCGTAAGCCTCTATAACGGCATCTGTCATATGATCAAGGAATCGGTAGCCGCCTGCCAATATGACTATGAATAAATGACGACTATTTATTGCGTTGTTATTCCATGCCAAAATATCGCAAAATCTAAATGTTAACGCAGCGCTGGCTACTGGTGTGGCTAGGTTAGAGCTTCCGCGTGGCATGAGGGATCTTGATCCTGAAGAATATACTAACATAAATTATGTCCGCGATAGGTTCTTTGAAATTGCGCGGCTATTCAACTTCCAACTCACAGAGCCATCTCCACTTGAAATGCTTGCTACACTAGAGGCAAAGAGCGGCGCTGCGATCTCAAACGAAATCTATGCTTTCAAGGACAAGGGAGGTAGAGACATCGCTCTTCGTTTTGACCTAACTATAGGTCTAACGAGATATGTTGAGTCAAGGCGCGATCTGAAAATCCCAGTCAAGCTGGCTTCGTTTGCCGGGGTGTGGCGATATGATGAGCCCCAAGCCGAGCGCTACCGCTACTTCCACCAATGGGATATCGAAGTGTACGGTCCGTTCAGCCAAGAAGCAGATGCTGAAGTAATTGAGTTTGTTTACACGTTTTTCACAAGACTGGGCCTAAAGGCAGCAATTGAGATAAACGACAGGCAGCTTCTTGAGCAGTACATCAGAAAAAAACTTGGTATTTCTAGCGAAGAAGTGATGCTTGAAATGTTTCGTGCAGTAGACAAGGTACCAAAAAAGGGGGCGCAGGTCGTGCTTGCGGAATACAAGGGCAAAATAGAGCCTGCAAAAATGCAGGCACTGATAGAACTGTCAAAACTAAAGGGCAGTGTAGACGAAGTTGCCCGCAAGGCTGACGTGACGGGGCTTGACAACTGGCAGCGGTTAGTCAGCTTGATGGACTTGCTCAAATCCAAGAAGGTAGAAGGAGCGCGCATTAACCTTGGCATAGTGCGTGGGCTTGATTATTATTCTGGAGTGGTTTTTGAAGCATTTGACCAAGCCACTGATTCTGGTGCACTAGTTGGCGGAGGAAGGTATAACAGACTCACTGAAGCATTCGGGAGAAAAGATATTGGGGCCACCGGCGTTGCTGGAGGGGTGGAGCGGATAGTGAATGCCCTTAAGAGGCATGGCATATTGAAACAACCTCCAAGACCTCTTGTATATATCGCAAATGCAACTGAGGAACTCAGAGCAAAGGCGCTTGAGCTGGTTTCATCTCTACGCACAGGCGGCATAGCAGTCGATTACGATATGCTTGGAAGGACGCTCAGAAAGCAGCTAGAGTATGCTTCCAATAGAGGCGCAGCATTTGTAATAATTGTAGCACCAGATGAAATTGCAACAGGTCAAGTAATTCTCAGATCTATGAAGGATGGAACTGAAAGCAAACACTATGCAGATACTTTGAAAGAAACGCTCAGTAAGATGCTTAGAGTTTGATTGTAGCGACACTCTTCATTTTGACCATGCCGTTTGGTTTTTTTTCGTACACCACTCTGACTATAAGGTCTGGTGGATCATAGCTGATGTAAATGTCGCCGGTCCTCAGCTGCTGTACATCGTAGTTAATCTCAATTCTGTCCTGATGAATCCCATTCTCTGTAAGTCTGTCTTTTGCCCGGGTCACGAGCTCTTGATCGGAAGAGTTTGGAGCTAGAAATGCTTTAGCGTCTGGAGCATTTGCCAAATAATCCCTCAAGTTTGTGCTTTCCAATAATAAGAGCCAGCCAGGCAATTACTATTAACGTTTCCAGTGTCTTAGCAGAATATTGATATGGCTGCAGTTTCCTGCATATCCCTTTCTTATCTGCAATTAGATATATACATTGCAAGAGAAACAACAATTCTGCAATAGATGGGTATGTAGATTTCTATGCAGTAATCTTTTCAACAATTTGTTAAGCTTTGGCTCTATTATTTTGCCCGAGAATAATAAGTCAATCTCTCACAGAATCTTGTGCCGTTTTACCTGGTCAAACAGCGTGTCCGTATGACCAGGTCTGTCCAACTACTGAGCGCTTTTGGCAATGTCCTTATCAATTTGAGTGCTATGCCAAGAAACATGGACAAAATAAAATTGCAGCATTTACATAGGCTTCTTTTTGAATTATGACAAACATAAAGATCCGATTTTGTAAGGTTCTTGTCCCGACCATTCTTTGTCACAACTAACATAGAACTTCTTCAAATCGAGACTTTGAATATAGTGCACTGTAACCATTTCAATCAAATGTCTAACTGCGCACTGACATAATTGTTTCGTCCATCTGTCATGATCGCTCGGGTTTACCATGTGTTGTTGGATGGAGAAGACTTTTCTCTTCTCCAGCTTGACTAATACATAGTGACCACTACAGCCCTCAGGTAAAAAATGTTTAGCGCTCTTATTTCATTTTTATACTCAAATGTATTACGGTTTATCACAAACTTTTCTATGTGTGATCCTACCTACCTTTGTATTTGTACTACTACGCTATCAAGAATATCATGAATCATATTTAGTATTAGGGCTGCATGTATACAACACTTAATTACTTTTTGCTTTGTTGCAATTAATTGCAGGAGTTTAAGGTATATATGAGAATTAGCTGCCTTCCTGAATGGAAGGAAAGAGGGAAGCGCGTAGTTGGCTGACATCACTACTATTGCACATGATGTAGTCATAATCGGGTCAGGGCTGGCAGGCCTCCGCGCAGCTATTTCTGCAGCTGCCGTTGACAGAAAACTGACCATAGCAGTCGTTTCCAAGGTACAAGTAATGCGCTCCCATTCTGTGTCTGCAGAAGGTGGGACTGCCGCAGTGCTCTATGAAGAAGAGGGCGACAACCAAGAAGCTCATATTTACGATACGATCAAGGGGAGTGACTTCTTAGCAGACCAAGATGTAGCTGAGCTCTTGGTGAAGAGCATGCCATATGAAATCTACCAATTAGACCATTGGGGAATGCCATGGTCAAGGCGCAAGGATGGTAGGATAGCACAACGCAAATTTGGTGGCTATTCGTTCCCGCGTGCCACATTTGCGCAGGACAAAGTAGGCTTTTACGAAATGCAGACTCTGTACGATACATGCCAAAAGTATGACAATATTCACTTTTACAACGAGTGGTTCTGCACATCGATACTGCATGAGAACAACACCTTTCAAGGAGTAACTGCCATCGAAATGAAGACCGGCAACTTTACTATATTCAAGGCGCCGGCCGGCATAATATGCGCCGGCGGAGCCGGTAGGATCTACAGCTTTTCTACTTATGCATTTTCGTCTACGCCTGACGGTCTGGACATGGCCTATCGTGCAGGTCTTGCGCTAAAGGACATGGAATTCGTGCAGTTCCACCCCACCGGCATATTGCCATCTGGCATACTGATAACAGAAGGTGCAAGAGGCGAGGGAGGATATCTAATCAACAACAAAGGAGAGCGCTTTATGCAAAAGTATGCTCCTGGCAAGCTCGAGCTTGCTCCAAGAGACGTTGTGTCGCGCTCGATGATAAGAGAGATTCAGGAGGGAAGTGGATTCAAGCATGAAACCGGTGTCGATTGCCTTAAACTCGACCTTACGCACCTTAGGGCCGAGCGTATAAAGGAAGCACTTGCCGGCATCCGCGAAATTGGGATCAAGTTCTCCGGCACTGACATAATCAATGAGCCTATTGAAGTGAGACCTGTATGTCACTATATGATGGGAGGAATTCATACTAGTATCGATGGCGCAACTGAAATGGTCGGCCTCTGGGCAGCTGGCGAAGCTGCATGCAACAACACGCACGGGGCGAACAGGCTAGGTGCCAACTCAACATCAGAATGCATAGTGTGGGGTAAGATAACCGGAGAGCTTGCGGCAAGATATGCTACTGGAAAAAAGGTTGACTCCATCAATAGAAAGCAGGTGCTTGAGGAGGAAAAGCGAATATACGATGGGCTGTTCCACGGAAGAGGCGCCGTGAACCCCTATGAAGTGAGAAAGCAGCTGACAGACACGATGGATGAGAAGGCCTACGTCTTTAGAAACGAGCAGGAGTTGACTAGCGCACTTGAGAAGGTAAGAGAGCTAAAGGGTGCAATGTGGAAACACGTTGAGGACAAAGCCAAAGAATACAATACAAACTTTATCAACGTAATGGAGACAGACTCGATGCTCCGAACTGCTGAAGTTTTGCTTGTTGGAGCGCTCAACCGGCGGGAGTCTAGGGGCGCGCATGCAAGAACCGACTATCCCTACCGCGACGATGCGAACTTCTTGAAGCACACCCTAGCCTACTTTACGGGCAACAGCGGGCCTAAGATGACATGGTATCCCGTGGCTTTTACACGGTATGCACCAGTTGAGAGGAAATACTAGAGATGGAAAAAGAAGTAGCTGATCGCAATAATCGTGAGGGAATGATGGGATGGCTCAATCCCCGACGCTACGGATGGGAACGGGTGTCCTACTGGCTGCAGAGATTAACAGGTGTCGGCCTGCTTGCCTATTTTATCGCCCACATTTATGAAACCAGCCAGATCACTGGCGGGCCCGCCTTATGGGAAGCATTCCTAGAGCTTACGCAAACTACGTTTGGTCATATTATTCTAATAGTCGTAATCGGAATGTGCGTCTACCATTCAGCAAACGGAATCCGCCTGATATTTGCACATGGAGGTAAGGGGCTTGGCAAACCGGGCAGGCCAGACTATCCCTACGACGCAGTATCGCTCAACTACAGGCAAAAGTCTGGCATCTGGATTGCATTGATACTTGCGTTAGTCGCAATGCTATATGGAGCATCTGTGCTCTTTGGGGGCGAATAATAAGAAGATGACAATGCTTCGTGAGAGCCAAATAATGAAAATACACTATATCACAGGCGTTGCAGCAATATTTGTCGTTGCAGTCCATATCATGATGCGCATAGCGATCATGCCATATGGCATGAGTCTTCAATATGAGAATGTAATAGCCAACTATCAAAACATCCCTTACATCGTACTGCTTGAATCAATACTGGTGCTCGTGTCGATCCATGGCTTTAACGGCCTGCGAGTAATCCTGTTAGAACTGCGTCAGAGTAAGAAGTGGGAGGACGGTGTGACAGTCTTGACGATAGCGGCAATGATTGCCTTAATAGCATACGGTACGCGTACCATTATCTTAGCTAACGGTCTTGGATTTGAATAAAAATGACTGAACAGTTAATCGAAAAAATAGAGACAATGGAAAAAAAGCATGAAAAGGAAAAGCACCAAAGAGAAAAAGAGTACCCAAAGAGCTCTCTCACTTTAAAGATATATCGAGCTAACAGGGGCGCCGGCGAATCTCCGCACTATGACAGAATAGAGGTGCCAGTACAGCGCTGGACTACCGTGCTTGACGCACTACTGTATGCTAAGGCGTACAAGGACCAAAGCATCGGTATCCGCTATTCGTGTAGGATGGCATCATGTGGTTCGTGTGGTATGAAGATAAACGGCATTCCTCGCCTTGCATGCTATACCAAAGTATCAGAGCTTCAAGGAAGAGAAATAACGGTTGAGCCTCTTTCTAATTTCCCACACATTCGAGATCTTGTGACGGACTTTTCTCAGTTCTTTGCACATCACCACAACATGGAGCCATATATACAGAATGATAACGCAGACTTGCAGGAAAAGAACAAGCTGACAGAGTTCATACAAACCCCCGAAGAAGTCGACAAGTATCTGCAGTTTTCATATTGCATCAAGTGCGGCCTATGTTATTCTGCCTGTCCTACAGTGGCCACTGACACCCAATTCCCCGGGCCTCAGGCTCTTTCTCAGGAGTACCGCTACTTTATTGATAACCGCGACGCCGCACCCAAGGAGAGGCTCAACTTAGTGGATAACAGGCACGGCATATGGCGCTGCCATTTTGCCGGCTCATGCAGCGCAGTTTGTCCTAAGGGCGTCGACCCTGCGCTTGGCATCCAGCTGCTGAGAGGACACCTTCTGGGATACTCAAAAAATGAAAAGAAGGTGGCAGAGCTGAAAGAAAGGCAGAAAAGAGATTAGGCGCCCGGTTTGGGCGGGTACTTGCTCTCGTTCACCTGCTTGTTTATAGCATCGGCCATGAAGTGATTGCTGACGTTCACGTTCACTCCGTCCACGCCAGACAACTTGTAGATATTGTCCCGAACGTCCTGTGCTATCTTAAATCCAAAGACTGCAGGACAGAATGGGCTCGTCAGGTGTAAGTCAACCTTGACCTTGCCTGAATCAATGTCCACCTTGTCGACAAGCTCAAGCTCCATTATCGAAACTCCAATTTCAGGGTCGACTATCTTGGTCAGTTCTTCAAAGATTTTTCTGCGAGTCTGCTGTATCTGCTCTTCCTGGCTCATTATATAAGAATTTCACGAATACTATATTTAACCATTGCAGAAAGTGCCCATCCTCCTGGTGTTGTTAGCGAGGGCAACAGCAATATACCCAAGCAAAACCAAAGAATATCACCGTTAAATCACGATTGACCTATACCATGGGGAGATTGGCCTCAAGAAAGGAGGATCTTGGAGTCTTAAAATCTGAACCCTGCCGTAACCATACAACCTTAAAATAAAGCGCGCACCGTGCACACTTTATTGTATGTATAGGTCCCGTCCGGCTGACAAACTCGAGGACGATGCGCTCAGGTTCCTTTCTTCAATAGACGACGATAAGTCGATATTGTATTATGACATTATTGGAAGTCAGGCGCATTCGATAATGCTGCATGAGATGGGACACATTACGTCCAGTGAACTAAAAAAGATCCTGTCTGCACTTGAGGAAGCAAAGAAAAACCCGGCTAAAGTCCAGACCGAAGGATATGAGGACATCCACGAGGCTCTTGAGGCCTTTGTTATAAAACATGCAGGAATGAACGCTGGAGGCAAGATGCATATTGCAAGGTCAAGAAACGATCAAGTGGTGCTTGATATAAGGATGAAGATACGCGATGACATCAACGAAATTTGCTCTACTCTTGCTAGCCTGGTGCAGGGACTCCTGGAGAGGGCTAAAGAGAGCAAGCAGGTTCCCATGCCAATGTACACCCATTTACAACAGGCCCAAATAGGGACCTTCTCGCATTTCCTGCTGTCGTACGCCTATGCTCTCATGCGTGACATGGAGCGACTCTACCTTGTCTATCATAGAATAAACCAATCACCACTTGGAGCGTGCGCTATAGGAGGTTCGTCTATCCCCATCGACAGGAAAAGAACGGCAATGCTGCTTGGCTTTGACAGCATAATAAAGAATTCTATTGACGCCACCAGCTCACGGGATGCTTTTTTAGAGTACGCTTCAACACTTGCAATATTAACAAGCACGCTCGGAAGGATTGCAGAGGATTTCATTATTTGGTCAACCACCGAATTTAGCTACATCGAGCTTGCCGAACCATATACTTCTACCTCCAGTGCAATGCCGCAAAAGAAGAACCCTGATCCGCTAGAGTTGACAAGGTCAAAGGGGGCGATCGTCACTAGCAACCTTATGTCAATGCTTGGCATAGTCAAGGCTCTACCGTCTGGCTACAGTCGAGACTTACAGGACATGAAGGCGCCATTACTTAGAGCTTCTGCTCTAACCCTTGATACAATCAAGATAATGGACCGTGTAGTGAGGTCATTGCAGATAAACAAGGGACACATGAGGCAGGCTGCAAGCACCAGCTATGCAATTGCGCTGGACATAGCAGAGCAGCTGGTGATGCAAAAGAAGATACCTTTCAGGACCGCTCACAGAATAGTTGGAGCGTTGGTAAGCAAGGCTGCAAGCAAGGGCAACATAGCTCTTGTCGAGCTAGAATTTGCAGATGCTACTTCAGTCCTGAAAGCTCACAAAGTGGACGTCCAGCCAGACGAACTGATGAAAATAATCAATGGAATGACACCGGAAAAGTCGCTTGAACTTCGAAAATCGTCAGGGTCACCCAACCTGCTTGAGCAGGAAGAGATGATAAGGTCCCTGTCTCAGGGAATAGTAAATTATTGCTCGGGAATCCAAAAGCGAACCAAGATGGTCCAAGGCTTGTTTGACAACCTAGAGAGGACGGTCAAGAATTTCCTCAAATTATGACTATTATCGTACTTTTGCGCAGGATTGCACTGAAATCTGGCGGCCTTTTGTCTGCTTGATGACTGTTAAGGCGATTAATTAGATGGAAATTCGGTGTTTTCGTTGCGATAAAGTTTATATTATATCCGAAAGCAGTTAATTCTCGCATAAAATGTCACTAAAATCAGAGGATCCAAACTACTATGCGCATCAGTATAACTGGATGGGCCAAACTGGACAAGATAGAAAGATAAGGATCCTCGATAGCACACTGAGAGAAGGTGAGCAGCATCCTGGAGTCTCATTCACGATTAAGCAGAGGATCCAGATTGCGTGGATGCTTGACTCATTTGGCGTTGACCAAATAGAGATAAGTCCGGTGGTGTCGCCAGATCACTTTGAAGCAACAAAGACGATAATCAAACAAGATCTGCGCGCAGACATCATGGCGCATACTCGGGCGCTCAAGTCCGATATCGACATTGCAATTGACTGCAACGCGACTTGGATTGCAACCTACATGGGGATTTCCGACATACACCTATCGGCAAAGCTAAGGATAACACGTGAAGAGGCCAAGATAAGGGCATTGGAGGTCGCAGACTACATCAAGGCACATGGGATGAAGGCAAGATTCACAATGGAAGACGCTAGCAGGACAGAGCCCGAGTTTCTCCTCGAAATGTGTAAGGAGATGAATAAACGCGGCATCGAAAGGATAAGCATACCTGATACTGTAGGCATAATGCGGCCGCGCGGCATGTATAATTTAGTAAAGATGGTGTACGATAGCATCGACATAACCAAGACATCTATTGATGTGCACTGCCACAACGATGTTGGTCTAGCACTTTCAAATGCGTTGGCAGGATGCGAAGCAGGCGCTGATCAGATTCATACTACTATAGATGGCTTTGGTGAGCGCACAGGAATTCCAAGCCTAGCAGAGGCAGCAGTCGCATTAACTCTCATTTACAAGTCAAATAACAACCTAAGATTACACATG
>DASUUX010000114.1:0-2783 GCA_036373855.1 Nitrososphaera sp.
TGGCGCCTTCTTCTATTTCCCTTATCCTTTGTTTCGCAGGTATCGCATTTTTCCAGAGGGTTTCAAAGAGATATCGTTGTTCTCTTACGAACCAGCCTATGTTGCTGAATATTGCCTGAGTAAAACTTGGATCATCATATGGTATTTTTATACTCATGTAGTGCTTTTCGCTGACTGCAAAAGTATGAGAGATTCCATCCATATGGCGCAGCCCTGTAAAATACTGCATGGCTTCTTTGACAAATGGCAGATTCTCTTTTGTTATTTCTATAACGGCTCTTATCCTCACTCCTCTACCCATAGCGTCCTTATGTGCTTTTAGCGCTTCAGGCAGGTTGAGGAATGCATAAGCGCCATTAGGATCTGCATATACATCAAGTGTTTCTTGTGCCGATAACGTGGTACAGGAAATCAATGGTGCAACATTCTCTACTCCATTTATCATTTGAGTAAATTGTTTACCATTTTTATCTGATTCTATAAGATCAGTGGGCACGGCACCAGCCAAATTCAATTATTCTTAGAAAAATAATTATTTATCAGTTATATGGGATGCAGCTGAAACTTCACACGGATCTACATTCAAGCAATACCAGCAGTTTTTCATTTCATTGGTCGTGGGACTAGCAAGAACAGACGCAGCATCAGTCGTAGTAACCATCGTTATGGACACTGGCTACCTCACGCCTCAGGCAATTTATGTATTATACCGACATCATCTTCCTATAACAGCAGACAGTGGAATTTTTTCATCCAAGAAGGAAGCAGGAATAAAAAAGAGTCATGTGATAGGTCAGTATGGACTGTACTTAGCAAGAAACGGAAGTGAGCCAATAAGTCCTATTCCTATCACCATTCCTAGGATGCAGATATTAAGTTTCGTTATTTTGAACGCCGACATACACTGTGTTTTGGTATGGCAACTATTACTACTATTCTCAGCATTTTCTTTTAGAAATTGAAAGGCTCTTCAACATATCAGTAACGGAATTGATTACTCATAATTAATGAATTCTTCAGAATTTGGCGCTTTGAGGTGCATTGCCATTTTTCTGTGTCTATTGCTATTACTCCTTTCAATATTAGGATATGAGAACCAGTGGAATTTGCGGGTTCGGTGGGATTAGGTCCCTGCATGTAAAAGGAGTTCGATTCTTTGAGCTTTAAAGGTTACGTATCGCTCGTTAGAGTGGGCGGGTGGCATTAACTATAAACCTGTAGTCGTTTGAGGATTCGAGGGCATTCGTAACCAGCCTAGCCAAGAATTGCAGCTAGTTGCACTCTATAGATATTTTCCTAGGATATGTGTGTACTCGTTTACGTTGTTTATTACCCGATGGTGGTATGTGTATCTGTACTGCTAACTATAACCCATGAAAAACCCAGTTTTGTCATTGCAGCTTGATTATCTCGTCCCATGTGCCGGTTAATGAGAACATGAAGAATTTATCATGTTTATCCGACTCAAACTCTAGTATATCTCCAGCTGCTATCTGGGTCTTGAATAACTTGTTCAGGTACTGTATGAAAGTGGGTCCGGCAACTATGCTCTTTGCTTCGTGCTCAACGGGCTCATTGTAGTACTTCTTCAAAGTATCAGGCAATCCAATATTGCTCAGCTCTTCTACTAAACTTGGTAATTCTACAAAAGTTGAGTTTCTTTTGTGGAGTCTAATTGTAGCCAAAGAAAATATACGTCCTCCTCCTTCGCATCTTTATGATGTCAGCTCGGCGATATATAGCCCTGCCTATTTCTTTCTCTGAGCAGCGCTCGATTCAAAAAAGACCTTAAGGCTGATATGCTTGAGTAACATAATGTCAGAACAACAAAATGATAAAAGTATGTAAATCATGCGGCAAAGAAGAATTTCAAAACCTTACTGAGAGTGTGTATTATATTCAAGCTCTTCCAGAGGTGTTTTGGAGTTTTGCTCAGATGATTGCTCCAAGAACTACTACCTTACTTCACAGTTATAAAATGAAAGAAATGCATGCGGAAGAGAACTAAGAGTATATGATGACGATGTTATATCTTAACAGACTCACTCAAGATTCTACTTGCCAAACAGAACTGCAAAGGAGACGGTCGCTACTTCTTTAGCCTCTTCACATAATGGATCTTTGAATCTATGACGCTAATTTGCTCCTGAAGCAGCTTCCCATAACCTGTCAGCAAATTTTCCTGCTCGTCATACGATTCCTGCCTTATTCCTGTCATGACATCCTCGAAAGTTCTGGCCAAGCCCTCAACACTCGGCCCCAGCATGGCAATATCCGCAGAATCTTTTGCGGCAATACGGGCGCTAGGATTGAAGTCCATAGTCGCAAGCCTTTTTGTGAAGCAATCGATTTTCCTTTGTCAATGGCTGTAGTAAAGAGGTCTTGGAATGCATTCTCGGCCCTTTTGGCCTTGTGCCCGATGTCATCTTCTTTGCCCTCTGTTATAGTTAGTTTCTCTTCATCATTAGAGACACAGGAGTGATTGCAGATTCATACACAATTACGGTGCCTACGGCTGTTACAGATTCTTCTTCCTTTAAAGGTGAAGGAGTAGCACTAACGTTATTCTGTTCTTTTTGTTGTTCTGCCACACTTCTTCTATATGCCCAGCTGTGTATAGATATCATCCGTTCTGGAATAGTAGGCCAGATAGGTCAAATGCTCATTATATTCATGATACTGGTCGGAAGGATCATGAAATCTCCTTGAATGATGGTGAGGCTCTAACAAATTTGGCAATCTTGTGCCTAAGAAAAACCTCATGTTCTTTTCCACAGTCATTA
>DASUUX010000115.1:0-7653 GCA_036373855.1 Nitrososphaera sp.
CATTAGGATCATTAGCGAGCACTCGAAAATCTAGCAGTATGGCAAATCTTACTCGGGCTAAAGATTGTTTTATGCAGCTCGTTGTGTTCTTCCAAAGTGACTTGCCACTGTTTTTAAATGGGTGAAGATAGAATAGGATAGATGAAAGAAAGGGAATCTATGTGGGTATGTAAACATTGCCAGTTAGTTTTCGCCTTTGATTCACACATTAGAGCACACAAAATGCTGACAGGTCATACTAGAATTATCAGATACGAATTACCATCAACAAATACTGTGAGAGAGTCAGAGCATATTTAATAGAGTATAAGAGCAAAGGCAAATTTGGCAACAATATTAAGAGAATTTCCAATCCTGGACGAAATAGCGCTTGCATTAATTTTTCCTTATTATATCTCATCTCTTATCGAAGATCTTCACGAATGGTTTTCAAACTGCTAATTGCAAATGTCTTTATTTCATAGCCGTAGGCTCGGAAGTCACACAGTATACCCCACTTTAGTCCTACTAGCCTTTACTACGGGATTCAAAGGTACCCAGTGTACACCCCTCAAGCGTTTGGCAGTACCAGTCGACTTGATCATGGAGCAAAGATACAGAATCGCCCATCAGAGAAATAACATGACTGTAAAGTGTGCATCTTCTGAGCTCCACAATACAAGCCAACTTGTTTGACTTGAACTCTCATATGAGGGTACGATATCCAATATCTACGTATAATAGCAAATGAGAGAGCAACTGAGGAGACTTTTCAAGTATGGAATTAGAGTAACATCTAACATCTAACAAATAACAGAAGATTATAGAGAGACGATAGCAGCAGGTCTGCGCTTGTGTAAGCTTTTTTCTATCATGTCCTTGACCTTATTGACATGCTTTGCAGGCACTCCCAGCTTTCTTGTCACATCTTTTAGCTTTATTTTTTTGTCAACTAGCAAGTGCAATATCTGGTCTATCATTTCATAATCCATCCCTATCTCATCTTCTGCAAGATGATTTTTCCAGAGCCGGGGGCTGCTTTTCTTTTGAACTATTGCTGCAGGAATACCCAAATATTGTGCAAGAGCCCTCACCTGTGTCTTATACAATCCAGCAATTGGCATAATATCTGCGGCTCCATCTCCAAACTTACTAAAATACCCAATTTGGACTTCACTCTTGTCTGAAGTGCCCGCCACAAGATAGCCATTTATCCCCGCATAATAATATAGAAGGCTCATGCGAATTCTTGCCATCAGGTTTCCTCTTGCCTCCTTGTCCTCTGGCAGAATCTCTTCAAATTTTTGGATTAGTGGATGGATGTCAATAATGTGATAGGTTATACTAAGATCCTTAGCCAGATCTATTGCATGAGTGGTATCCTCTCTTGGAGTAGTGTCGCTTGGCATAACAAGGCCAAGCACGTTTGATCGCCCAAGTGCATTTACACTTAATTTAAGAACTACAGACGAATCAAGACCGCCGCTCAGTCCTATTGCCAACCCCTTTGCAGAGCTTTTCGAAATATAGGCAGAGATGAACTTCTCTATTTTTTTTGATATCTTCTTGTAATCCTGACCAAGTAGTTCTTCAAGCGCGCTTGGCTTCACACTGCTATGAATCAGATGCGTAGAACTATTAATACCCTCTATCAGAGATTTATTTTTAGCTTTCATCCAGATAATCGATAACGATGCTCAGGTTTGGTCAACAGAACATATACAAGATATACTATATACAGACAATCTACCTGTGAGTTATATTATTTAACCAGCGAATGACTATAAAACCAAAGATAGAAACAGAGCAATAATGAAGCAGCTTACTGAATTCATAGTTCAAAGAAATTGCAAGTTTCGATGGAAATGCTATATATCTCATCTTCCTTTACAAAAATCATCCACCAGTTGTATACATCACATAAGCATAGAAATAATTTTGGCCGCTCTTGCGGCACCCTTCATGTCCGCTGCATTGCTTCTACATCCGATCTTTTCTTTGATCAGGTGCTCAAGTCGAAAACTGTCTTCATACTTGAAGCCAAAGCGTGCTGCATTCTGCTCCTGCTCAAAGTGGTTCTTTATTGGTATAAAAATTCCAGGCGTTCCATATGCCATTGACTCATCCATTGTTGATCTGCCAGCAAGCGATATTACGAGATCAGCAGCGTAGGTTAGATCATGCATGTTATTGACAAAGCCAAGGTTACGATACTCCGGTGAATCAGGCAGTTTTAGTGAAGGACCAGACACAATTATGAGTTCAGAATCTAGCTTGCTTTGAAGTTGGCGGTGCACCTCTATTGCCTTTTGAACCAAGTATTTGCCGGCATCGGTTCCCCCACCGCTGACAAGTATTGTGTTTTTCTCAAAACAAAATCGTTTGCGCAGCGTGTTGCGATCGGCGCTAGCCCGCCTTACTACAGGGCCAACATAGCGGATGTTGTCCCTGTCGTCTCCAAGCTCAGGAATGATGACACAGTCGCATGTCTGCATAATATTATGCATCGACTTGTTCATCTTTTTCTCTATTACTGACGCAAGGCCAGTTGTAAAATGACTTTCGGTAATATCAGTTATCAGCACGCGCCTTTGACCCATCTTCTTGGCGACTGCAATCGAGGCAAAGTCCTCATCGCTTATTATCAATCCATTGCGCTTTTCCAGAATTTCCTTTGCAATCTTCTTGCACTTTTTGTGATACAGGTAGTATTGTAGGAGCCACTTGAATACATGCTGAAGCTGCCCATTTTCGACAATGAACTTCTCAGGCTTGTAAACGTCGAGGGCCTTGAACCCTTTTCTTGCGATCAGGATCGATGCGCCTGCACCACTTGCAAACAGGATGTCAGTTTTCAGTTCTTCTGCGATGGCAATGTCGCGAGTTGCGTGACCAAGCCCAATTGGGCTTGTGAAAAAAGTGATCATGGGGATTATCCCGATTATCCTGCGATTTCATTACATTGCTATCAGCTTTACATGATCCATCTTTTTGTTTGACTGGAATTTTTTAGTCATGTCCTTTATCTCTGCAGCTTCGCCTTTTAGCAGGAATATTTCAAGGCATCGGTCTCGGTCTATCTTGTTGTGTATATGGGTAGTGATCAGTTTGTCATAGTCGTGCCGCATTTCTGTCACCTGTTCGTCTGATTTTTCATCGTGTATTGCTAAAAGGACTGCAAAGAGCTCTCCATACAAATCCTGCCTGTCCTTCTCTTCTGCCAGAAGATTTCTGATGCCGGCTCTTACAATCTCAGATCTGCCAGAAAAGCCAAGTACTTTCTGCAACTTGTCTATCTCTGTCAAGATATCGGTATTAAGTGAAATACTAACTATCGCCAATGTGATGTAGTATTATTATTAAGTTATTTATAAGGACTTCCATATTTTTTAATAACAAAGGTATATATCTTTAATAACATGTGAAAAATAATAGGATGAATCAGAGCAGAGTAGCTCTTGCAGCCATTGCCACATTAATCCCACTTGCGATGATTGCCACTGTATATACTGGCAGGCCAGGTCTGCAAGATAGACAAGAACAGGAAAAGATCACAGTTGTTGCATCCTTTTACCCGCTTTACGAATTTACTTCCAGGGTTGTTGGCGACAGGGCAGAAGTGTCAATCCTTGTCCCGGCTGGTGTAGAGCCACATGACTGGGAGCCCACAGCAGAGGATGTTTCAAGAGGACGCGCAGCCGATGTGTTGGTCATCAATGGTGCAGGTTTTGAAAGATGGGCAGATGGCATGCAAGCCAAAGTTGTTGCTAACACTAGCGAAGGGATCGAATTTAATTATAGAGAAGAAAAGGAAGCGGGTGATGATGATGATCAGGAGCACCAAGATGCTGGTGGTGGTGGAGTTAATCCTCACATCTGGCTAGACCCAATGCTTGCAAAGCATCAGATAGACAAGATCCGCGATGTGATGGTCAGCTCAGACCCAGCCAACACAGATTATTACAATCAAAATGCTGACAGATTTACCGCAGAGCTTGACTCGCTTGATGCCTTTATCAGGTCAGAGCTTGCTGACTGTAACAAATCAGACTTTATATCATTTCACGATGCATTTACTCACTTTTCAGAAAGGTATGGCCTGAGGCAGCACAGCATCCATGGCGCTTCGCCGGAGGGGGAAATATTGCCGCAAACGATACAGCAGATAATTGAGCTTGCAAACGGGTTTGGCATTAATATCATTTATTCAGAAGATTTGATTGACAGCCGGCTTGCAGATACAATTGCCAACGAGATCCCAAATGGCAAAGTGCTAGTGCTAAGCCCAATTGAAGGTATTGGCAATGAGGAACAGGCAGCAGGCATCAGATATATTGACAAGATGAAGCAGAATATTGCAAATCTGAAGGAGGGTCTAGAATGCAGCTAGTTGGGGTTGACAGGCTCTCATATGCATATTCTGGCAACTTGGTTCTGGATAACATCTCGTTTACAATTGATGAGGGAGACATACTTGGAATAATAGGCCCAAATGGCGCAGGCAAGACTACGCTATTCAGCTGTATGCTAGGTCTGCTTGACGACTATACGGGCACAATAAAAATTCTTGGAGAGGACATCAAAAAGAAAAATAGCAAAATCTTCAAAAGCATAGGATACATACAGCAAAAGAAAACAATTGAGCAAAACTTCCCCGCAACAGTTGGAGAAATTGTGTCACTTGGAATCACCATCACGGGTAAAACATCTAAAGAGAAAATAGCTTTGGCACTTGAAACTGTAGGTCTGCTTGCACAAAAGGATCGTAGAGTGGGCGAGCTGTCTGGCGGCCAGCAACAGCGCGTATTGATAGCAAAGGCGATGGTGAACAACCCCAAGCTCTTGATACTAGACGAGCCAGTGACAGGCATCGATCTTGAAATGCAAAACAAATTTTATTCGCTTTTGAAAAAGCTGAATCAGGAGAACAAGATCACCATAATTTGGGCATCGCACGACCTTGATGCAGTTAACAGGTTTGCCACCAGCGTGGCATGCATCAACCGCTCAATGTTCTTCCACGGCAAGACATACGAATTCTTTGAAAATCCGGATCTCCTCAAGGCATATTCAGAATCGAGCATGCAGGCTCACATGCACCTGCATAACCACACTCACAGGGGATGAGAGATAATAAATGATTCTGGAAGTTTTGGAATTTGGGTTCATGCAGCGCGCTCTCATTGCTGGCATTTCAGTGGCGATAACCTCATCGGTGATCGGGTTGTTTCTTGTACTAAGACGCAACTCGCTCTTTGGAGATGCGCTTTCTCACGCTGCGTTCGGAGGCATAGCAGTAGGGCTTGCTACTAACATTTATCCTCTTTGGACTGGTCTGGCGCTTTCCATACTAGGAGCGGTGGGAATCACAAAGTTACGTCAGTATGCCAAGATACCGGCGGATGCGACTGTCGCCATATTGCTTTCGTCAGGCCTTGCGCTTGGCATACTACTTATAAGCCTATCAGGAGGGTTCACGCTTGATCTATTCAGTTTTTTGTTTGGAAGCATCATGCTTGTCAGCGTAGAGGACACCCTTGCGATATTGGCAATGACTGGCATAATTCTGTCCATAATCATCCTGCTCTATCGGCAACTGATGTACATCACTTTTGATGAAGAGCAGGCGCGGGTTAGCGGCCTGCCAATCTCAAAGCTAAACTACCTTTTCATAATTCTTGCAAGTGTGGCAGTCATTGTATCGATGAGGCTTGTGGGGATCTTACTTGTCTCGTCACTTTTGGTGATCCCAAATGTTACTGCGCTCTTGTTTAACAAGGGATTCAGAAAAACGGCGCTCATATCGGTATCAATATCAATATTTTCAGTAGTGACAGGTATCGCAATTTCATATGCTGCAAATCTGGCGCCTGCAGGAACAATAGTACTTGTCTCAACTGCAGTATTTCTGACTGTGCTTGCAGCTAGGCATTATTCAAACAAGAAGCAAATAGTCAAAAAATTGGAAGAGGCTAGAAACTAAAATCTCCACCTCCAAAGTCGCCGCCGAAATCAGCGCCACCACCGCTATCTGCTCCGGCACCGCCGTCTTCGGCTCCTGCGGATTCGCCTGAATCTGCGGCTGTTCCAGCTCCTTCGCCGCCTGCAAGACCACTCTCGGCAGGAGTCATTGCCATCCCCAACATCGATATCATGGACATAAAGAACATGGCATTCATGATGCCGGAGAACAGCATCATCGGCATCCACATACGGTTATTGTCCATGTAGCTTTGAAGCTGCTGCGTCTGGCCATTGCTTTGCCATTGTTGGATCTGCTGCATTTGCTTCTCTAGTTCCTGCTTTTTGGAATTGAGCAGCTGAAGCCCAGTGTGGCTGAGGGTCAGCTCTACCTTAGTTCTTCCAAGGAAGCCTTTCTTTTCAGTGCGAATAACAAGCCTTTGTTCAATCAGATCATTTAGGATTAGCTCAACTTGGGCCTTGTCCAGCCTGGTAACCTTGGCAATTTTGTCAAAAGACTTTAGTCCCCGTCCAATTGCGTCCAATACTATAAAGTGGTTAGGACTCTCATTGATTCTGACGCTTGACATTTCACTAGTAATATGCACAAAGCCAGAATTTAAACTCTATTCTTAGAGGTTCTGTCGCATCACAAGCTCATTCTTCTGCTGTAACAAGCGGACTCATCTCGGAGGGATAGATGGCAACAGCTATAAGAGAAAGCGTTTTAATTATCAAATAAGATAAAGTGAAAAAAAGAGTGGGGATTGAGGCTACCGTATACGCCACTTTCCTACGTAGTACACGCTGCAGTCACTGCAATACTTGATATCTGCACTTGGTGCGAGTTCGCGGTTACAGTTTCTGCAACGAATGGAGGACAATGTCGTCGTGACGCTCTCATCGATCCGGATTGTCTCGGTGACAACTTTCACCATGTCTGCCATTTACCTTACCTCCCATCCAGGTTAGAACCGTCGTAATACCCAGGACTATAATTTGTGAGTCAGATATGTAAAATGGGTGGTGGCGGTGGTAGTAGTAGTAGATGGGCGCCTAGCCGGATCCACAGCCACTAAAGCCACATTCGATGCACATATTACAGCCTTCGGTGATTATCAGCCGGGCACTGCACGTTGGGCACCGATCCTCTTGCATGTCAGTATGCTGCATGATGGCAGACATCGAAGCAGACTTCTTTGCTGCAGACAGACCTTCTTGAGGTGGAATAACCGTCACTGCTGCTGCAGGCTTTTCGTCTTCCATGTCTGATTCTTTGAATATCTTTTGCATCTGCTCTAGAACATAGGGTTCTTTAATATTGTTGAGGACATAATCGGTTACGTACTTGCTAGGCGTAACAGCAAACGCCCTTTCGCCGGTGTTCTGGCCAGTAATATGAAGCACCTGTTCGTGACGAGAGCCATCTCTAAAAACGGTAACACCTTTCAATCCAAGCTCATGAGATAGCAGGTATGCGCATTTGACGTCTTCTGCTGTCACGTCTCCAGGCATATTGATAGTTTTTGCAATGGCGTTACTGATCCATTTCTGCCACACGGCCTGCGCCATCACATGATCCGTCCAGTGGATGTCGATTGCAGTCACAAATATCTGCTGCATCCACTCAGGAATCTCAGGTAGGCCGCGGACAGAACCATAGTTGTTTGCAATCTTGGTCAGTATTTCGTCAGAGTATAGGCCGTTTTCTTT
>DASUUX010000116.1:0-6036 GCA_036373855.1 Nitrososphaera sp.
TCTTGTGCATCTAAACCCGATGACTAATGCTCACAAATCAATAATCTCGAGGCTCAAAAAGGACTATCGCGTCTACATTTTCCCAGTGCGCTTTATTAAAGACGGGCAGGAGGTAAACACAAAGAGCCTTCCGTTTTCGTACCAGCTGCGCAAGCAGATGGTTGAATCTGTCTTTGGTAACTCTGTCGCAGTGCTTCCAGATTATACCTTCTACGCGCCGTACAGCAAGTACATGCCGCCGCTTCTTTCGTCACGGTCATGGGAACTCCGCAACCATATAATTACACAGATAAATGAGGAAAAGTTCGTATCATACACTGGCGACAAGGCCGAGCGGCTTATGCTCAAGGCATACAGACTCAACCCACTCAAAGCTGACAGGCTTGAAGTTTCCGCATCATCGATCAGGGCAAAGCTCTATCGGCAGGTGGTTGAAGGTGACAGAGACGAAGAATGGCGCAGAAAAGTACCTGAAGCAGTAGCAGAAATCATCAAGAAGAACTGGAACATTGTGGACAAGTTTGCAAGAATGGAAGATAGCACGACGAGGGTGATGGGTATGAAATTCCCCAAGGAAGGCTACAATAAGTAGTTCAAGATTTTTATAAGCCCGCGAGGGATTGTGGCTTCATACATGAAGGAAAAAGGCGGCGAGTTTGTCTGGTTTGATGGCAAGCTCGTGAAATGGGAAGACGCCAAAGTTCCAATCTATACCCACGCCCTCCATTACGGCACAGCTGTCTTTGAAGGTATACGTGCCTATGCAGCCAAGAACAACATCTACATTTTCCGGCTGGAAGACCACCTGAAGCGACTTCACCGCTCTTCCCGGGTTTACTCAATTTCGCTCAAATATTCTGCCCGGGAACTTGCAAATGCTACAGTCGAGCTGTTGCAAGCGAACAAGGTTAAAGAGTCGTGCTATATCCGCCCATTGACGTTTGTAGGCCTACACGGTATTGACCTTAATGTGACAAAGGACTCGCCGACTCATACTGTTATAATCACGTTCCCGTTTGCAAAATACTTTAAGGGTGAAGGCATCAGGGCATGTGTCTCTTCGTGGAGGCGCATACATGACAGCATGACCCCTCCACTTGCCAAAGCTGCAGGCAACTACCTCAATTCGATTCTGGCAACACAGGAGAGCAAGCGCAACGGTTATGACGAATCGATTCTGCTTGACTTGTACGGCAATGTAAGTGAGGCTTCTGGCGAAAACATTTTTGTTGTCCGGCACAGCAAGATCTATACCCCATATTTCGCCGATTCAGCCCTTGAAGGGATAACTCGTGAAACTGTCACGACAATAGCAAAGGACTTGGGCTATGACGTCATCGAGCGCCAGATAGCGAGGACTGAACTGTATCTGGCTGATGAAATATTCCTTACTGGCACTGCAGCAGAAATAGTCCCAGTGACCAGTATAGATGGCCACCCTGTAGGCAGCGGAAAGGAAGGCTCATTTACAAGTAGTCTCCGTGAAATGTATGCCAGGATAGTGTCTGCCGACGCCAAAGAATACATGGGGTGGTTGACCTCTGTATGGTAGGCACTACCCGCAGTAACACTAGAATTGCCGTTATAGGTGTTGGCGGATGGGGCAAGAATCATGCAAGAGTGTTGAGGGAGCTTGACTGCCTGGCCGCAGTATGCGATCTTGACCTTGCAAGGGCTAAGGAGATTGCAAGCAGACATGGCGCACAGGCATATTCTGCAATCGACGAGATGTTGGAAAAGGAACGGCTTGACGGCTGCCTAGTGTGTACGCCTACAAACACACACGCAGTTGTGGCCAAGAAGGTTATGCAACATAGCATCAACATATTTGTTGAAAAGCCGATGTCATTCTCTTCCAAAGAATGTGAAGAAATGACACAGATGGCGGAAAAGAAAAAGCTAATTCTGACATCTGGCTACGTCGAGCGGTTTAACCCTGCTGTTAGCGACACGCGCAAGCTCATAGAGGACAAGACGTATGGCGATCCCATGATGATCGAGTTCCACAGGGAAAACAGGATGCCGCCACATATCACAGATGTAGGGATAATATATGATACATCGGTGCATGACATTGATGCGGCAATATTTCTCTTTGGGAGCCCTCCGCACGTCATATTTGCACGTGCTGGTAAACGCTTTCATGCACATGAGGACTTTGCAACCATCATGCTTGGTTTCGAGGAGCAAAAAGTGGCCATCATCGCATCCAACTGGCTCACTCCAAAAAAGGTGAGGACTTTTAGCGCTGTATGCACTGACGGCATCATTTCCGGTGATTTTTTAACACAGGAGATCAGAATAGACCATGCCGAAGCTACCATAATACCGCGCCGGAAGTTCCAAGAGCCGCTAACATTAGAGCTAAAGAATTTTGTTGAATCCATAGAAGGTAAGGCAAAGATAGTCGTGACTGCTACAGACGCAACAAATGTGACAAAGGTGGCAGAGGCAGCTATACTGTCAAGCAATACCGGCTCGCCTGTGTATTTGGATCTGAAATGAACAGGTCTATGCTTGATATCCTTGCATGTCCCATAGACAAACACTATCCGCTAGAGCTTTTCCAGATCGTTTCAGAAGGTCAGATCGTGAAAGAGGGAATTCTATTTTGCACAAAGTGCAATCGCTACTATCCCATAATTGATGAGATACCTGTCATGCTGCCGGACGAGCTTAGAGAAAGGCAAAAGGCCCGAGACATTGAGTTTCTGAGGAAATGGCAAAATAAGATCCCTGACAAAGTTATAAGGCAAGGAAATCCATGGCATTTGTGAAGGAATGAGCAACAACTATACCGCATTGCCGGGCGTGACAAACTATGTTGACAAGAGTGCCAAGATCGGGAAGAACGTCAAGGTATGGCACTTTGCATACGTGGGAAAAGAAACTGAAATAGGAGACAATGTCATGATAGGTTCACTGACGCATGTCGATTACAAGGTCAAGATAGGCGACAATACCAGAATTGAGGGGTCAGTTTACATTCCACCTCTCACAGTAATTGGCAAGAATGTTTTCATTGGGCCGGCAGCGGCATTCACAAACGATCCTTATCCGATGAGCCCCAAGATGGCCGGGGTAATAGTGGAGGATGGTGTCATAATAGGCGGAAGGTCTGTCTTCAAACCGGGTATTCGAGTAGGGAGGAACAGCGTGGTTGCAATGGCTTCAGTTGTGACAAAGGATGTCTTGCCTGATACTGTGGTAATGGGTCATCCTGCTAGGCCGGCATACAGCCGTGCAGAATATGATAGAAAGAAGAAAGAGTGGGAGTCAAAGAAGTAATGAAGAAAGAGAGAGATCCCTGTAAGCCAGCAAAATGATCTTAAAATGGAGGTACTTCATTTGCTCTTGGGTTTACCAGAAACTTAGGATTGGGCTCTTTTTTTTCTACTAGAACATCAAGCAAGTTTCTTGCTGCAACTTCGGCCATCTTGGAGCGTGTCTGATATGTGGCGCTTCCAATATGCGGCAGTAATACCACATTTTTCATTTTCAAAAGTGGATTTGACCGTGGCAGAGGTTCAGTTTCAAATACATCTAGACCAGCACCCGCAATTTGGTTGCGCTCGAGGGCCCTGACAAGATCGACTTCTTTTACGACCTGTCCTCTTGCCGTATTTATCAAGAATGCAGTTTTCTTCATTAATCTTAGTTTTGTCCTGTCTATCAATTGGTTGCTGGCGCTATTCAGAGTTGTGTGTATTGACACAAAGTCGCTCTGAGCAAGCAGCTCGTCAAGCGCTGCATATGTCACTTTGAGCTCTGATTCGAGCTGTTGGTTCCTCTTGCGATTATAGTAGAGGACTTTCATATTAAATCCTCTTGCTCTACGCGCTACTGCCGATCCTATCCTGCCAAGCCCAATTATGCCGAGGGTACTGCCGTGGACATTATATCCAAGCATCAGGTCTGGACTCCATGCAATCTTCCACTTTTTGTTCCTGGTATAGTCATCTGCACTTACAATATTGCGTGCGCATGCAAGGATAAGGCCAAATGCCAAATCTGCTGTTGCTTCAGCAAGGATATCCGCCGTATAGGTAACATGGATACCCCTTGCCGTCGCTTCCTTGACATCAATATGCTCAAAGCCTGTGCTGTAGGAGCTGATGACTTTAAGGTTTGAACCTGCTTTGTCCATCACCTCTGCATCAATCCTGTCCGTCAGCATACATAGGATGCCCGCCTTGCCAGCAACATATTTCAATATCTCTTCCCTGCTTGGAGGGCGGGGCTTTTTGTTCAGCGTTATTTGGCATTCCCTCGAGAGAATGGAAAGGGCAGGCTCTAGTATCCTTCTTGTCACATAGATCTTCTTCTTGCCCATGACACCATTTGCACTATCTGCATTTGCATTGTTATTTAATCATGATAGCCCGGCCCAGATTCGAACTGGGGTCGAGGGCTCCAAAGGCCCCCATGCTTGGCCACTACATTCAGCGGAAAAAGAAATTTTTTCCTCCACCGGGCTTCCGGGCGTAAATTCAACTATTTGGGACATACTTATAATCTTAAGGCATTAATCATCCTCTCTGTGGGGTCTTCCATCCTTCCAAGGATCCGCGTTGCCCTTTTCTTTTGCGTCTGTATGTACCGTTCGTCAGAGATCATTTTCATTCCAAGCCTTACAAGCGATCTGGAGTTGATTGCTCTCTTGACTAACCCTGATTTGACAAGGTATTTGTCAACGTAAAATTGGATAGGTGCTATCGATATTGTAGGCTTGCCTAGGAGCGCTGCCTCGGCAGTCATTGTGCCGCCTGCTCCGACAAAAAGCTGTGTAGATTTTATGAGGGTGATGCCGTCAACTACATCTCTTAGCACCTGCACCTTGTCGCCATAGCGTGACTCCACTTCTGCTATCTGGTCTTCGTATCTGCAGAGTACTACAATGTTGGCTGATTGACATAATTCGTCTACAAAGTTATCGATCATTTTTGTAGCACTAACCTTCTTGTCTGCAATGTATGATGCCTTGCTTTCCTCGAGTCGAAGAAGGATCATCTTTTTATCCTGCTTAACTTCCGGTATGTCATTATCATGGTGCTTGAGCCACGCCGCCGGATCAAGCGCCCTGTAGTGTACAATGTTCTTCTTTGCTATGCCGTAACCTGACCATGCAGAGTGTGGTATCACCCAAGGACAATATAGCTTTCCTGTGAGGGGTATCGTAAGCTTTGCAACAGCTTCTGCATGAGGCGAGTCGTTAAAGCCAATATGCCTGATTCCAAGGCCAAAAGCTACGCGTGAGCCTTCTGGTGATGAAAAGGTGACTGCCACGTCTGGCCCAAATTGCTTTACAACTTCTGCCAGCTCGTACGTCCTGCGAGCGCCTTCACGCAGCTTATTGTATCTATCAGCTCCGCCGTGGCTTCCTACGAATGTAAGATCGAGCTTTTTAATTCTAGCAAGTTCAACTGCTTCTCTGTATTTTCTTGAGGTGCAAAGAACCTCATGACCAGAATTGTGCAGCAAGGTGACGGCACGCTTGAAAAACATCACCTGCTTTGGCGTCAAAATGTCAAACCAGATCTTCAAATATACAATGTAGCTGAAAAGCCATTGGAAAAACCTTTTGTAGACCACGTGGGGTATATACGGAGGGATGAAAGGGGGAGCTTACTCTACACTTTGAGTGCCACAACTTCTTCTTCTTCCTCCTCTACCGCTTCTGTTGCGGTATATGGCTTGAGCACTGAAGGGTATAGAATAGCTTCCTCGATAGCCATAAACGGCTCCAAGGTTTCATTAATCGATGAATCGGTGAGGATGGCTATCTTGCTCAAGCCGGATATAGCAAGGACATATCCAAACGTAAGCTCGCTTATGGAAGATGAACCTCTCCTTGATCTACAGCCTATTGACATTGCGATAAGCAATGCCTCATATGTCTATTTTGCTCCCAGAATAAGGAAGGTCGGCCCAGACGTCAAAAGCGACGTTATGACAAAGTTCAAGGATGCCATCAAGGCGCTCAAGCGGGGCGCCTCTCTAATCTATATGCTTCCGACAGGAGTAGGTGGCAACAAT
>DASUUX010000117.1:0-29249 GCA_036373855.1 Nitrososphaera sp.
CAAGAAAGATAGAACCAAAGCAACAGCTGCTCTCCCTATGGTAGGGGCCATAGTTACTGCAGCATTCTTGCTGTCAGGACTATCATTGATTAGCAGCTACCAACAGCCGGCAATTGCACAACAACAGAACATGACAGGTGGAGCCACAGACGGCGGTGCTGCTACTGACAATGCCACAACAACAATGGGCGGTGCTGCAGAAGGCGGAAATGCTACCACTAATGCCACTACTACTGGTGCAGCAGGAGAAAATCAATCAGAGGTAAGACTG
The DNA here is from genome assembly GCA_036373855.1 of Nitrososphaera sp. Taxonomy (GTDB): domain Archaea; phylum Thermoproteota; class Nitrososphaeria; order Nitrososphaerales; family Nitrososphaeraceae; genus Nitrososphaera. Next base: position 272 of record DASUUX010000117.1, read on the forward strand.
CATTTAGAAGAAGCACGCATGGCATTGCAGAACAATGACACTCAGGGTGCGCTAATGCACTTGGATCTAGCCCTCAGTGCATTAGGAGCCGCTGCCGGCACTACAGAAGGTAACATGACTGGCACTACAGAAGGTGCCACTAATATGACGACAGGCGGCACCGAAGGTGAAGGCGGCGGAATATTAGAAGGCATATTTGGAGGCGGCGGCGGCGGCTAATAGAAGAACATAGACCAACATAGGATCCTCTCTATTTCTTTTGCTCCACTCCTTTTTTGCTATACATATGCATGACATGTAAAGGCGGAATATATTTTTGCTATTTAGTCTGCAATCATAAGAAGAAGCTGGACTCGGCCGCTGCAATAGAGCTTGATAGTCTCGTTTGCATATCTTATTGACGCTGACTCTGTACTCTAGCTCTATTCGCAGCTTGATCATAGCTGGTAGGGATTTGTTCTCTTTTCAATATACGTCTAGTCAACCCACAGTGACAATACATCCTACTGGGTGGTGTCCAGAAAAATTAGCTTTTAGCGAGATGCAATAGAAGATAACCGTGTCATTGCATCCTAAAGCAATGGGTGGTAGACAGTAATACTAAATCATATGTCATGAATAGTTATTGGTGGTAGCAGCGAGCCTAAAGAGGCCAGAGATGGAGGAGCAAGAAGAAAATGTTCAACCTCCTATCGTATGTCCAAAATGCGGGAGAACTACAAGATTCGGCGGCCATTGTGAATGTGACCAGATTTTTTGGTAGCATAAATAGCTGATAGTAGGATGACTGGACAGAATAAAAAAGAAAACCGTCAATTAGAAAATATAGTTCAAAATCCGGTCGTCATGTAATATCAGGTCAATCGAATAACTGTTGTTCAAGATTTGGTATGTAAGTGAGACTTAGAGTTCATGGCCCGCATAAATGAATATATCGTTAAGATTCAGTGACATGTCAAACCTTACAATGTACAATTACGCTTTGTCATTACATGGAAAATAACAATGCCTTTTGAATGGTACATTCCTCCTATAACCTATTTTTACCATAAAGTCAAGGCCTTAGTCAGATGAGTGATACACCCAACGATGACCCGAAAAAGTCTGCGGAAAGAGTAGTTGAGCATAATGAAAAATTCAATGTTCCGGTTCAGACAGAAAAGGAAGAGGCACAAGTCCTTGAAAATGCATCACCAGAAAATGGAGCTGATCAGCAAGAGATCCGTCGCAAGAAAGAGGGCCTTGATTAATTAGCTAATTAATTACAGACTGGCAGGAGCCTGTCTCTATGCTATCTATCATATACTGTTAGACTATTGGAGCAAGTTGAAGGATGTGTTGAAGATTATGCGTTGTAAGGTTGTAATCAAAGCATGAGTGGGATGAAGTCTGTAAATGATTTGTCATTCCGTCGGCCTCTTAATATTATAAACCGCTGCGATATTATATTCCATTTTTTTCTGCACATGACCCAAGGAGGATAATAGTTTCAATGATAGATCACGCGTGACATAATGAGAATGCAGATCAATATACAATTCTAATAGATGCACAATGTAAAATGTTCCTAAGCGACGATCATCACAACACATCATTTAAATGAATGATTTGGTGCATGGATATTGGAAAGACATATCGAGTTGAAGAAAAGGCAGCAGCACAACAACGGCAATAACGGAAACAATAAGAGCACGCAACGGCATAAATTGTTTTCAGGATCCCTCGATGCGAAGATTATTGAAGAACTACTACATGACGCCTTTATCTCCTCTACTCACATATCAAAAAGGCACAAAGCTCCTCTTTCTACCGTTCAGAGAAGAAGGAGATATTTGGAAAATACCATCTTGACAAGACGGTATGAAATTGATCTTAAGAAGCAAGGTTTTCGGATTGGTGAAATCACTGTAGTTGTTGGAAATGGAGCTAGCAAGGAAATTATTGGTAGAATCTTTACAAAGTACCCAAACTATATCCTTTCTATCACCGTGAAGATTGATGGTGCCGTAATGTTGGCAGTATTGGTCTACTTTAAAACGACTACTGAGATACATGATATGATGATAGGCATTCACTCTTTGCCCGGAGTGGAGCATGTCAAGTTTGCAGAAACAGTAGAGATAATTAGGAATAAGAGAAATGAAATAGGGAGGACAGTAGCGCGTTCAATAACTCGGTGAAAGATGATCAAATACTAGGAATGCAGATGTGCTTCTGCTTTGCAAAGTAGAGGGATATTCTTGCATTAAGCGCACAAGCTATTGATTCTTTAGTTCTTAAATCATTAAACGCATAGAAGTGAGTTCTAATGAAATAATGCTCTTCTCACATTTCGACCGAAACTGACATCCTATTTTATAAAAAAAGTAAAGAATGCCTTCTAGTAGATGTTAGGTCTAGCTTTATTTATAAGATAAACTACCGTCATCTCGAGAAACATGATGCGATTTCCTAGAATGCTGGTAGACATTGAGCGAAATGACAAAGTATCCTCTAAGAATGAATATGATGTATTTGATACTTTTCGGCATCTAAAATTAGGCCCCAAACAAGCAGTATATCCATCGAGATGTCTTCAAAATCGTGATAATAAACAAACTTTTCTTCAGAAATTTCAGGATGACGGCCCTCTTTTCAGAATGTGGATTGATTTTTTGCTTCATAACGAATGGATAGCAAGATCTAGAGATATTATGCATGGTCGTTCTTTCATATATTGGACGATTGTTACTATAACTCATGATTTAGAAGATAAGGTTGCAAGTACAAAAGCAGGGAAATTTACAGACATTGCAAAGGTGGTGGAAAAGTCTGAAAACTAGAGGTAGCACAGAGATTATTGGCTTGATTCTTCAAGCTGTAGAACGCCAAGCGCTTACACGCTCTAAAATCATGTATCAGGCGATCCTCAATTTCAAGCAGGTAACTGATTACACTGCCTTTCTGACAGAGGAAGGCTTGTTGATTTACCTTCCTCAGGTTAGAAAATATGCTATCACGGACAGAGGCAGACAATTTCTAACTCTATTTAAAGAGACTAACAAGTTGCTTACTACTCCTTATGATGATATGGCAACCAACAATGAAGAACAGGACCAACAACAACAACAACAACAGCAGGTGGCATTACATAAATAACAATAGTAATGAAAAGAGGGTCTTTACATGTGGATGCACAGTAGAGTGGCGCTTAGATATGATCAAGTTTACTAACTGTTTATCACTACGGACGAAGGGATATTGAAACCGAAGACACTGCAATCGCAAATATTTGATGTTTAGATTCTGAGGTTTTCTAATATAAGAGATTGGAGAAAATTAATTCTCATGATTGAACTAAAGAGTAATTGATTTTGTTATTAGTGAAAATCTTCCTGCTTGTTCCTTTTTCCTTTTCTTATGGCAGATCTGGATTGAGTGATGAACAAAATCTCTAATAACTGTCCCTCTGCATCTTTACTCCCTGTTCAAAATTTGAACAGGGCAGGTCGTTACAAGCTGCTTAAATTTGACTGCATCTTTTTCGGTACCTACTATTGAACCATAATGCATGGGAATTGCTAGTTTTTTTGGCTTTATCTTTTCGTTTACTGCTTTAGCTGCTTCCTCTGCAGTCATAACGTAGGTTCCCGATATCGGTACCAGCGCTACGTCTGGTTCGGTGGCACTCATTTCTGGAATATCGTCAGTATCGCCAGTATGGTATATGCGCATCTTGTTTAAAGTGATTATAAAACCGACCTTTCCATCTGCTTTTGGGTGGAAATGCTTGTTGATATTGTATGCTGCCACTGTCTCTATTGGGATGTCTTGAACCGTGAGCTTATCCCCCGGTGCAATTCCTTTCGTTTCTGCTACTCTGACATTCTTTAGCTGCTGAATGCACTCCTTGGCGGCCACAATCGTGGTATTATTGCCTATGAGGTGCCTAAGGTCGTCTATACTCAGATGGTCAAAATGATTGTGAGATATAAGGATAATGTCAGCATCATTTTTGTTATGATGGGAGTCGGATATCTGGTAAGGATCGATGTAAATAATAGTCTCGTCCCCGACTGTCAGTTTGTAGCCATCATGGCCCAGCCAATGAAATCTAACTCCGTTAAACTCTAGGATACCACTACCACTCCTAGTATATCTTGGCGCCAAGAATTTTATTTAAAGGTGATCCCTGGGGTTGATTTTTGGATTTGCTACAATGAAATTATCCTTGCTGAGGCTCAATACTAGAACTTGATTGGCTATGAGCCTGCGGCGCAGGTTGGTGTCTATCGTGGCTACTGCACACTTTTGAGCCATCGCATACTCAATTATGGAGTCGTCGACGTGTTTCGCGGGTGCAATAGCTACTGTTTTGAACTTTGCTCTTGCGAGTTCAAGCGCCGTTTTTGCAAGACGGGACCTCTTGGGACTTGCATTTTGAGCCAGCCTCTCTAGCTCTCCTTCTACTATATCAGGGATAAGGAAGTCAAGTCTGCCAAGCTGTGACTCGATCTTTCCAATCCGCTTAATGGGTTTTGAAACAAGGACCATCAAAAAACTAGTGTCACATAGAACTTGCATAGTCTAGGCGGCTATTCCTGAGCCAATCAGACGCCATCTTTCAGCTATTCTCCTGCTGATAGCGACTCTGCTCTTGGGCATCAAGCATACTGGTTTTTTCAGCTTTACTTCCACCTTGCTGTCCCTCACGTTAGTAACATAGCCACTGGCCGCTGCGGTGCCGATGTTGAGTCTGATTGGCTCTTTTGCTTTAAGAGGTTCGACCTTGACCATTTCAGCAGTGCCGACTGCAGTATCGAAAAGGACTACATCTACCGTAATATCTTCTACATCTCTTGGAAGCTTCCCTGGTTTGCCCACCACAGAGCCAATGAGTGAGTCGCTTTTTGTAAATGTGGGGTCAAGCTTGGTGCCTATTGCAACAAGCCCTCCCGGCCTGACGGACTTGACAAGACCGGCACCAGTACCAAGTGTTGATACTTGAGAAGTAATCGGATCATACTTGCCCTTTTTTTCATCCAAGACTCCAGGACGGATCTCAATTTCATCTGCAATATTTAGCTGACCCTGTACTAACGCGCCGCCGATGATCCCTCCTTTGACCTGCTTGATTGGGCTTCCAGGTTTGTTGACATCAAATGAACGCAACACATGCATTATAGGTTCAGCGTTCTTTATTCGTGCCGGGGTTTTGATAGTTTTTTCGATGGCTTCGATGAGCGCATCAATGTTCAGCTTATGCTGGGCTGACACTGGGATTATTGGGGCCTTTTCTGCAATGCTTCCACCGACGAAGTCTTTGATCTGCCTATAATTGTCAAGTGCTTCTTCGTATTCCGCAAGGTCTGCTTTGTTCTGTACAAGAACGATCTGCTGTATGCCAAGGACAGAGAGAGCAAGTAGGTGCTCCCTTGTCTGCGGCTGCGGCACGTTTTCGTTAGCCGCCATCACCAAAATTGCCCCATCCATTAAGGCTGCTCCGGAGAGCATATTTGCCATTAAGCTTTCGTGGCCTGGCGAATCGACAAAACTCACTACCCGGAGAAGTTCACTTTTTCCTCCGCAGTTAGTGCATTGGGGTTGAGTACTATAGCATACAGGTGTGGGGCATTGAGGACATTTGTAAAATGCGGCATCGGCATAGCCGATCTTGATCGTAATGCCCCTTCTAAGCTCTTCGCTATGAGCGCTGGTCCAGACTCCTGTGATGGCTTCGACAAGAGTCGTCTTGCCATGGTCAACGTGGCCTGAAGTGCCAATGTTAACGGATGGCTGGTATCCATATTCATTGATATACCAATCTGGCAGGGTCTCTTTCCAATGCAACAATTAGTATCGTAAAATTCCGGAGATATTAAGGTACGGAACTAACGCTAACGCTTTTTATTTGCTGGCTCTGTTTCTGTTCCGGTGCTTTCGACAGCTTCTTGTTTTTCCGGCAATGTCCCTTCAATCAGCATAGAGTTGAGCTGATAAATTTCTTCTGTCACCATGTTCCCTCTTACCAGCTTTCTGACTCTAGCTTCACTCCTATTACCAACACCTGTTGAAAGCAGTACATACTTTTTGACACCACCGTGGACATCAGGCCGCATTGGAGTGCCAGACCTGTCGCTGCCTCCAGTTATCTTTAGCTTCCCTCCAGCTACTCCAACAATAGAAGAATCGATAATGCTGCCTACCTTTGCCCCCAAAAGCGGCTGGGCTGTCCTATCTTTGAGCTCTTGTGCAATGGTCCTCCCCTTTCTGTCTGAGACTATCAGTTTGAACTGAGCCAAACTAGAACATCAGGCATAGCCTAGGTTTAATTAATCTTTGGCTAAAACTGCTGCTCTCTTGTACTGGTCGTGGTATTGATAGACGGACGTCGTTTTTCCAATGAAATAGAATATCAGCAATTTGTGAAAATATCAACTATTTCAATTTGAATCTTAAAGGACGAGCAGGAGCAATTGAATATCAAATTAATCACTATATGATATGCCTACAACAATTCAGAGCCCGGATGGCTAAAACAGTTAAAAGTCATTCTTGAGAATTGACTGGTGTTGGAAGAATACCCAGAAGTTATTGATTGCCCTCGCTGCGGGTTTGAAATGAAGCATATGCAGCCCTGCCATATGGTCTGTCTAAATTGTGGTGGGCATATGGACTGTAGCGAGAAAGGTTTAACATGGTAATCAAAAAGGGTTTCTGTCCCAGCTCATCTGAAAGTTGTCTGAAATATCAACCGCCTTGTCCTTCATTATTTCAATGTAGTCATCATATGATGTAAAGAATCCACAATGTCTGCATTTTACTTCCGTCATCTCATCATTCACCTCTGCTTTCTTGCCGCAATCGGGGCATTTTGCTTCAAGCATCTGTGTAATATTGCATTCTATGCGTATTATTAATAAACAATACTTTGACAAGGGGGCTTCAATTGGAACAAGAGAATACGTAGAACATTAGGAGCTAACCGTATAAGTAGTATATGTGCATCATATATCTACCAACAAAAATTATCCGATTCAGACAGCCGTTCTTGTTGCAATTTTTATTATCCGTTTAAAAGGTGGATCTTTTAAAAGCCCGATCTGAGATTAATACTGCTCTCAAAAACAAGTAGTAGAATGATAAGATGACATCGTTAATAAAGTGTAGCAGCCTTTGGATCGCTGCTTGACAAAGATAGGCAATGCCTATAGGCGATTCCATGGCATGATATCCGACAGGCCCACCAACTTTAGTTGGGTCACAGAGGGTAAGCTGGCCGGCTCCGGACTCCCTGTAACAGAGGATGAGTTTAAATGGGTTATCGATAAAGGCATTAGGTCTATTGTCACGGTAAGAGAGGTTTCTCTTCCTTCCAGATGGTTTGACGGTGGCGACATCGATTACTTGCATCTAACGGTAGAGGATTATGGCGCCCCAACCATGGAAGTTCTGGATGAAACAGTGGATTACATAGATGAGAAGATTCGTACCGGTAAGGCAGTATTGGTTCACTGTGCTGCGGGTAAGGGAAGGACAGGTGCGGTGCTTGCAGCGTATTTGATAAAAAAGGAGAATCTTACTGCAGAGCAAGCAATAGAAAAGATAAGACTTATGAGGCCAGGCTCTGTACAGTCGATAACGCAGGAAACGGCTCTGTCTATGTATGAAAAGTATCTGGAAACTAAGAAGCAATGAAATATAGTTGTTATTCTGGCACCGAGTCTGCTATCAGCTGACCATTTTGAACCTTCACAAAGAGGTAGCGGTTATCCTTGAAGATTAGGGTAAGCTCCCCCTTCTTTTCCTCAACATCGAGCAATTCCTGTCCCTTTATACCATCAAATTTGACCATTTCAGTTATTATGCATAATTGGATCTATTTAGATTTAATTAATCTGCTAATATTTTGTTCTTCGTTTATTTAGCTTTGAAGACAGAACGAGGTAATAGTTCATTGCTCCCACCCCTCCTTATCCCGCCTCGTAATTGTTCAAACGTAAAGACATGTCGTTATGCTGTTGGAAGTTCGGCGGCATGAATCAACCTAGGTTTTTTGTCGCTCAAATCACAAAATGTTCCTTGTAAATAGAGGTATCTGTCTTTTTCCTCCTCAATTCATCCGAGAGGTAATGCATTGCTTGCTCGCAGGGCTATGCATCACTCCCTGACTGCATGTATATTCTGCTCTTGCAGGCAACTATGGATGTCCTATCCCGTCATAAAACTTGGTCTACTGCTTATACCGCTGGTAAGGTGATCAGGCCATTAGTCAACTGCAGAGTATGATCAGAATAATTTTTCTATTATTCATGAGGAGAGTAGAACAGTACTAATTGTTGACGCATTAAATGAAAGTTTTTACTTTCCAGTGGCATCATTGTGGTCGTTTTGCATATCTTTGCTGAATCCTAAAGAGGGAGCAAATATACAAGAAATATTTTTACATCATAGCAGCAAATTGGCTACTATTTCGCAAATTTATTGAACAGATATTTTGAATTCCCTCCCATCAATCTCGACAACTTTGTAGCTTACGTTCATCGCCCCTTCTTCTAATAAAATCACATTCTTCACCCGTACAAGGTAGGTCAGTTCATCCTTCATGACCGATAGGCTTGCAATTTCCTCTCCTGCTAGTCCCGCAACGTAGGCAGCATCCACTGTGTCAGTTGGGTTGTACTGTCGCTCTTTGCGCAGCTGTTGGAGCTGTCTTGCGAGGTCTCTTAGCAGGCCTTTAGCAATCAAGCCCTTATCGCGAATGCTAGAAACGAATACCACAAGCCCATCTCTTTCAGAGCAGGAGTAACCATCTGAGGCTTTATAGGCGGCCTCTACGTCAGAAGACGACAGCCTGATTGTCTTGCCGTTGTATGCAAGCAAGTAGCCGTCAGACTTTTGCAAAGTGCGGATGAGCTCGAGCTTGTCAACTCTCTCAAATGCTTGAGCAACCCTATTGATGTCTGCCTTGACTCTTGGCGCAATATTCTTTCTAATAAGTGATATGCTGACAGAGATTGGCATCTTTCTATAAAGAAGGTTAGCTACCTTTTCAAGCTGTGAGCTGGCGGCTATTTCCACTAGCCTGTACTGGCCTGCATTAAGTTGGTTCTTGAGTACATCAGAGATTCCTTCCATGTCAAGCGACTTCAAATTTCGACCGCAGATAATAACTTCCTTTATGGGCCAGCGTCGTTTAAGGTTAGCAAGGTTCCTAGCTGCGTTTGCAAGCGAGACTATCTCTTTTATATCATCAAACGCCGATTCAACCTCAGAGTTGACTAATTTCTCATCTCGCTTCGGCCAGCTTTCAAGCAAGATGCTTTTTTTCCTGTTGAAACAGGTGACGTAGAGGTACTCGGTTATGAATGGAGACAGCGGGTGAAGCATTATGTTCAGCTGTATTAGAACATGGCCTATCACCGAATACACGGCAAGTCGCTTGTCAAGGTTCTCAGGGCTGTCATCCCAGATTATGTTTCTCGTAATTGGAACATAGGTTTGGCTCAGGTGATTAATGACAAATGCATCCAATGCTTTGGCAGCTTCGTGGAACCGGCAATGATCGAATGCTTCGCCTACTTCTACCACTAACATCTGCAGTTTTGAGAGAAGCCAAACTTCAGTTAATCCAAGAAGGTTATTATCAGTTACCCAGTTCAGTGTGTGCCTTTCTTGATTGAACCGGTCAAATTCGCTGTTCTGCTTGAAGTAAACGTGTAGGTTATGAAGTGTGCTTAGTATTTGGTAGGGTCTAGTCTTCATTTCGTCAAGGCTAAAATTAAGCGACTCAATAGGAGAAGACTTCCACATGAAGTACAACCTTATAAGGTCTACTGGGTTTTCACTCAAAAGGGCGTCAGCCTCGATAATGTTGCCAAGGCTCTTGCTCATCTTATTACCCTTTTCGTCAAGGACATGCCCCTGGAAAAGAAATGATTTGAATGGTGGGAGATCTGATTGCTTCATGATGACATTTTCCATCAAGAGAGTGTAGGCCCATCCTCTTGTCTGGTCGATACCCTCTGTCAAAAAGGTGGCAGGGATCAGATCCGCGTATTCCTGATCGGTAAGCGACGCGTAGGGCGCAGCGCCGCTGTTGTGCCATGTGTCAAGGACAAATGGCTCGCGCTGCATCATTGCTCCGCATTTTTCGCATTTTATTTTGATCCTATCAATCCAAGGCCGATGAAGTTCAAAGTCAGGGCCGTCAGGTAGGTCCACTGCCTTCCTCATGATCTCTCTTCTTGAGAAGAACAAGTCTTTGTGAGAGCAGTTAGTGCATGACCATATGGGAAGAGGGGTACCCCAAATCCGTTCCCTTGATATACACCAAGGGTGCCGCTCTCTAATGATTTCTAAAAATCGGTTCTTTGGCGGATCAAAATAGTACTCTACATTCTGTGCAGCCCGCAGTGGCTTCTCACCCAAGTTTTCAATAATATAGAAGTATTCGCGTCGGGCGAGCCACACTACTTTGTGATGAGAACGCCAGCACGTTGGGTATTGGTGCTCAATCTTCCCTATCTTGACTGATGCCTTAGCTTCCTTCATTGCCTCCACCACTTTAATATCAGCATCCCTGACAAAAAGACCATTGAAGGCCCCTGCCTTTTCTGTAAAGATTACTCTATCGTCTATTGGTACAAAAATGGGAACATTTCTTTTCGCCGCTATCTCAAAATCTTGCTCGCCATTTGCTGGTGCCAGATGCACAAGACCACTGCCCGTAGCTGTGTCAACAAAATCGTCTGTCACCACGAAGTGAATCGATCCGTTGGCTGCCAGTTCTGCTAGACTTGGTATCATGTGGAGCAAAGGGTGGACGTAATATCGGCCATCAAGCTCACTTCCCTTGACCGTTTTTTCAACTGTAAAATCTTCAATATGCAACTCCTTCATGAGGTCATTCATTCTATCGGCACCGACAATCCACAGCTCGTCATTTTTAATGTGCACGTAATTATAATCAGCCTTGGGGTTTGCTCCCACCATTTCGTCTGTAACGATTGTAAAAGGCATTGTCGTCCACACTATCATGTACGCATCTTCTTCCCTTAGCTTGACTTTATAGTAAAATGAAGGGTCTTCAACAGTTTCATATCCCTGATTCACTTCAGCATTGCTAAGGGATGTTTGGCATGATGGACAGTAGGCGACTACTCTGAACCACTCCTTCAGTACTCCGCTTTCCCATGCCTTCTTCAAATACTGCCATTCTCGCTCTATGTATTGATTATGGAAAGTCCAGTAAGCCTTTTCATAGTCAAATGACATGCCAAGCAGCTTGTCGACTGCAACCCACTTTTCGTTGTACAAATATACTATCTTCTTGCAGGTTTCAACAATTTTTTCCACTCCAACCTTGCCGACATTTTCTACCTTGCTGCCTGTCAGCCCAAGCTCTTTTTCTGCCTGTAGTTCTACAGGCAAACCTTGGGTGTCCCAGCCGGCGCGGAAGATAACTCTCTTTTTTTGTAAAGTGTTAAACCTATACCAGAGATCTTTGATAATTCTGCCCCGGAGATGGCCTGCGTGCGGCTCGCCATTCATTGTAGGCGGGCCTTCGATGTAGCCGACAAGCTCTCTTCCCGCCAGCTCCCTCTCCAGGTAACTCTCTAAATCTATATTTTCTAGATAATCGCGAACATTATTTTCGATTGCCTTGGAATCGAACTTGGTGCTAAAATTCATCTATGCGAGAATGTCGATAGTATAGCCTGTGTTTATGTTTTTGGCTAGACAAGCTAGTCAGTCAAAGCTCTCTACGCTGGTATCTTTTTCCGCTGTACAGAGTATGATCTTCCTGCACGCGGCAGGAGCTGGGCCAACACAGATTTCGAAGCGTATGATTACAGAGGCAATATTGCTATGAATACTGGCACAAACACTATTGCTACAGTGTTGAGCAGCTTAATTACAGTATTAAGTGCCGGCCCGGCCGTGTCCTTATATGGATCGCCAATCAGGTCTCCTACTACTGCGATTGCATGAGCCTCAGTCTTTTTCTTACCTTGCATCTCGATGTATTTCTTGGCGTTGTCCCATGCGCCTCCGCTGTTTGCAAGATGGTATGCAAGGAATAGGCCACTTACAACCGCACCCATGAGCACGCCTGCAACAGCAGTTGGACCTAACAGCACTCCTATTACGATTGGAGCCGCTATTGTGACGAGAGCCGGCTTCCACAGCTCTCTCAGGCTTGCAGTCGTTGCAATGTCAACGCATTTAGCATAGTCTGGAGTTTCCGTGCGGTCCATTATGCCTGGCTTTTCTCTAAACTGGCGCCTCACTTCGTCAACCATCTTTGAAGCTGATCTACTGACTCCTGCAATAAGCTGGCTTGTTACAAAGAATGGGATGAGGCCTCCTACCAAGAGCCCAATTACGAGCCTCACATCTGAAAGCGAGTATTCAAACGTCATTGCTGGGAATATCTTGTCAGCCTCAAGCTGAAATGCCTGTATAATGGCAAGTGCAGCAAGGCCTGCGCTTGCGATTGCAAACCCTTTTGTTATGGCCTTGGTGGTATTGCCAGCAGCGTCTATCTTGTCAGTTATTGTTCGATTATCTTCGCCCATGTTAGTCATTTCAACAATACCGCCGGCATTATCGCTTATTGGCCCAAATGCGTCAATACAAAGAACGATCCCTGCAAGGCTTAGCATCGCCATTGCAGCCATCGCTGTGCCATAGATTCCCATAAGCGGGTCCTGCGTCACTCCATATGTAATGGCATATGAAACTCCAAGTACAATGACTATGGCAAGCATAAAGGGTCCTGTTGACTGCATGCCCATAATGATGCCCGTGAGTGTGTTTGAGGCATATCCCCACTTCGTCGAGTCTGCAATCTCCTGCACAGGCTTGTACTTAGAGTTAGTGTAATAGTCGGTAATTCTTTGTATTACTGGCACAAGTATCACCCCTACCACCGTGGTTGCAAACAGTGAATATGACAAAATATTGTAGCCTAGAAACGAGGTGGTGAAGAAAAAGTTGAGTCCAATGGCCATTGCGGCGCTTACGATAAACGCAATATTGAGCGGGTTCATTGGGTCAGATATCCTTCTTGAAGTTATTGTTATGGCACCAATTATTGACGCTATCAGGCCTGAAGCCCCTATCAACATCGGGTAAAGCACCATTGGGTTCACCTCTAACCCCAGCAACGGAAGCAATGTCGGCCCGAATCTGTCGCCGCCTATTGCTTCTAGGCTTCCTGGGGCTATAAGTGCACCAAGCAGCATGGCGGCAAGTATTGTGACAATGTATGATTCATAGACGTCAGATCCCATGCCGGCTGCATCGCCTACGTTATCGCCAACATTATCTGCGATTGTAGCTGGGTTCCTTGGATCGTCCTCCGGAATCCCTGCCTCGACCTTCCCCACAAGATCGGCTCCTAAGTCTGCCGCCTTTGTGAATATACCTCCGCCAGCCCTGATGAATAAGGCTATGAGGCTTGCGCCAATACCAACTCCTGCAATCATCAATGGGTCAGGATACACAAAGTAGAGCGCAGTAATCGCTATCAATGCCATTGCCGGCACTGACAAGCCGACGGTTGCTCCGCCCCTGAATGCAGTGGCAAATGCAGGGCCGAGACCCTTCGATGTTGCGTGCGCGGCTCTCACAGCTGCCTTGACCGTGATCCTGAGCGAAATGAGACCAGCGATGCCAGATAGTGCAGCGCCCACTGCGAACGCGACTCCATTTGAGAAGCTTGAAGCAAAACTAATAATTATTGCAAGTGCAATCGCCACTGGTATTACTATCTTGAATTCCCTTCTTAGGAAGGCCATTGCGCCAGTCTTGACGGCAGATGAGATTTTCATCATGCTTTCGGTTCCGCTTTGTTGCCTTCCAACCCACGCAGCAAACCCGGCTGCCACCCCCATTGACGCTACCGAAGCCCCGATGGGCAGCATATCCTCAAAAACCATTTGCGGCTTTTTTTCCATTGGACTCGTTATATAAAGGGTTACGAGCAACCAGGCAACAACTAGAAGGAGATTAGCTGACCAAGAATATTTTTATCGCAATAGGCCTATCCTGAGTAGTATATTCTTAATCTGTATATAATACCTGTGTTTTGTATAAAACATTAGAAAGTATCCCTCATGAAATTAATGATCTGATCCTGTATTCCAAATGCAGCAAAACATAGGCCGGAAAGTTGAAACAGGGACTCTATCCACACATGTCTTTTCACTCTCATGCTCTACCTACGTAACTAAGCATTTATACCCCACGGGCTCGAAGACGACGCATAACCAGCTCATGTCTTGCTGCTATGAGATTAAATCTTGTCCCAATGTCGCATGATGAGTTTACCCCTTTACATTCCGCTGATAGAAGCTGAAACGGACTCAGACCCAAAGATATATTATTACACCTGATATCTGAGATTGGCTGCAGCTTTTATGAATAAAAGACAACCCCCTTCAACCGTCGAGACCAGACTAATCACTTAGTACAGCAAGGAGGCAGAAGAGTGCAAGTCTATAACTGAAGGGCTGTAAATCCTAACACGTGGCAAAAAGAAAGATTTGAGAAGTGACTGAGAGGTTTAGAAATAGAAGAAGAAAAAACTTTCGTTAAAGCGCCTTGAATTGGTCGCTCCACCGCATGTAAGCCCTTATCATGTCGACGCTGACACTTGGCTTTCGGATTCTGAAAATTTCTCTAAAATCAGTCATGTTTATCGGTCTTGGATTGGTGCCGTCCTCCATTGCCTTGCCGCTTTCAAATAATTCGTTTACGACTCGTAATTGAACAGACTGGCAAATATCCTTAATGTCGCTTGCGCTGTAGCCCTCACTTATTTTGGCGAGCTCGTCAACCCTCAGCGTCCCGTCAACATTTAGCGGGATTGTATACTGCAGGAAAAGGTTAGTCCTTGACCCATTGCCTGGCAGTGTAACATAGATCCTCTTTTGGAACCTGCGCAGAAACCCCACCTCCAGGCTCCAAGGCTTGTTGGTTGCGCCTATGACATAGAGTTGAGATTCTTTGCTCTTGCCGTTGATACCATCCATCTCGGTCAGGAACTGGTTCTTTACCCTAACTTCACCACCTACTTCACTGTTGCGAGTGCCGAGGAGTGAATCGATCTCGTCTATAAACAACAGAACTGGTACTCCTTCGCTTTCAGTTAGGTTGCGAGCCATATTGAATAGTTTTGAGATGTTCTTTTCAGCCTCGCCTAGCCACTTACTCATCATTGATGCAGCATCGACATTGATGAAGTAGCCGTCAATCTCTGCAGCGGCTGCAGCTGCAAGCAGTGTCTTGCCGCATCCCGGCGGGCCGTAAAGTAGTATGCCCCTGGGCCAACCAAGCGGGAACAAATCTGCTCTCTTTGTCGGGTAAACGATAGATTCGCGAATTGCCCTCTTGGCATCTTCAAGCCCTATGACTTCCTTCCAGCTCACCTTGGGCTTTTCCTTCATAACCAAGTCGTCAAAGTCGGCCTTGAGTGTTTCCACGTTTCCGCTAGACTTGGCTGAAGTAGAAGAAGAAGAAGACGCAGTGGAATGCTTCCTTCCATGCCCGTTTGGAGGATCTAGTTTAATATTATCAATTTGGGTTGGTGCCAATTTCTCTTCTTCTAGACCGTGAGACATCTGAAGAGCCTTGATCCTATTCTGATAGGCATTGGCTCTCTCCATGTACACTTTGTTTAGCTTGTAATCAGGATATATCTGAACGAGCTTGACCAGCGCCTCTATAGCCCGCTGATATGAATTAATTGCCATTCCCCTTGAGCCCTGAGAGTCCAGCCTGATTGCCTCGGCTGCATACTTGCTAGCGCTATTTTCTAGTTCCTGTGGTGCGAGACTCATAAATACAGTTCAAGCCAGATTGGACTCTTGGTTTGAATTACTTATGTGTAAATCTATCTTGCCTAGCTAACAAAATAATTTGCACCTATGCGGTCATACTTTCGTCTTGCTCCTTCCGGTCTCTCCTTCCATCTTCTTCCTTTTCTGTTTCCCCCGTAACGGTTGCCTCATTTGCCGTAAAATTTGCCATATTTGTTTTCCCTCGTGCAAGTTCGGCGGACACCTCGGAACTGACCGCTGGTTCGATCTCCTGCCTCAAATCCGGCAAAAGCTGCGTCGACACCTTAGGTATTGCGTCGTGCAATCCTGAAAGCGACACCTCAACTGCTTCGATCGTTTGTTCGACGTCATCCCTTACTTCGCTGATAGACGAGGATACAGTACTTTTATTATTGTTATAAATTCGTCAAGAAATTGCACAGACTCGATCCTATCAGAGATAACATTCAAGATCAGCTCGTCTTTTTCAACCAGCTCGAGCAGCCAAGCCACCTCTTGGTAATGCTCGGTCTTTCCTTTATTACTGATAATAAAGTTAATCCGTGATTCGAGCCGTGAACACAGAATATTCATTGCACAGACGTTGTGTTGGACAGTTGCTAGCGAGGAGTTCTCTCTCTCCTTTATCGAAGTATTCCTATTAGTGGTGAACAGCAAATATCGTTACCATAAGATTTATGGAAGCACGGCGAAAAATTATGCTGTCAAAAATTAATTGTTGTGCAGTTTGCCTACCGTAGCTGGTCTCTAAGGCAAGCGTAACCTCCTGCTAGGCAAATCTGACGGGTATTACTGGCAGTTCAGGCACTTTGGAGAACTCTTCTTTCATCTTCTGATCTACTACTTGTGAAGCCTCTCCTATGAACCGTACGGCTTCTTCATTAGCCGTCTCAAAATTTATAGTAAAGCCGCCCACTTGGCCTGCATCTACAAGTATGCCACTCAAGAGCTCCGATATTACGCCTAGCTCTCCCTCCATTTCCGGCACATAAGGAGTGATCAAAGACCTCAGATTCTTTACAACAGCCATCGCAGGGCTCAAGACGATCACTAGATTGCCGAAGTCGGAAGCTGACGACACCTTTGATATGAGCTTTTCCAGCGCAACAGAAGACAGGAGCAGGACTCTTGACAGCCGTCTTGCCCTTGCGAGTTCTGACGAAAGTAGAGTCGAATGCTGTGCATTATTCTCGTTTATAGAGACCATCAACTTACTGAAAATCTCATTGTCTCTTAGCCTCTGTATGCTGTGCAGCTCTTCCAGCCGATCGATCTGTACTTGTATTTTTTTTCTCACCGCATCCAGCCGAGGCTTTAGTGGCCCTCCAGGTTTGGGGAGGGAAGCCGTTTGATCATTATTATTACTATTGCTGTCGTTGCTATTGAGTATTGATTCTGATTTTACCCATCTTGAATTCATGCTGACTTGGCTTATGATATTGAAAATAATACATACTATGTATCGTAACGTTTTGTAACCGCGGTAACAATAGCCTATAGTAACAGCTCAGCATTTTTTTGAACTTTGACGCAATCTATTTGACCAACCGCTTTACCTTTAGTTTTCATTCGCTAAGAATATGATGACTGACGCTAATAATGATCTTCCAGGTAGCCTTGAAGAATTTGGCCTGTCAAAATATGAAGCTAGGGCTTATCTTACGATGACAGGCAAGGGATCGCTAGCCGTAAGTGAAATAGCTTACTATGCCAATCTGCCACGGACTAAGGTCTATCAAACAGTGAAAAAGCTGGAGAAGAAGAAGCTTGCCGTGATTTCTAAGCAAAAACCACTTATATGCAGTGCAATCCCACCTGAGGAGGCCTTTGCTGAGATCGTCAATTTACATGATCGTAGGGTAAAGAACATGAAGAAGATAGTTGATTCTTTGCAAAAGATAAACGACGAAAGCCAGCGGCCCAAGGGCTCTGAGGAAAGGAGGTATTTCATACTGGATGCAAACTCCACACTTGAAAAGATAAGTAGCCTTATAGCAGACTCGCGCTCTTCGGTCACAGCAATTCTCGACCCTTGGGGATTGAGGCTAGTCTCGCAGTGCAAACCATCAGTTGTTAGAGCTTTGACTGCTGGCGTCCGACTGCGCATGATACTTGGCTCTCAGTGTATCGGAAACGAAAATGTCTTCCAACTGCCGGATGGTATTGAGCTTCGTACGGCCGAAGTAGTGTCGAACCTGATAATTATTGACTCTATCTATATGGTGTCCATCGATAGCAGTAATGGAAAGGCGGCGTTTTTTGCCTCAACGGATTCATTTGCTATGCTGCAGGCAAAGAATTTCGAGGAGGCATGGAGCAGTGCAAGCGAGATGAAATACCTGCTTGATATGCAGCCAGAGTTGGCAGCAAAGGCAGTAGAGCTGATAAGGATAGTTGAGAACGGTCTAGCTGCAAAGATGTTGGAATACGCAATTAGCCGGTTAGACATGTCAGCCGAGCTTGTCGAAGTGATTGATGAAAGATATGGTCTAAAGATATCTGGCATGAGCGCGAGCGAAATGATGGATCTGATCGACTCTGCGCTCAAGATAAGCTGTCTGGGTGGACTGAAACACGATAGAAATAACAACATAGTTAGCCTACAATCAAAGCTAGACAACAAGCAGATCCTGCCCTGGGCGCTTGTGTTGGCATCATACTTTAAGTTTACAGGCAACGAGCCCCGCATAATGCAGCAGCAACAACAACAACAGCAGCAGGGCAAGAGTATGCAGCTGATGCACCTTTGGCTGTCAAAACCTCTTGTATGAGATAAATAATTAGCAATTCTGTTAATAGGTAGAGTCTGCATATGCCTGTGCCATTTGTTATTGTTGCCATTGCAATTGCTGTGGGCGTTATTATTATTATTGCTGCTGCAGTCCTGTACTTTAATCCCGCCGCAATAACCAATATGCTAGGTGGACAAGAAGGCGAACGGCAAGATATTATCCTAGCTGACGAGACGAGGTCTGGAAGCAACAACAGGTATCGGCAGGTCAACGTCACGGTGAACGGCCTGGTGCTTGTCGCAGATATTGCGGCAACCAACGAACAAAGAACAAGGGGATTGTCTGTGAAAGACAGCCTTGCTGAAAATGAGGCGATGTTATTTGTGTTTGATAACGAAGCCGAACACATATTTTGGATGAAAGACATGAAATTTCCAATCGATATCATCTGGATAGATAGTAACAAGACTGTAGTCCACATAGAGCATAATCTGGAGCCGTGCAGCTCCGAGGTCTTATGTCCAAGCTACAAGCCCAATGATGACTCACTTTACGTACTAGAGACTGTTGGCAGCTTCGCAGTAGAGCATGATATTGTAAAAGGAACCCAAGTTGACTTTGAACTGAAGGCTTAGACTACGTACATCTAGTTCCATTGAGATGCAGAGAGGTGTACATGACATGTCGAAGGGTTTGAGGGTTAAGTGCTCCAAGTCATTAGCTACAAGAAGTTCTATTCGGTCTTCCAGAGATTCTTCCCATTACTGCGCATACAGATTTTCCTATGAACAAACTGTCACCACTAATATAGTCACAGAAGCAAAAAGAGAAGTGGATTAAATTGCTTAGACGTAAATTTGGATGGACAGGTTTGGACATGCCAATGATTGGAATGGGCACATGGATGATCGAAGGCAGAAGCAGGGACACCGATAGACGGGCCATAAAAGCGCTGCGCCTAGGATTGGACCTCGGGCTAACGCACATTGACACAGCGGAGATGTATGGCAATGGCAGGGTGGAGGAATTGGTGGCCGAGGCGATCAGCGACCGGCGTGAGGAAGTGTTTCTGGCAAGCAAAGTTCTGCCTTCAAATGCATCATACCAAGGGACCTTGAGGGCGTGTAGACAGAGCCTGAAACGGCTCAAGACAGAATGGATTGACCTGTATCTGTTGCACTGGCCAGGCAGCTACCCTATAAGAGAGACAATGCGAGCCATGGAAAAACTCATCGACGACGGCATGATCAGGTTTATTGGCGTCAGCAATTTTGACGTTGATGAGCTAGATGCTGCTGAAAAGGCACTCTCAAAGCACAAGCTGGCTTGCAATCAAGTACTTTACCACTTGGGCTATCGTGGGATTGAGCGGCATATACTGCCTTATTGTGCAAAGCGAGGAATCGCAGTAGTGGGGTACTCGCCATTTGGACATGGAAGCTTCCCGCCTCCCCAGAGTACCGGTGGAAGGCTACTGGCAGAGATCGCGAAGCGGCACGGCCGCACTCCAAGGCAAGTGGCACTCAACTTTCTGACGCGCCATCCAAGCGTCTTTACCATTCCAAAAGCCGGACGGCCAGAGCACGTACAGGAAGATAGCGGAGGCGCAGGATGGGAGCTGACTGCAGATGATTTGATAGCTATAGACCGCGCATTTCCTGCACCGCACGTTGATGTGCCTCTGGAGTCAATCTAGACAGGAGAAGAATCCAGATTAACATCGGGGTGCCGGCATTTACTTCCTTATTCTCTCTCTTTTTGTACCTCTTGCAAAATGTGTCTTGATATCAAAGAGCAAGTTGCCCCTGCACGTGGTAACATGATCAATCACAGGTTCGTTTTGTTCTTGGCGTATTTTTGCTCGGTCCATTTGCAGGTCTTTCCCCGACAAAGGAAGAGGAGGAAACATCTGGACAGTTGCGCGACTTTAATTCTTCGATAACCATTTGTCTGGCCTCTTTTCTATCAATAACATCGATTCTGGATGCCCTTTCATGTATTTTATTTGAAATTGCTGTTGATATGATCTAAGCCAATAGATACGGAGCAGCATCATCTCTGCTTATGTCCAGAGCCATTTTTTTGACATCAAATTTTTTCAGCCTTAGGAATTTCTGCCATATTAAGAGTCATCCCACAGTTCAACAGAAGATACATGAATATGACAAGAAGAGGATAATAGCTCTAATATTAACGTCATAATTCATTAACAAGATAGAAATAGAGTCTTCAAGTGAAAAATGTCCTCTCCCTCCTTCCCCTCATCTCCCTCTTCTTCCCCCACTGCTTCGTCTGGCCCGTCTGCAAATCTAAGCGCTAAAGACATTATCATGGTAGATGCAACCGTGATTTCAGGCATTTTGATACTCTTAACAATATCGTCTTTTTCTCCGTTTGAGTTTCCAAATAGATCAGTGTTTGTATCAGCTGCAGTTCCAATTGTAGGCCTGTTTGCAATTTCCTCTTTTTTTGCATTAGAGAATAAAATTTCATACGCAAGGAAGTTTGCCAAGGCTGGATTTGTAGCCATAGTAATATTCATGATATTCATTGGAACAGTCAATGTCGGCAATATTGTTGCTCCTGACGTCTGGAGGCAGAGCCCGATCGCAGAGAAGATTGTTTCAAATTCCACAAGCAGCAGCACCAGCAGTGCAGAAGGTGCAAAGTATTCTAATACTACCATACAAGACTAAAGGGCAAATAAATTCTAATAATAGATAATGATACTAAGAAGAATTATCATAGTATCTAATACAAATGTTTAGTATCTCGCTTTTCATGGGCAAATGTTCCTAATTTTGCACCATATATTAGCGGTATATAGAACATATGTGTGTCATTATATGATACCTTTTGAAGTCACCTAACATGGATAGAAAAAAAGGGATTATTTTTGACATGGACGGAGTCTTAGTAGATGCAATGCCATTTCACTGTAAAGCCATTCAAACAGCAGCAAAGCAAGAGGTAAATATTGGTGTCGAAAAGAGGGACGTGTATCTCCTCGAGGGAATGCCGGGGGAAGATATGGTTAAGGAGCTGCTTAGACATAAAAGATACACCGGTAATGTAGAAGAACTATCCGATGGTGACTCTCATAAACTAGACTCTGTCGCACACAGGATACATGAAAGGAAGAAAAAAATTTTTCAGCAGATTAATGCTTCAACGCCCATTAATGGCGCCAAAGAATTGATCTCTAGTATACGCTGTAAGAAAGCATTAGTGTCTGGTGCTGCCAGGCAAGAGGTTGATTCTAATATCAACAAGTACTTTGGAAAAGACGCTTTTGATGTAGTCGTATCAGGGGAAGACCTAGAGGAAGGCAAGCCAAGCCCCGACCCGTTTCGAACTGCTCTAAAAAAAATGGCTTTAACAGAGTCTGACGCCTTAGTTGTAGAAAATGCACCCCTTGGAGTAAAGGCAGCAAATAATGCCGGGATTAAATGCGTTGTAACTCTAAACAATACACCTCTTAAGATTTCAGACTTTGAAGGTTTGATTGCATATGAATCAATATTTCCAGATACAAGCTCAGCCAGCTCGTTCTTGAAAGAATACTGCGAAACTATACCTACGGAGGCACTCCGTAGCTGAGGTTACCTCAACCTAATTGTCGTCGCGATGCTTCGTAGTTTTCGAGTCAGTTAATGATTCCATTACGCCAACGTCCAGTTCTGTTGAGCCCACGAAAATGCATATTCCTTAGGATAGATAGTTAAAACGGCAACAAGGCTTTCGTATCCTGACGAGGAGCCTTATGGTATTCAAGACGATGCTCCCGTTGTGCTTCCAAAGATGGCCATTGCCGTAAAAGTTCGTTTGAAAAGATCTACCTATACATAGCCTACTGCTATTCTATCTATCGGTAAGGAACCTGTGCAAATGTTCGCATACTAGAGCGGGCTTTTCTGTAAATGGAGCATGACCGGTCCTCTGTACTATGGTGACAGCGGAACCCTTTATTGCTTCTCTGAAAATTTCTGAATGTTGAGTCGGTATCACTTTATCGTGCATCCCCCATATTATCAAAGTTGGAATCCGTTTTTCGCCAATTTTATTTAGATTTTTTATTCCAATTTGCGTATTAGCGCTATTCCTCAGGGAGGATTCAAAAGCATATTTGGAGTCTGGCTTGTTTATTCTATCAATAAAGCCTTGCACTAAGACATCGCTGATAAGTAGCGGATTTGCAACCATTTGCTCAAATACCTTTCTTACCTTTTCTTTTGAGGGGTTCATCGCAGCATCAAGGTACTGATCTAGTAGAGGGGTTGGTTTTTCTAAATTGCCTGAAGAATCTATTAAAACCAATTTGTCCAAAAAATTGCTATTGTCTGCTGCGGCTATCCTTGATGCAATATAGCCTCCCAGGGAATGGCCCACGAGGGTTGTTGTCCTAGCCTTGTTGTTGTTACCATGATCTCCTTCAGTTATTCTAATTTTGTCCATAAACTGTCTAACTAAGTCAGAAAATTCCTCAATAGTGTACTTCATATCAGAAGGTTTGTCGCTTCCACCAAAACCTGGCAGATCTATAGCAAGGGTATGAAAATACAATGATAATGCATCTGGAATATCGAGCCATCTGTCAGCGGAGGAACCAAGCCCGTGAATAAATAGGAGACGATGTCGCATCTGCACATCATTTTTATCCGATTCTAGATACCTTATCTTTAATTCATGTTTATTATATTGCAAATTTAAAAATCGTTCCTGCATATTGTAGAGTATTAGTCTATTCTTGTGGTCTCTTTTCTAAACTTTGCCAATTTATTTGCTATTGTTGAGAGCTCGCTTACATGCATAGGTATCAAAAGCCTGACGTGACTGTACAGTGCGTGTGGGTAATAAGTATACAAAGTTTGTACGACCTCGAGTTACCTTTGAATGCACTTTGAATGATCTATGCTAACCTTCTTCTATATACTCTGTCTACTTTAAATACATTGAACTATTTGCAGCACTCTTTTTTGTCCTTGTAGTGCTCGGTACCTCGGAGAAGACATTCATATGCAAAAAGAAGTGATTGAAAAAATAGCGGCTCTTATAACGGCTGCTTTTGGTCTAATTGCCGCTCTTGCATGGAACGAGGCAATAACGGAAATATTCCGGCTAATATTTGGGGAACAGAGCGGGGTATATGCGCTGATTTTCTATGCAGTAGTGGTCACAGTAATTGCAGTAGTTATAACTATATGGATAGGGCGGGTTGCAGAAAAAGCAGGAGTTAAAAAGCTCGAGGGCAGCTAGACTGTGACTTAACCTGCTTAAAGAAAATGACCTTATGTAAGCATCATTGCTCCTTTCTTTTTTATGTGGTATCAATATTTAACAGGACTCTTAGTTATATATGAAAAACCAGCAGGGCACACAACTGCAACTAAAAAAATAACCACAACAATAGTTGTCGTCTGCTACAGATTTAACTACAAAAAATATTTTGTCACTATCTATGGTTCATTGAAGAATTTCTCTCTGGCTTATATTATATTATTTCCGCCCAGTAGCTCTCAGAATACTTATCTGTGCTACTGTCATCGCCAGCAGCCACATCTTTCAAATCGGCATTATTATTGGCTCCTCTTGCGTGGACCGAGCTGTTTGTATTTGCCATAATTATGGCAAAAGATGTCTTGTCATTACTTTCCAGTTTATCTAGGCGCTTGTGCATTTCAATCGCTACGACCTCCTTTGGCAATTCCCTATGGCTCATCTTATCATGGGCCTCAAACATCAGCTCCATGGCTTGTTTTTCTGAAATCTTTCCTTCCTCGTAGGAGTGAGATATCCTTCTACATATGACATTTGCTTGAGTGTAAATTTGCAGGTGATGGCATAAGGTATTCCTTTTGACTAAATTCTTAAGGAGGGCACGCTTCTTGGAGTCTAGCGGCCGCCTTTCGAAAGGTTTCTGCTGGGCACTATCATCCTCTTCTTCTTCTGTGCTCAAAGCAGGTGAAGGTGAGAACTGATGTTTCTCAGACATACCTAGGACCTATTACAGATTTTGGCGACCTATAATGTTTAGGCTGATAACGTGAGACCACCATCTACGTATACCGTTGTTCCTGTCATGTAGCTAGCATCATCAGAGGCCAAAAATAGTGCTACCTTGGCTATTTCTTCTGGCCCACCGATTCTGTGCATAGGAATTCTCATCTCTTCCTCTTTCCTTTTTTGTTCGTCCTCAAGTATCTCTTTGTTCATATCAGTAGCTATTGCCCCAGGAGCAATTCCATTGACCCTGATTCTTTTATCTGCCACCTCGAGGGCAACAGTCTTTGTCAGCATTTCCATGCCACCCTTTGAGGCAGAGTAGGGTACTGATTGGGGTTGTGGAATGGATTCGTGGACCGATGAGATATTGATAATTGAATTGGTCTTTGTTGTACTCTTGTCATCATAGGTCATCTTCTTTATTGCTTCTCGTGTAGACAAGAATGCTCCCTTGAGGTTGACATCGATAGCGTAATCCCATTCATCAGATGTAAGTTCCTGTACACTTTTCGGGACACCTCCAATACCTGCGTTATTGACAAGCACATCAATTCTGCCGAACATCTTGATTGTGTGTTCTATTAAAGAGGAGCAAATGTTCTCCTGCGATATATCGCCTGCCAAGTAAGTAACTCGTTCTTCAGTCGTTCCGATGGTTTTCTTTATATCGTTCACCGCTTCAGTTAGCTCGTTTTCGTCTCTTGCATTCAGAACTATCTTGTATCCTTCCTTGGCAAATTCGATAGCAATGGCCTTTCCTATTCCCTTGCTAGAACCTGTAATAACTGCAACCTTTTGCGACCCATCATCAGGCTCATTTTCTCTTAGCATGTGTGAATAACCACTATTATTGCATAATATTGTATTTCTCTGATTCTAATTAGATACAGAGTCAGAGTCACCTGACTTTCCAAATGATGAATTCAAGCCCTGTCAGTTTTAGTTTGAAAATAACTGATAAGAGATGAATTAAAAGAGAGCCTTTATCATTTTATTATGATATCAAGAGCTCTAATCTGCTTTGTAGACTCTTTTATGATCTGTTGTGCAATTTTAACCGAGGAGCAAACGCAGATAGTGAAACAAGAGTATAATGGTTCTAGTTTAAGTAGTAACAAGATGATAAAATCTTCATTAATCGCGGCAGGGCTAATTGTGATAGCCTTGTTGATGTTGATCCAGTATCGCTAGGGAGCAAAGACATTATAGCTTGTCGTGGAGCTGTCCAATTTGCGGCGATCAGCTGATAAAGGAAGAAGAAGATGAAGGAGAAATTGAAGGTAACAAGTTCGGCTTTCTATCTGACGATGATGATGATACTCCCACTTTGGTCTGTAGACCATGCAATATTTACTTTACCTTTAACATCCTAAAGTCCATCATAAATGGCCAATAATTTTTCACATTTCATTGAGCTCTCCCTAAATCTTGTATTTAGTTTTTAATTTGGAGTACCACTAACATACAGTTGAAGGTAACATATACGCTTTTTGGCTATGCCTTGACTTCATATTTCGATGACTGAAGATGTGATAGAGTTCTTGAATAGAATCAAATTATCTAGTAATAATCACTGAACAGAAGTTACAACAGTGCTACAATTAGTTTTGTGCAGGCGATAGGGTCTCTTCCAAATGCATTCAATATTGTTGTCAACTATGATGTCTCTCTCATCATCATGACTCATTGCGATAGTATGTTGTTTTTCCTACTTTTGAGTTGGGGTCCTGGTATAGGGAGCTAATTCCAGCCCGCTCATACTGCCGTACAGATCCAAGAGTCTCAAACCTCTTTCCGTCGTACTATATCGTTCTTTTGTAGAATCATATTCAAGTAAACCATTGCCAATCACAATCTCAAGATAGGTTCTCAGCTGGTGCGAGGTTAAATACGACCAATACATGATTTTGCTCTTTCTTCCTCCATGCCTTGCAGCTTCTAGCATGATAACTATAATGTCTATTTTACTTCTATACTTCATGACAAAAAGAATCAAATTAACATACTATTTTAGGATATCCAGTTAAGATTTGCTGTTAGACTTATACATTTTCACTTCAATTGGGCTTAATTGGGTAGTTTCGCCAGTAAATAAGAATAAGACTCTATCGGTAGACTCAGTTACGTATGCTGAACAGTTTTGGATTTGCGAGCATGCATAAGATGATATAGCAGAAAGTTGACATTCTCATAAGCTTAGGAAACCACGCTTTAGGTTAGAGGAAAGGTCCTTGCACTATTGTGGTCCAGAAATGTCCTCTCCTTCTTCTCCTGAAGGCGAAGCCTCAGCTGTCGACAATTCTGATCGGTTATTATTTGAATCTGCTTGCGTTATTGACGCCGGACATAGGTCTGTAGATCTTCTTCAGGCTCATGCGATAAGACAACTCGTGCAACAAGATACTTCCAACAGCAATTGCAAAAGCAACTGCTAACTATATCCACCACTGCGCATAAGTTCTGTCTCTGTGACCTGATCGGTCACCCATTTGCATAAATTCGAAACTTCAAATTACTTAATAGCTTGAGATACATCTTAGAGTCTGTGTTACTAATTAAAAGAATTTCGCTACAAGACTACAAAAGAAGTTTCAGAGATTTTTGCCATTTACTTTATCTGTCCACTTATTCATTCTACAAATATTGGTTGGATAAAATTTGTCAATTGTCTGGTTAGAGCTGTTCGTTTGAACAGATGAACGCTGGCTTTTTTTTGGTTAGGTATATACCGGCTTTACTTTCGACAGCCCCGACGCAGGAGCGAAGAGAGAGATATATTATGATGTTGCCCTCAGAATAAGTATCATAAAAGAATATCACAAACGCTGAAGACTCGAGGGCATTTAGATATATAGCTGTATTTGACTCTGCAAATTTTGCAGAGATATCGCCTGTCGACCAGGCCGCGGGACATTATGCCTGTCCAGAATAATCCTACCCAAGATTCCCTTGAACAGTATGCACTTGCTCTAAAACTCGCTAAACCTAATAGGCTAAAATAGACGGATTTTTCGTAATTTAGAATCCGTATGGAATTGTATAATTTCTAAATACTCTTCTGCCACCTGAACTGATAGTTATGTCTACTGCAAAAGAGAGTAGCGCTAATAAAAATAGCGGCGAAGTCGTAAAGGAAGAGTTTCCACCTGTGCCAGAGGATGCAATAGTTAAGCCGGAGGAGGAAAAGCCAGTAAAAATGCAGATGCGACCCGAGGAGGACTTAGAAGAGAGAGAAGCAGATATTGAATCTGCTGATGCCGGCTCTGAGGATATGGATGGTGACGGTTCGCTTGACTGGGATCCTGCCGTTGGTCCTGGAGTATAGTATAATATTTTGATTGCTACTATGCTTCCCATTCTATAAACACTGGTCTACACTCTCCTGTGAAACAGAACTTTACCAGCACTTTACCATCCTCGATAAGAGAAGCAGAATGAATGTATTTGTCTGCAGGAATGATTACTTCTCTGTAATGCTGCTTAAGCGTTAAAAAATGATCCTGTCAACAGTTAAGACCAATAATTACATAGGTTACTTGAAAGGCCATGGCTATTTTAATTGAAAAAGACACTGAAGTTATTACCTCTGATGGCAAGAAGATTGGCAAGGTGAAAAGAATAGAAAATGAGGATTATTTTATAGTCTATAAGAAGGGACTCTTAGCAGATGAAGAAATTCGTGTCCCTGTCAGTGCAATTTTAACCAGAAAAGATGGCTCTGTCAACAGTGAGCCTATCAGGCTCAACATGAGTGAGGAGACGCTAAAGCACGGGTATGAGTTTGTGCAAGGCGAGCCCAATTCTGAATTTATGCATGGAATAAAAGAGTCAGAGCCAAAGTTTAAGCTAGAAAAGCAAATAATACATTTTGAGCCTGTTGAACCTGCAGAAGAGCCTAACAATAGAGGCATATCTTCTCCACCTGTGACCAAGCAACATCAGGCAGTCTTGAAAACAGGCGAGGAAAGCACTACTGATACTCTTTATAGTTGTGATATGTGTCCCGCCAAGTTCGACAAGTCTGAGGAGTTACAAAAGCATCGTAGCGAAAGCCATAAGGGGCCTGTCAATATTTGATGAGGCACACACACGCGCGCACAAAAAAAGCAATTGCTTAAACTTTAAGACGCGACAAAAACCATCTAATCTTTTTGTTCTTGACCCTTCTATCCATTTCTCATCCCCAAATGGGATCTATGTTCTTGGCACCTCATTTGACTTTCAACGATTTTGTTAATGATAATAACCCTTGGCAGCAAGCTGATTATTCCTGGTACTTGCATAGACCATTTTTATAAGATTCTCTCATAATGCTATTTAACATCATAATACATTGCAGCAAAAGAAGAAGAAGAAGACATGACACACAGAAACAGAACCGAAATAATGAGCCAAATTTTAGGGCTTGCAAATGGA
>DASUUX010000118.1:0-9372 GCA_036373855.1 Nitrososphaera sp.
AGGCTCGCTCCGACCTTGTAGGCTATCTCTCTGGAACAGGCCTCATGTTGGAAAGTATTGGGCTAAGAAAGACCAATACAGAGGACTTGTTTTCCATAAAATTACCAAAAAGTGGACTTGCATTCGGCTGGAGAAGAAGAATTGCAGAGAAGCTCAAGATCGACATCTCATCAGCGATCAAACTCAAGAATATTGTGAACCAAAATGGCGGCTATAATGCATTCAGAGTCGAACTTGAAAGATTAGCAAGGGACATGGGAGTCCGGATAGATCCACAAGTGACAAGTGATGTTCACAGGGTGTTTAGGATGCCTGGAACACTCAATAGCAAGAGTGGGCTGTCAAAGACAAAATCCACCGATCTCTATTCTTTTGATCCCTTCGTCGATGCATGTCTACTTGGCGATGGCAAAGTAAGCGTCAGAGTTAAGACTCCAGTCAAGTTGAAACTGAAGAGGAACTCATTCAATATTTCAAGAGAATCAGCTGAGATGCCCACATATGCAGCGGTCTATCTTATGTGCAAAGGGCTTGCAGAAGCGAATTAGCTTATTGACTCAATAGACCTACGAACTTCCCAACCCTTATGAATCACGGCACCTGAAGCAGGTGGCAACGTTTTCTACAACTTAGGCGACCGCGAAGTATGTATATACTCTATTGCGATTCTGGTTAAGGGTGATGCAGGGGTAGGCATTGTGAGTGCAATTGGTGTTTTTTCAACCTATGGAATGGATCATGTCTGTCTAGTCAACAGTGCTACAATGACAGGGCAGAGCTATTTTCGAAATTTGTCTTGTGTGACACCTGAATACAAGCTGCCAGCAGCCCCGCGAACCAGACCTCACACGAGAAGTCGGTTAAAAAAGAGGAGTTGGAAAGTGTGTTCGCTGGAGCAGCGTAGAGCATTATCAAGCGGACTGCAGTTTGTGCTCTGCTTAAGTTTAAAGAAGTACAGGCAGTCTGCAGTACTAAATTTGCCTTGGCTCATCCAAAATTATCAGTGAGGGCATTGTTAAATGGTGTAAAGACGGTCAATATTTAACTGGAATATAGTACTCCGATTAACTTGGGCATATTGCTCAAAGTATACCGAGATATTATAGAGTCGCTATATGTCAATAGAGGTAGATAACCAGATTGGCAGTGCTAGTAGTTGACAACCTATCTCCGTTTACAGCGGATATACTGACTTGTCTTGGTCAATTAGATAATCCACATCATCATAAGAGATTCTCTGAAGTTTCTAATGCGGATCTTGCCCAATGCGATAAGGTGATACTGTCAGGTAGGCGCAAACACAGCAAGGAAATAAATGCAGTAAATTCTAGAATAATAAGATACTGCCACTATCACGATAAGCCACTCCTCGGTATCTGTTACGGAGCGGAAATAATTGCACTTACGCTTGGAGGCTCAATCCGCAAAATGCCGGCCCATGTTCAAGGGACGACTGAAGTGTCAGTTTCAAGTGCAAATCCACTGACTGAAGGTAAAAAGTCTATCTTAGTATATGAGAGCCACAGATACTGCATTGCAAAGCTGCCCTCAAATTTTAAGTCACTTGCAAGCTCTAAGTACTGCGAGCATGAAGTATTCTCCAATGACAGCAAGATTTACGGTATGCAGTTTCACCCGGAAAAGAGCGGAGGCGACGGCCTAGCTCTTCTGAAAAATTTCCTAACGACATAAGAAGAATTTTATTTGCTTGCGAGACACAGAAAGTACAGGCTTGGAATCCCAACCAGAGCATTTCATCAGTTTGCCTCTTGTAAGCAAGAACGAAGACAGCGCAGATCTACCACTTGTAATGAATGTTCTCATCAAATACTGGGGTGAAGATATCTCTCCGCCCTTATCTGGTGCAGCAAGCGACAGAGGTGTCACAATGATTCATGGGATTGAGCTTGCAGAAACACTCGGTTTTGAATCATATATTTACAGAAGCTCAATGAAGGATCTCAAAAAACGAATCGATCAAGGCATACCCCCCATAGTTGTAATGCCGGGAATACAGGCAACTGTGCAGCATGCTATGGTCGTATCAGGCTACAATAGCGAGGAGCGCAGGATTCTTACCTATGTCCCAGAACCCGATACAGTAGGTGCAATTCCAGAGTCGAAGTTTGAGCAGGATTGGGAGCAAGATGACATGATTGCCATAATCATGATTCCTTCGGACATGAAGGGACTGCTAAAGAATGAGGAGCTCAAGTTCGCCAAATCCAACCGGATTTGCTTTGAGGCCGAAGGATTAAGACAACACGGAAAAGTTGATGAAGCCATCGCAAGCTTGCAAAAGGCTACAGAAATCGACCCAGACAACGCGCAGGCATGGAGTCTTCTTGGTGGGATATATAATGAGACAAATCCCGATAAGGCTATCCCTTGCTACGAAAAGGCAATCAAGCTGAACGCAAGGTACTATCTAGCTTACCGGGGTCTTGGCAATTATTATCTAAAAAAGATGGATTATTCGCTTGCAGAAGCGTACTACAGCAATGCGATAAACATCAATCCATCCCGGTTTGGCCCTATATACAAGAATCGCGCAATAGCGAGGATGCAGCTTGGCAACAATCAAGGTGCAAAAGAAGATTTAGTCAAATATCTAGATCAGATGCCAGCGGCTGACGATCGAAAGAGCATCCAAGAAGCACTGGATCAGTTTTGATCCTCTGTTCATAGAGCATTTGCTTCTTTTCAAGTATCAAGCAAGATTTTTGCCTTTTGCAATGCCCACTGCATATGTGGGACATTTATAGAACTGACTCCACAATTTAATGGCGCCTGTGGTGTGACTTTTAACATATCAGTAAACACAGCTGTGACGTCCTCAAGTTTAGGGATGTTATGATAGTAGGCTCTGCTATATTGGCTAGTTCGGCTGATGATGACCAATCCAAGCAAATACAGCTCAATTGTGATGGGCTCAACCCTCGTTTTTTCTATCAGTCTATCCATAGGCATTGGCAAGCTAAAGCAAATCTTCATGATGAGGCTAAAAAATA
This sequence comes from Nitrososphaera sp., assembly GCA_036373855.1. Classification (GTDB taxonomy): domain Archaea; phylum Thermoproteota; class Nitrososphaeria; order Nitrososphaerales; family Nitrososphaeraceae; genus Nitrososphaera. The sequence continues at coordinate 3,012 of DASUUX010000118.1, forward strand.
GGAGTACGACCAAACTAAAAATTAACTTTATCAGGTTAGACTATAAGCTCACGTCTCTTAAGTGAGCATTCTGTGCAATGTGTGTAGTTTGTAGTGGTTCGCAAAGATACCAAAAATTATAGAATATTTTGGGCCCTTGAATATTGAGATAAGTGAAGTTATGAGAGGCTGGGGGTCGGAAGAGGAGCAGAGTCAACAATCAGTGTGGGGGCCCTTATTCCAGATATCCTAGATCCTTGAGCTTTTGCAGGATCCTTTCAGAACATTGAAGTGATGTTTCTTTATCGGTATCCAAGATTATTTCGGGGTTAAGCGGAATTTCATAGTCTTGATCGACTCCTGTAAAATCGGTGATCTCCCCCATCATGACTTTCGCATATAGCCCCTTTGGATCCCTCCTTTTGCAAGTCTCCAATGAGCATTTAACCCATGCCTCGACAAAGTCTCCAATAAGCTTTCTTGCATAATCTCGGGATGTTCTAAAAGGTGAAATAAGTGCTACAATTGTAATAATTCCACTTCTAGAAAGTATATGACTTAGGTAGGCTACCCTCTCAATATTTAGCTCGCGATCCCTTTTAGAAAATCCAAGATCAGGATTAAGATGTTTCCTAATTTCGTCGCCATCTAAAACAACCACACTACGATTCATACTTTTAAGCGCATCCTCAATAGTTCTAGCAATAGTCGTTTTTCCACATCCAGAGAGACCAGTAAGCCAGACTACAAATCCTCTTGCCATGCATTAGGTTTGAGTTTTATGTCCCACTTAAGATTTTTTGCCTAAAAGGATGTTTTCTATTGGATTACTCCCAATTTTTTTTCACTTCAATTCCTATTTCTCGGATCCCTGTCGTCAAAGCATTTAATTCGATAGAGTCCCGAGCCAGATGACCTAGGACTAAGAGATTCCTTCTAGTTTATCATCTGCATGCTTAACAGTTGAGCGTCTTCCAGAGGTTATAGATTAGATTATAGGGATTTATTGCAATAGAGCAATGCATTATTCTTAGTGTAAATAACTAGATAGTTCGAAGTAACGAAGCCTACGCCATATATATATACCTGTCCTGCTGCCTTGGCTAGCTTTCATAGAACTTCGCTTGATGGTAGTAGAGGGCTACGGGGCATGCAAAGAAAAAATGGAGCGGGTGGGATTTGAGCAGTTAAGTTCTCTTTTTATAGCTGCCCCTCTCGATAGGTAAAAATGCAAATCAGAAAAAGGCTACTCTGCCATACCCAAAGTTTGCCTCAAGTCAAATGTGGACTTTTCCAAGTCTATACGTTGTTCCTTGCTTGCTTTCTGCTTCCATTTCTCATTCATATTTTGGGTAGGTGGAATCTTTTCTTCAAATTTACGATGCCAATCTAATTCGCAAAAATCAACAATTTTTCTGAGCTCATTATGTGGCTGTGTGACAAGGTTTTCATAACGCACCTCATAGTACCTGCCTTGTGCAACTACGCTTGCTTCTCTAGCCTTTTTGACATATTCTGCCCAAGCTAGACCATAATTATAAAGTTCAGAACGCTCTAGTTGATACTTGTCACCAAGAATATCTTTAAAGCCAACAAGCAAGATGGGACTGGTCGCGCCGAGATCTTTTTTATTTAATAGTGAAAATGCTACTGCTCTGCCGTCCCGTATTATGTGTATGAATTTACCATCAGGAAATATTGAATTGAGCAACCTAACTCGGAAACTGTTTTGGAGGTTCTTGTTCACAAACCGTGGACGACCCCAAAGATTCTGCACTTGCAGCACTTTTTTTTTAAAATAGGCAGCCATTTCTTCAGTATAGTCATTCTCTGTCCTGTAGTCATAATATCCAAAATACGTCATCCAGAAGGCATCAGCCTCGTGTGGGAGAGTAGAAGCAGGGTCTCGATGAATAAGATTTTGTAATATGAATAAAGCTTTTCTTCGGTCACCTACTAATCTGCCGTGCTTGCGTAATCCTGCACGGAGCATATTGTGAGTGATGTACGCAAGACCTTGATGAGAACAGAGGATTTGGTAAAGTAAAGTGGTACCAGAACCAGGCGCTCCAATAATTAGGACGGGTTTTATTGGACTAGGGGTGTCTATATGAGAGACCATAAGATGTTCGAACTTATTATCCTTTTAAGCATATCTTGAGGTAACGCAATCTGGTCATTGCCATCCTCCTCAGTGGATATGTCACATAATTTGCAGGGTTACCTTAAGCTTGTGTTATGCTAGATTTTGAGCTGCATGAGATATTCTAGAACATCTATCGGGTGGTTGGTACATCGGGGCTAATATAGCAAGTGAAGCATCTGACAAATGTGATGACATTTTTCATACATAATTGACAATGCTACTTGGTACTTTGCCACCAGCATTGGCTGATCATGACTAACCGAAGCAAGTACTCATCTCCAATGTGATGTACAAGAAAATCATATCATATTGACCTATTCCGGGTATTTCGAAATTTAGGCGATATTCATGTTGATAGACGCAAATGACAACAATACCAAACTTAGAATTAACTTTATCACCTTTGCATAGATGCTCAGGTCTCTTGAGTAAGCATTCTAATGCAATGTCGTTTACAGGCCTCACACTAAAGAACCTGACTCTAAGGATGTTGCTGCCTGAACATGTTTGACTCTATTATTAGTGTCTCTGTTGCATCGAGAAGCTTCTTTACGTCACTTTCTTCGTGGGCAAAGGATAACGCCGCCATCTTTGTTGGTAGGAAAAATATTCCGTGGTTCGCCACAAGGGCAAGATGGTAATTTTTTAAAAGATCTCTGTTTGACTTTGCGACGTCGGTTGCATCCATAACAGCATTCTTGTTGAAGTGTGTCAAAAACATGGAGCCTACGCCTGTCACTTGGCATGGAATTCCTGATTCGGTAAATAATTTGGCTAGCCCTTTCCTTGTCATCTCTCCGATCCTGTCAATTTTGCTGTACACCTGCCGTTTGTTTTCTTTCAGAAAGTTCAGCGTCGCAAGCCCTGCAGTCATTGTCATTGGATTGGCTGAAAATGTCCCTCCTCCTATAGCACAGCGTGCTTCTTTATCTGCTCTTGCGGTAGGATCCGCAAGGGACATTATGTCTTTGTCGCCACATAATATGCCTATGGGCATTCCGCCACCGGCTATCTTACCAAGAGTAAACAGATCAGGTTCTAGCCTGTAGGTGCTCGCACCTCCATAGAGGGATAACCTAAATCCTGTCACTATTTCGTCTAGTATGAAAATGCTGCCGTTCTTCTTAGCAAATTCCTCTAAGCCCTGCAGGTAGCCGTCGATAGGCGGAACGCATCCTGCGCCCCCGAGCACTGGCTCAATGATGATGCACGCTAAGTCGTCCTTGACTGTATCAAGCACCTTGAGGGATGCCTCAAGGTTGTTAAATGGTATCGATTCCACAAACTGTCCCTCATGCTGCACAAGACCTAGCCCTTCCTCTTCCTCAAATGGATAGTTGACTGTCTGCATAAGTGTGGTATTGAAGCCGTGCCAGCCGCCTATCGCCTTGGCAACGATTCGTCTCCCAGTTCTTGCGCGAGCAAGCCTGATTGCGTACATAGTCGCTTCTGAACCGGTGCTGCTAAATCGCATCATTTCCGCCCGGGGCATCAGCTTTTTGATAGTTTCTGCAAGATCGACGCTCACTCCGTTGGCCGTGCCATATAGCATGCCATTTTTGGCCTGCTCAGCCAGAGCATTTACAACCACCTTAGGAGAGTGACCTAGAATAAGCGCCCAGTGCCCCATCCAGTAATCTGTGTATTTATTGCCATCTGCATCGCTCAGTCGCTTACCCTTTGCACCAGTTACAAAAAATGGATAAGGTTCGAAATAGCGAATATTGTGACTGACTCCGCCCGGAAACACTTTAACAGCACGGGAATAAAGGCGGTTTGACTTTTTTGTTTGGTGTCTGTAATTTTTCAAAAAGTTATGGTGCATGATGCACCTGCCTGTAAACTAGTCGCTCTATAATCTTTTGCTTTCCAACTATTGCCTAATGAACAGAGATGTGAACATTTTCTCATCATAACACGACCATGAATTAATGTGCTCCGTCATAGCACGTACATGAATTCAAAACAATGCATCACTTCATCAGAATTTTTGGTAAATTCTTGTAGGCAAGTAACATAGAATGTGCACAAAACATAAAAGAAATAAAAAAGGAAATGTGGAAGGTTTGTAGGAATAGACCGGCTAAAGGCTTGCATCTAATTTTTGCTATCTTAAGAACGCGCAATCTCTGTCTGCTCATGACGAAGAATTTTAATTCTATAGATGAAGGGTAAATTGTATTCCCGTCTTTTTCATTTGCTTCTTATTATTCATCAGACAAGTTGTACTCGTGAATAAAGTAAAATATTCTCTTGACGCATGCCAGCGACGAATCAGTCAATAGTCTATGTAAAATGTCGTGGTATTTTACAGCAAAGTAAAATAATAGAGTGGAAGAGATGGTTGAATCGTATGATAGAAGAAAAGCTTGCCTTACTTGGTATTAGCCTTCCGATTCCACCAGAACCGGCTGGGTCATACGTCCCTGTGGTTATCTCCGGTAACCTCGCTTTCGTAGCAGGGCAGATCCCAATGGAAGGCAAACACGTCAAGTTCAGAGGTAAGGTTGACTCACTAGAAATAGGTCAGGAAGCAGCGCGCTTGTGCACTATAAACGCGCTTGCGCAATTAAAGTCATCTCTTGGCAGCCTCGATAAGGTCAAGCGAGTTATTAAGGTCACAGGATTCGTTAACTGCGAAGCTTCGTTCGCTGACCACGCGAAGGTAATCAACGGCGCCTCAGATCTGCTGGTAAATATCTTTGGCGAAAAGGGTAAGCATGCAAGAGCGGCCGTAGGCGTAAGCAGCCTGCCTCTTGATAGTACCGTGGAGTTGGAGTTTATAGCGGAGGTTTAGTCGCATATACAGGAGCAGAGCTCTTATCCCGTTAGCCTCTAATCTGGTCAAGTTCTTATTTGAACGAAAATCCCTAAAGAGGTCCGTCTCATCTTCAGAGGGTAAAATGGGAGTCGTGTCATCCAAGCTATTGTAGTAAAATTTACTGATTGATTTTTTTATTAAGGATTTCTATAAATTTTTGAAGGTTAGCCTTTGGAATTACTGCGCCGCATGCCCTGTCGTGACCGCCTCCGCTTCCTCCAAGCTCTGATGCGATGTCATTTGTTAGTCTGCCAAGATGCACCTTGCAGTCGGCTGACCCGCGTATTGAGACGACATATGACTTGACATCGTCCTTTAGCTTGTAGACCATGGCAACAGGCTTGCCAGAAGAGCCAAGCACGAAATTAACTACCATGCTTGATGATAACTCCACCGCACTCGGCGCATGGGCAAGATTGTCCAACATGACAACTGATTCTTGTATTGACTCGACTGCATTTACTACTTTTTTTGCAAATTTCTCTGCCATATCAAAACCGCCTTTGATGTCATGGGGATACTTCATCTTCGAAAGTGTCTCAACGATCTTTATAAGAAAGGCATCGTCGTGCTGGTTCGCAGATATCATATACGACAATGCTGTCGACTCAAGCATCAAGAACTGCCTATCAAATCTTGAAACTATGGCTGACGCTAGAGGTTTGTTCTCCATGTAATCTGTGAGCGCACCCATTGCTGCAAAAAATGCCGCATCCTCTGGGAGTTTTTTCTTATATTTTGTATAAACCTGCATGCTTGTGCACTCATCAATTGTGCGGATAAGCTTCACATCTGCTTTCTTAAGAGTGTGTAGCGTTTCTTTGCTAATATCATGATGATCGATGTAGATCACTTCTGCGCCTGCAGAAACTATCCTGTGAAGCAATTCAGCGAATTTCTGTTCATTTTTTTTTGACAAGCCCAGATCGCATATGAACAATTGCTCGATCTTATCAAGCGTTGCCGCTGCCTTTTCCAGTTTTGAGATGAGGTTACCATAATCGACGAGTATTACCTTTGATATATCAAAGGCTGATTTGAGAAGTGCAGCAGAACATATGCCGTCCACATCTTCTTTATGTGATATGCAAACTCCAGACATTAAATTCAGAATGAAGCATTCATATCCCCAGATTTAATGTTTCGTTAATTTTATTTTAATTAATATTAGAAATATTGACGCAACTGTCGTGGATAAGATCACAGGATTTGCTTGTTGTGACATCTGTTCGTATATTGTTCTTTGCGTGTTTCCGGAGGCTGCGAGAAGATTGGTTGGTGTGTCTGTTGCCACTGCTACGTCTGTGGCTTACCACCAACGATTGATGGCACAGACTAATTTGATTTAGTGCATTGGGCTATTGGGAATGGCAGGCTGAACACCTCGCCGAAGCTTGGTGCTTACACCTCCATCC
>DASUUX010000119.1:0-19359 GCA_036373855.1 Nitrososphaera sp.
CTTAAAGTCTATGTCTTGTTGCTTTTTTGCTACATTTAGCCTTCTAGGCGTATCCCAGTATGGACTCTTGCATTTGGGACATACTTTCGGTTTATCTTTTGTTTCTTCCTTTGGAAGCCACTTGTGACCGCATCTTTCACATAGGTATCCCCTTAACGTAATTTGTGGCATGTATCCTGAGTATAAGTCCTCTGGTATTTATGATCTACTATATTACTGCAGATAAAGCTAAAATACCACCTTACAGTATCTTACTGCTAGGTATATAATGAGCAACAAACGTATGCAACGTGGTCAAGGAATAGCAATAATATCTTAGTGTTCTTTATATAGAGCTCAAAGAGAGGGCACAAATTAGATAAGAAAGAAAAAAGAAAATATTAGCTGACATACGCCCGCTCTGCATGTTGCGTAATGTCGAGCCCAATGTCTTCTTCCTCCTCCCTTACCTTGAGCCCTATCGTGGCGTCTATTATTTTCATGATGATGATTGTACCGCCAAAGCCTAAAGTAGCTGCTACTGCGACGCCAAGTGCCTGTATTGCTAGCTGCATTGGGTTTCCATATAGTAACCCATCAGGGCCAGCAGGGTTGATAAGAGTGCTTGCGATAAGGCCTATCGCTAGTGAGCCTACTATGCCAGTTACGCCATGGACAGAGCTGACGTCAAGTGCGTCATCGATCTTCAGGTGCTCTTTTAGCAGTAGTATTGCATAGTATGAAGCAAACCCTAGCACAATGCCAAGCAAGAATGAGTTCTGGGCGCTAATGAAACCTGCAGCAGGTGTTACGCCTGCGAGCCCCGAAATCGCGCCGTTGATTGCGGCTGTACTCGATGGCCTACCTGCCCGCTTCCACGAAAGCGCTATCCAAACGAGGGCTGATGTGGATGAGGCAATATGCGTCACAAGCAAAGTGTTTGCAGCAAGCGATCCTGAAGCAAGGGCACTGCCTGCATTAAACCCGTACCAACCGAGCCAGAGTAGTGTCGCTCCTATGACTGCAAGCGGTATATTGTGAGGCACCATAATATCGGGGCCGAAATTCTTCCTGCGTCCAAGCACTAGCGCAGCTGCAAGGGAGGCAAGACCTGCACTTGTATGAATGACGATACCGCCGGCAAAGTCGAATACGCCCAGGTCTGCAAGCCATCCTCTTCCCCATACCCAGTGCGCAAGAGGATAGTAGATGAATATGCTCCATGCCACTATGAAGACTACAAATGCATTCCACTTGACTCTTTCTGCAAAAGCACCTGTAATGAGAAGCGGCGTAATTACTGCAAACATCATCTGAAAAGTGGCAAACGTCACGCCTGGAATTGTCGGTGAATAGTCGAGAGATTCATTGAAGGGGACATTGTTATAGAATAGCCAGTCAAAGCCACCAATAAAGCCTCCCTGTGATGGAGAGAAAACAAGGGTGAATCCAAGAACGAACCAGAGAGTGGACAGAATGGCAAGCCCGGAAAAGGTCTGCATTATTACAGATAGCGAGTTTTTGGCTCGGATGAGGCCAGCTTCAAAAAATCCGAGTGCCGGTGTCATCATCATGACAAGGCCGGTGGAGATCAACATCCATGTAGTATCTCCAGTGTCTATCGCCATTTCCGCCTTGTAGTTGGCCGATCTATAATATAAAAAGGCATCGGCAACTAGGATATTAACCTGATCTGTAAAATTTATGACATGTTTTGCTTCTCAACTATAGATTTTAGACTGTTTGCTATATGATCTACATCGGCTTCTGCGACGTGCGGATGTACGGGCAGCGACAGCACATGGTCGGCGCACCATTCTGTCGACGGCAGATTTGTTTCCGACGCGATGTGTGCATAGAATGGCATCTTGTGCACCGGTGGGCTGTAATAGACAGTTGCGCCCACATTATTTTGCACAAGATCGTTCTTTATCTTATCCCGCTCGTCCCGAAAGGCTACAGTGTAGAGATACCAATTAAACTTCTTGTCGGCAGTCTCCTGAGGAATCTTTACTTCATATTTCTTTGAAGACGCAAACAGCAGCTTGCTCAAAAGCTCTGCGTTACGTCTCCTGAGCTCTAGCATCTTGTTCAGCTTTTGCATCTGCATCTTAGCAACAGCCGCGCTCAGCTCGGGCAGTCTAAGGTTCAGACCAAGCATCCTTGTGTCATAGCCTTCGACCATGCCGTGGTTCCTTATCATCTTGAGCTTGTCGGCAAGCTCGTCGCTGTCCGTTGCAACTGCGCCGCCTTCACCCGCTGTCAGCACCTTACTTGCGTACATACTGAAGCAGCCCAGCGTGCCAAACGTGCCAGTCTGCTTCTTTTTGTAACTCGATCCTAAAGACTGGCAAGCATCCTCTATAACATCAAGCGAATGCTTCTCTGCAAGCTCGCCTATTTCGTCGATGTCGGATGGATGGCCGTAGAGGTGCACAGGTATTACTATCCTAGACTTCTTGGTGATCTTGGTTTTCAGGTCAGAAACATCCATAGTGTAGTCATCCTTTTTGATGTCCACAAACGTTGGTCTACCGCCTGCTGCGACAACGGCGTTAGCAGTTGCTACAAACGTAAATGATGGGAGTAGTACTTCATCGTCCTGCTTTATGCCAGCGGCAAGTAGCGCAGCATAAAGCGCAGCGGTGCCAGAATTGACGGACACTACATGTCTGATCTTCAGATAGCTTTTCATCAGCGACTCAAAGTCACGCACTCGTTTGCCTCCGTCACGCGCAGCTGTCGTGAGCGCGTTTTCTTCAAGCACACTTGTTACCTCACGCTTTTCTTCTTCGCCTATCCAAGGCTTGTTAATTGGAATCATATTTGACGATACTGTATGGGTGGTCAATATCTTATCATATAGTATTTTTGCTTATAATAAGTCTCACTATAGAAATGAAGGTTACATTGGTTAAAGAAGTATTAGAGCTGCAACTATCGACATAGAAAGCAATTCATATCTCATATATAGATACGTCGATCTCGCATCGATTGCTGTCTTGGATTTGGACTGTTGAAGAAGTAAGAAGCGGCAGGTAGGTTGGCTGCAGAAAGTGCTAGTGAGAAAATTCCTAACTGTTCAAAACCCTACTCCATGAATTATGAAAATTTTTATTCGCTGCTGCAGCCACTTCTCCTTGCAGGTATTATTTTTGCAGACTATTATTATTATTATTTGAGGGATATCACGTATATACTTTTTCGAAATACTGGGAGCATAGTTATGCGATCTGAATAATAATAGGCGGCATAATCTCAAGGTCATGGCACAGAGACTTAAGCTCGTCTGCAAGCCGAATAATTATGTGGATATAAGGAACAGGAACCTGCTTTTTCACTGTGATAATCTTGAATGCATCAATTATTTGCTAAAGCATGGCTTTGAGAACAAGATAGATCTCGTTTATATCGATCCGCCCTTTCTCAGCGGCGAACGTTATTTACATCGCGTTAAGAACAATAGCAACCTGGCCTTTGAAGATGTATTGAAAGAAAGCGAGTATCTTGATATGATGCAAGAACGCTTGAGCAAGATCCGCAGGCTGATCTCACCTTCTGGATCTATTTTCATTCACTTGGATTGGCATGCCATCCATTACATCAAGGTGATGATGGATCAAATCTTTGGCTCTGAAAATTTCAGAAATGAAATAATAGTGAAGCGCGGCCGTAGGAAGAACCTGCAATATCAATTTAATTCAATAGATAGAATGCACGCTGCACACGACACTATACTGTGGTATTCCAAGTTGGAGGATACCAAATTCCGGCCTCCACTTGCAGAGTACCATTCAAAGGCAAAGTGGATGGGTTTTTGGAGCAATGTAGACAGGCCTACAATGCGCTATAAGATCTTTGGCTCCAAGCCTGCAAGGGGACAATGGAAGTGGGCAAAAGAGAGGGCGCTAAAAGCGATCAGAAATTATCAGATATATGAGAACAAATTCTCTCACATGGTGCTTGAAGAATACTGGCAAGCTACCAACAAAAAACTAGAGTTTGTCAGAAAGCTCCCACACAGGAAATACCCCGAGTATTGGATCCCTCCAAAGACACACAGGATAATCGATAATGTCTGGCTCGATATTGAAGCGTACAACTATTGTACGGGTTACGGCACTGAAAAGCACACCCAACTTCTGGAACGCATAATCAGCCAGTTTTCAAAACCGGATGATCTTGTTGCCGACTTTTTCTGCGGCTCGGGCACTACACTTACGGTTGCAGAAAAGCTTAGCCACCACTGGATCGGATGTGATTCGTCACTGGCAGCAATAGCAGTTACGAAAAAGAGACTGACAGGTAATTTTATCACAGTCAATATACATTAATTAAACAGAAGTACAAACGATTCACCTGTGAAAGCGCAGTCTCCTAGCGACTATGAAGTCCTGCTCAAGAGGCTGCAGGACAAAGTGGGCAATACTGCCAAGAAGGCAAGATCAAGGCTCGAGATTCCAACTCCCCAGATAATCTGGGTCGGCAAGAATACTATTTTCCGCAACTTCATGGACTTTCCGAAGGCGCTACGGAGGGATCCGGAAAAATTCCTATTGTACCTCAACAAAGAGCTTGCTTCTGCTGGCTACATAGCTGGCGAGCGCGTGATATTTTTGGGCCATAAGACACTCTCCTCATTTCAGGCACTTATCGACCGTTACATCAAAGACTATGTTCAATGCCCAGTATGTGGTAGCCCCGACACCCATACTGAAAAGAGCAAGCCAAAGGTCGCGTTTTTGATCTGCGAGGCCTGTGGCGCCAAGTCATCGATAAAGGGCAACTATGCCTAGATCTAGGTCTGACCTGTAGACAAGAAGTCGTAATTGTAAAGGGCTTTTTTATCCAAGCCCGAACAACAAAAACAAACGTGTCATTTTGGTATGACGACTTGATCTGTGCATTCATATCATGAAACTCAACTGCCTTTTTCCTGACCCACATAGTTCCTGCTTGCGAAATGCTTATCGATGACTGAAGAATTTGCAATAACTTCATCGCAAATGTTGTATATTATTTTTCCATGCATCTTAGAATTGTGATCATATCGTGTATTGCAATACCGAACTAGCTTGGTGATATATATATTCTTGAAATAAGGTAATTTCAATCCTGAAGAGACGTTCCTCATGAAATGCCTAATAAGCAAAAATATGTCAAGTCCTACAGATTCTTTATCTTTATGCTTTTCATAATAATGGAGGATAAAGATACTTGGCAGTAGTTGCTTATTCCTTGTCATGCAAGTTAGTTTTTATCAAGCTACCTTGACAGCTTCTCATTAAGCATAAGGGCCAACAGCGCAGCCCTTAGCTCCTTTCCATAGGATGCCTGCTTGAAATATATTGCGTTTTTGGTATGATCAATTGACTGTGAAATTTCGTCCACCCTTGGCAAAGGATGCATGACCGCAATGTCTGACTTGGACTTTGCCAGTGTATTTTCATCTATCGTATAAGTCCCCTTGACCTTTTCATACTCTTGCACATCCGGGAAGCGCTCACGCTGTATCCTTGTAACGTAAATGACGTCGGTCTCTGGCAAGACTTCGTCAAGCTTGCTGTGCTCCTTTATCTTGAGCTTGTCTTGTATTTCATAAAGCGACTCTTTCCTTATCCGCAGCGTAGGCGGCGATACAAGATGTACCTCCACCTTATAATTGGCAAGGCCATAGAGCAGCGAATATACAGTTCTTCCATATTTTAGATCGCCTACTATAGCCACTGACAGGCCATCGATCTTACCCTTCTCCTTCAATATAGTATATAAGTCAAGCAGGGCCTGCGTCGGATGCTCTTCGCTTCCACTCCCGGCGTTTATGATAGGGTTTTGTGACAGCTCGGCTGCAAACCTACTAGAGCCATCCAGAGGATGACGGAGTAGGATGACGTCTGAATATAGATCGATAACTCTTATTGTATCAGCAAGGCTCTCACCCTTTTCTACAGAAGACGACTTTAAATCAGAGATGCCGATCGAGCTTCCCCCAAGCGACGCCATCGCGGCTTCAAAGCTCATTCTCGTTCTTGTTGAAGGCTCATAGAAGATGTAGCCAAGAATCCTTCCCTTGCCAAGCTCACCTCGCTGGCTATGCTTGAGGCGGCTTATACTATCCGTGGCGTCGAACACAAACTCCAAGTCGTCCTTGGCAAAATCCCTTATCGAAACGATGTCTCGGTCGTAAAAAGGATTAGGCATGGCTACTACTACTACCTTACCACAAGCAGGCTATAATAAACAACACTATGACCTTGAACTTTCTTGAATTTTTCATGATCAAGGATTGCTATCTTTTATTGACTTGATCCATACAGCACTTCGCTCTATCCTAATTACAGGTGTTCGCGCTTTTGGTGAGCTTTTCACACCAACCTTTGATTTCTGTGAACAGTGTATTATTATATAATATGATGTTCCAGCTCCTCTTCTTTGACAGATCGCAGTCAGGGATTAAGATCACTGGCTTATTACTAGAATATAAAAACTAGAATAACTAAGGTTTATTTGTAGTGACATATTGTCTATTGACGATAGTTAACGGATTACTTAGACAAGTCTGGATGATCATTACTATAGGAGCGTTCCAAAAAATTCATGATGAAACCGAAAGCTTGGAAGCTATTTTTGATAGGATGATCTCAGGATTTCATCAGAGAGAACTGATCAATCGCTAGCGCTAGGTTCATATCCTTTATTTTCCGAGTTTTCTATATACATATTGGCGATATATCGCTATACAGTATACAAGAGCCCCAATATCGGCATATTTGTCAAGGCAAATGACAGCATCATCTTAGTACCGTACGGTTTTGCCGAGACAAAGACAGAAAAGCTTGCCGACTACCTGCAGGTAAGCGAAGTGTATGCTTCCATAGCAGGCACCCGGCTCCTTGGCCCTATGGCGGTAATGAACAATAATGGTATGCTGCTGCCACCAATAGCGTCTGATGAGGAAATCCAGATGCTGAAGCAGTCAAGTCACCTCAATGTTGAGCGGGTGAAAAGCAAGTTCACTGCTATAGGCAATCTAATTGCAACAAACGATAATGGCGCAATAGTATCGCCGCTCTTTAAGGGAGAGACCGACCGTCAGGTGCAGGATGTACTCGGTGTCCCAACCAACTCTATGACTGTAGGAGGCTTTGTTCAAACAGGATCAATGATCGTCGCCACTAATGGCGGTGCAGGCGTCCACCCTAAGGCCACTGAGGACGAGGTAAATGAAATTTCAGAAATATTGCAAGTACCAGCAGAGCCGGTAACAGTGAATGGCGGCGTGCCCTTTCTGTCATCAGGTATAGTAGCAAACATGAAGTCAGTCGTTGTAGGCAACCTTACAAGTGGGCCTGAGCTAATTATGTTGACCAGGATCTTCAAAGCATGATCGTTGAAATCCTCTGCATAGGCACCGAGCTTCTATCAGGCATCACACTCAACACCAACGCATATTGGCTTTGCAGCGAGATTACAAATGTCGGAGGTGTTGTGAGAAGAGTGACGGTTGTACACGATGATCTTAGTGAAATTTCGTCTGCAGCAAGAGAATCGCTTGCAAGAAAGCCCAATATCTTGATAACGACAGGGGGCCTTGGGGCAACCTATGACGATATGACTTTTGAAGGCTTGGCGACAGCACTTGGCAAAAAAGTTGTGCTAGATAGCAGAGCCGTTGAAATGCTCAAGAAAAGCTATACAAGGCACAAGCTTCACTATGAGCTGACGGAGTCGCGGCTAAAGATGGCCATTATACCGGAGGGTTCCACGCCAATTCAGAATCCTGTAGGGAGTGCGCCTGCAATCACGGAGCAGGCCAGTGGTATATCGATCTTTTGTCTGCCCGGCGTACCGTCGGAGATGAAAACAATATTCAAAGAGCACATCCTCTCACTGATAAAGAAGAGCGTAGGTAAGTTTGTTACAGAGGAGCTCAACTATAATACAAGAGGTATCACTGAGGCCATGATCGCTCCAGTGTTGATAGAAATAGTCAAATCTCATCCCAAGAACATGATCTATCTCAAGACTCATCCACGCGGATACTACAGGAAAAAGACGCCGCAGATAAAGATACAGATGATATCACGCGGCGACAATGAAAAAGAGGTGAAAAATAGGCTTGCTGCAATATCAAAAGTTATTAAAAAAGAAATTGCAAAGCGAGGTGGTATAATATACTGATATTTTTGATTGCGGGGGCAGTAGGGGGAGCCACTAGTGCATTCTATCTTGCATATAATTACCACCCACTACTGGTAAACGGTGCGATACATGGCGGAATTTTTGTTTCACCGCTTGTCGCTATGTATTTTGTCAAGAAGTTGAAGTTGAATGTGCGTAGTAGTGGCTTGTATCTGGCTGGCGCATTACCTGTGCATCTTGCAATACATTTTACAATAATAGGTGACCTTGCTCAGTTGATTGGGGTGAGCCACATCTTGCTGAATTTTCTGTCCCTGCCGTGAACTACTGCATCGAACAGCAACCTTAGTTGCTTTGTCCTCTTGCCCGTCCGGCCGTCACCTATAGTTCGATTATCAATCTCAGCTACGGGCTTGACCTCTGCGGCTGTGCCTGTCAGGAACACCTCAGTAGCAGTGTAGAGCTCGTCTCGTGAAATGTTGCGCACTTCATATTTGATGCCATTTTCTTTGGCAATTGCCAATATGCTGCTTCTTGTCACACCTTCGAGTGCACCAGAGGCAGTAGGTGGGGTGGCAAGAATGTTGTCTTTTACTACGAATATGTTCTCGGCGCTTGCCTCGACAACGGCGCCAGCTGAATTTAGCATTATCGCCTCATCAAAGCCAGCCTTGATAGCTTCTACCCTTGCAAGCACAGAATTGGCATAGTTGGCAGTCGCCTTGGCGCGCATCGGCATGGCTCTGTTGTCGATCCTTATCCACGACGATACCATCATGCGCATACCCTTGTCTGCCCCATCGCTCATTTTCAGATACTCATCCCACTTCCAGGCCGCTATGGCGACAGACACTTTGTTTGGCAGAGGATTGACTCCCATTTTGCCATAGCCATAGTATGCAATTGGCCGGATATAACACTCTTCCATTCCATTCGCCTTGACAGTTTCAATCACCGCACTTTCCAGCTGCTGCTTGGTGTATCCAAGATCCATAAAGTAAATCCTTGCGCTGTCCATCAGTCGCTGTATGTGATCGCTTAATCGGAATATTGCGCTGCCGTTCACCGTCTTGTAGCAGCGGACACCTTCAAAGACACCTGTTGCATATTGCAGCCCGTGCGTTAATACATGAATCTTAGCATTATCCCAATCGACAAGCGATCCATCGAGCCATATTTTCCCTTGTGTCATTTCAACCCATGGATCTTCGTCCTTGTAGAATGTATCGCTCTGACTGCATCTGCAACATTCGTCCCCTTGTCCTCGACCACTATTAGGATCCTTGAAGTTTCCTCCTGTGCATCAAGGTTGAGGATGTTGAGGTCATGTTCACTTACTGTACTGCTGGCAGTCGATGCGATCTTGGGTACGCGCCACATCTCATCACCAATGAGCGTAACTACTCCTCTACCATAGACTATCTCCGTCTGAGGGCAGTAGGCGCGGATGTACCTCTCATGCCTTCTGATATAGTCTGCGTCAAGGAACAGCAGACGAGTCATCTCAGTATCATCGATCAGATAGGGCGACAATTTCACAAAATCGTGATACTGCCTGTCAAGTTGGAGCGATGCCACAAGATGCGAGGATGCCGTACTCTCCATCCTCACTATAGCGCAGTTTCTCTTGCCGGTTACTATTTTTATCGGATTGGCATGCTCTAAAACTGGCGGCTTCTTCTTAATCATGGTTACATTGCCGTTTGGCTTAACCATCTCTGTGATAACAATAGGAATGTCAAGGTTGTTGTCATCTATCTCTTTTATTGCAATTGGATCGAGGATTTTCATACCAAACATGCCTGCAAGCTTGGCCTCATTGTATGATAGATATTGTATGTATTCTAACTCTTTCTTCACGATCCTCGGATCTGCGCTTAAGACTGCGCTATCCTTTTCAAAGTCGATCTTGACGTCATAATGGTCATGGAGTAGAATTGCAATATCAACAGCAGTCCTATCTGAGCCTCCACGCTCGTATGTCGTCTCAAGTCCATCCACAGTCTTGCCGATAAAGCCGCCCATAGACACGACATCGCTGTGATCTACGAGGTCGATAAGATGGTCGACATGGTGTTTTGACTCTTGTACCATAAAGTTGGCGGCTTCAAAGTTGTCATCAGTGATTATCGGCCATTTTTCTATTAACACATGTGAGGACTTGAGACCGATGCTCTGCATCACATAGTCCATCAAGTATGACATTGTCACTTCACCGCTGTATGCAAGCGTTCTTGATCTTATTACATCAACAAAGCGCCTATTCTCCGCCGCCTGCTTGAGCGAAATTATCACCTGTCTGTAGAACTTATCAAGAGTATCAAGAAATTCATGGCGGCGATGGTTGTCCAAGTACTTGGAGGATATTCTCTCGTAGATCTCTCTTAGCACTTCAATCTCTACAGGAGTAGAAGAAGCATAGCTTCTGCCCACATAAATCGCCAGATCAGTCATAGAGATGATTTTGCCATTATATTCAATTTGAGGTGCCGAGAAAACAGTGACTACCTTAGATTCTTGGTGCAGCTGTTTTATCCTGTCAACGATCTGGGGGATCATAGCTCCCTCTAGCCCAAGGGCACTACCGCCAAACTTTGCAACTGTTATAGTAGTCATTTGCTCAGAGATCTCTTGGGCTAGTTGCAAGTAATTCCCTATATTAAAGATAGGAAAGAGGAGAAAGGTATGTCACGTTATTTATGGTGAGCTTCAAAGAAGATGTTTCAATTTTTTGGTATAACTATAACCTTAGAAAAAATGAGAAAAAAGTTAAAAAATCTCTTCGTCTTTTCTGATGCCTCCCAAGCCAGTCTTTATGCTTTCCGCGCATTCAAGGCATGCACTGCTCGAGAATGGGAAATCCTTTGTGCACTTTTTGCATACAGGTCTCTTGCATTCAGAACATTCCATTGAGGCTGTCCTTGTGCTGCAAAGATAGCAGAGTGTCATGATACAACAATAATAATATCATTGGTGCCGTAAAAGGTTTCTTAGAACATGATCTGCGTGATAGCCAATTGGCGATTTTTCCGGGTAGCTTTATCATTGTAAAATTTGTTGCGTAGCAAGAGCAAAGTATGAAGCAAAAAGAAGAAATAATTGCTAAGGCAGAGTGTAATTCTCTCACGCCTTCCATATAACTATTGTCGCTTCCGATATGGTTAAATCTGCTTGCCCAGGTATCTCCCTCGCTAAAATGAACAATGAAGGACAGGCACCAGAGGGGCATATATTCGCCTGCACCAGCAAAAGTGAGCGAGAATGCTTTGACCGGATGCTCTTTGCAACAAACCATGTCTATGGCGAAAATGTTTTGAAAATAAAAAAAGGCGACATTCTTTTTCTGCTCAACATTGATACAGATACACTCTATGGCACTTTCCTAGCCAGGTCGGATGGGGCAAAGGACATCGTGCCTGAAGCTTGGAAGGGCAGATACCCGTACCAAGTGCAGGTATCTAACAATGGCAAAATACACTCAGTTGTAGGTGCAAGAAAAGTTCTCTCTACCATGAGGATCAGCTGGCACGACACGCTTAAGGGAGAGCTGACGCAGCTGCTCTCTAGATACATCGAAAACCCCAATGGCAGCTTGAAGATTGCCAGAAAGAATGCAGAGAGCAATCCACGGCTTGAATCTACTACACTTTGGGACTATCCCCGGCAGAACTACGGCAAAACTCAAAAGGGAAGCAACAAGTATGCGGGTGTAACGCCGGCCTTTGTCATCTACAACATGATCAAGCGCTACACAGAACCAGGTGACATTGTGCTTGACCCGATGGCAGGGAGTGGTACTACCATTGATGTGTGCAAGGAGGAAGGCCGCAAGTGCATAGCATACGACATTTCGCCCACTAGGCCTGACATAATTCAGAATGATGCTCGCAAGATACCGCTTGCAGATGCAAGCGCTGGGATGATATTCATTGATTCACCGTATGGCGACAATATCGACTACAATGACGATCCTGGTAACATTGGTCGCATCTCTGCAGAGACTGACCAGTTCTATAAAGAGCTAGACAAGGTGATGTCTGAGTGCTACCGTGTTCTAAAGCCCGGCAAGGTGCTGGGCTGGCTAATAGGCGATCAATGGGTGAAGAAAAAATTTACACCTGTCGGCTTTCGTATTTATGAGAATCTTTGCAAATATTTTGACACAGTGGACATTGTATGTGTGGCAAGGAGGAGCCAGACATCCAATACTGGAATATGGCACAGCCGCGCGCTCCGTTTCAACTTTTATCTCCGCGGCTTTAAGTATCTCTTTATAATGAGGAAGTCGTCTGCTAGTGAGTTGTCTGCAAAAAGAAAGGTCAGATGGATGCATTACTCCAGAATCTAGAATTTTTCTCCCAGTATGCCTCAGCATACTCGTGCATCTCTTGCCAAACACAGCAGCAATTGCACTGCATGTTTAGTCAATCTCCACTCAGCTTGTGTGAGCAGTGGGTGTAGGTGCACGTGATCGTTTCTGGTGGTAATACAGACCCATAGCACATGCTTACTCAAATCCTAGTTCTAGTTCCTACACTTGCTCAGACTTTACACTCAAGATTAGCAGAAAAAATTTGCATACAGGGTCTAGAACTATGCTTGCCAGGCAGCCTACAAAGCACGTTGCAGACTAGGTGTATTTCGAAGAAGCAGTTGATCGACATCAAAGCATATCATGTCGTTAATCTAAAATTATTGGCCTGCCATTATTGCGAGAATGGTGGCGACTACAGCCACTGCTCCGAGGCTGATGCCTACTACAACCCACCGCATCCAGCCAGGCATATATGACCCTTCAACGCATGTCAGGTATTATTATTATTGTTATTGTCTCCTGCGCTTGGCGCTGTGCTTTTCTGTCACTTCATCTATCGTCTTATTCATGGCAATCTCCGCAATGTCGCTTGCATACCCGGCTGTCCTTCTAATGTATTCTAGAGGTAGCTTGAAGTTACCTGGGTCATGCACCTGTCCCTTTCTATGGCAGTCATGACGTCGTCTTCGATCGTCTGAATATTTTCTGCAGTGTCAACTGTCTTATATGCAAATTGAAAGTCGCGCCGGAGCGGTGCTTCGACAGAGCCTCCCAGCACTGTTAAAGCAAATGGCTCATTTTTAGCAACTACATGGCAACTTAGACAATCGGAGGAATTCTTTAGTCTCATTTTGCAGAGCACCCTTCCGTTCTGTATGACTATTTTACACAGTTGCGCAAGACATAGAAAGTGGATCTATAAACCTCGTCGACGGCCTTCAGATGCATTTCTTCAATCCATCTTTTTGGCAGAGATAGGAAGTATGTTGACCTGTCTGTAAATTGCACCTTGCCAACTTTACTATGATCTGATCCTGTTCTTACTGTTGCTGACTGATGAAGTTATAAAAAGGGCATTGTGAGAATGGACTATATATTACTATATACTACAGGGTATTCTCTATATACATATTTAGCGCCGTGGGCTTGACGTGCCCGTAACGATATAATGCACAGAATCACCTATATAACAGGCGTGATCTGAAATGCGCTCAAGATATCTAAGTATTAGCAGAGCAGAGATGTAGCAGCGGGGATCATAAGATCTTTTATCAGTTTTTTCGTATGGTGTGATGGCTTCTCTCAAATACTTCCTGTAAAGTGCATCAACTGTATCGTCCATCTGATACAACTTTTCTGCTGCATTTTTGTCTTTTGATTGCAGCGCCTGAACACTTGTGTATATCATTTCCTTGACTGTGCAAGACATTTCTAGAACTGCACTCTTGTCGCAATTGGCTATTGAGCCCATGGTTTCAAGCACATCGACAATATCGTAGGCATAGCGGCCAAACCGGGAAAAACCATATGCAATTTCCATGCATGATCTGATGAAGCGGAGGTCGGTGGCAACTGGCTGGTAGCGGGCAATCAGCTCAATTGCAAGGTCACCAACTTCATCCTGTAGCACTCTAAGCTGCTCAGACCATTCAAAGATGACTTTTTTTGTACTTGCCCCTTTTTCATATGATTCGATGGCAGTTGTCACAGATTCTTCTGAAAGCTTGGCCATGTCCATGATGATATTCTGTATACGGTCTATTCCAAGATCTAAGAGACGGGTCAAGTTACCAAATGTCTGTCTTGTTTAGCCGAACTTGCCAGATATGTATCTTTCAGTAAGTTCCTTTTGAGGATTTTCAAAGATCTGCTTCGTCGCTCCATACTCAACAAGCTCGCCAAGATACATGAAAGCGGTGAGATCAGACACGCGTGCAGCCTGCTGCATATTGTGTGTAACAGTTATTATGGTCAGATCCTTCTTGAGGCTGTGTATCAGCTCCTCGATTTTAGAGGAGGCAATTGGGTCAAGGGCAGACGTCGGCTCATCCATCAGGATCACTTCAGGATGCATAGCAAGTGCTCGTGCTATGCATAATCTCTGCTGCTGCCCGCCAGAAAGGCTCAGGCCAGGCTTGCTAAGCTCGTTCTTAACTTCTTCCCAGAGAGCTGCGCCTTCAAGACTCTCCCGAACAACGTCCCCAATAAGCCTCTTGTCCTTGATGCCATTTAGCTTCAGTCCAGCCGCTACGTTGTCATAGATGCTCATTGTAGGGAAAGGGTTAGGCTTCTGGAAGACCATTCCAATGCGCCTTTTGATAACAACAGGATCCACCCTTTTGTCATAAATGTCAATATTGTCAAGAATGACACTCCCCTTTGCAGTTGCACCCGGCGTCATTTCGTGCATGCGGTTCAGACAGCGGATCAGAGTAGTCTTGCCGCAGCCAGACGGCCCGATGATCGCAGTAGCTGTGTTTTTCTTTATGTCAAGGCTAATATTTTTCAGAGCCTGTTTCATTCCGAACCATGCATTGAGATTTCTAATAGAAACCTTGTAACGATGTTGCAGATCGGCTGTGGGCGGCCGGATACCGATATTTTCGATGCCACTATCTATTGCTTCATGGGTCACTAGTTAGCCTTCACCCCATGGCTAATTATGTATTATCTATATTCTCTATATAGAAAAACAACGGCTAGGGCTACATTCAGGCAGAAATTGCCTTTATTCTGAATCCTTTCTTGTATGCCAGTATCCTCAGCCCCACGCTCATAGCAAGAACTAAGAGTATGAGTATCAGCGCAGCCCCCCATCCAAACTCGTGGGCTGACTCGTATGGCTGAGAGGCAAGGCGCCATATCCTAAGCGGCAGAGCATCCACAGGATCGGTAAAACCGGTAAAGAAGAGGCTGGTTCCAAGTATCGTCATGATAAGCGGCGCAGTTTCACCGGCTATTCTTGAAAGGGCAAGGACGATTCCTGTTAGAACCCCACTTTTAGCCGAAGTCAGTACAATAAACATAACCACCTTCCACTTAGGAATTCCCAAAGAATAGCCTGCCTCACGGATAGAATTTGGAACGATCTTAAGCGTCTCCTCTGTAACCCGCACAACGATAGGGACCATAATTATAGAGAGAGCAAAAGCGCCTGCCCAGACTGAAAACGAACCAATTGTCAGTACAATGACTGCAAAGGCGACAATGCCAACCACAATGGATGGAAGGCCAGTAAGGACATCATTCAGGAATCTAACAGCATAGGGAAACTTGCCGCTTCCTGCAAATTCTGACAGATATATGCCGGCAAGTACTCCAACGGGGGCGCCTATAAGCGACGCGAGAGCAATTACGATAAGCGTACCCTGAATCGCGGGACCAATTCCGCCTCTTCCAGAACCTATTGCGCCAGGGGGTTGCGTCAGGAATTCTAGGCTCAAAGCGCCTACCCCATTCTTGACAACTTCGACCAATATGCTGACAAGCGGGATGATGGCGGCGATGACACAGACTATTACAACGCCTGTGGCAATCTTGTCAAACAGTCGGCGCCTAATTGACTGCTTATCCATCATTTGCCGGATCTCGACCCGGCGTCTTCTGCTGCCACCATCGTTTGCAAATGTTTCAGTTAATCTTTCATTTTGTTCTGCCATATTATGTCACTCCCTTCCTGGTGAAACTTTTGCGATCCGCGAAATCATGAGTCGCGCTCCAATATTGATGCCAATTGTAAGCAGGAACAGAACTACGCCAAGTCCAATGAGGGCAGAAACATGAAGAGATGTTACCGCTTCGTTAAACTCGTTGGCAATTAGGCTGGCAAGGGTCTGGCTTGGCGAAAATAGCGAATTGGGGATGGCAGACGCTCCGATAGCATTTCCAATTATCAGAGTCACAAGCATCGTTTCACCTACGGCCCTGCCAAGGCCAAGTGTGGCGGCTCCAAATAGTCCAGACTTGGCATATGGAAATATAGCGGTCTTAATCATTTCCAACCTGGTTGCTCCAAGGCTGTACGCTGCCTCTCTTTGGGTGTCGGGCACTGCCCTTATTACCTCACGTGAAATCGAAGATACAGTGGGGATTATCATTATTGCCAGTACAATGCCGGCAGTAAAGATATCTAGGCCAAAGGGGGTCTTTGCAAAAATTGGGATAGTTTCGCCAAACGCCTGGTTTAATGGCACTTCAATAAAGTCCCGTATCCAGAATCTAAATACAAAGAGTGCCCAAAGGCCATAGATTATGCTGGGCACTGCAGCCAACAGTTCTATTACAAATGATAATGGAATGGACATCCTGTGCGGAGCTATTTCTACAATGAAAATGGCTATTCCTAAGCTTATTGGAACCCCTATTGTCATTGCAATACCCGAGCTTATCAGCGTACCAACAACATAAGGAAGAGCGCCATAGGACTCACGTCCCTCAACTGCATTCCAGTCTGTCCCTGTTATGAATCCTATTACTCCTTCGCTATAAAACACTTCAGCCGACCCAGAAAATATTGAAATGGCTACAAGACCGAGCAGCAGTATAGTATAGCTGGCTGCGCCCATCACTATGAAGCGAAATATTTTGTCTCCTGCAGGCGTATTCTTGAGCAAAAAAGGCGAAAGCCTGTCATGGATTGACTCTCTTTTTGTTCCTATTTTAGTTAGTTTTTCTGACAAAGATCCGCGGTTTTTCCTTCGTACATAAATTATCCCTACAGCAGCCCCAATTGGCAGTATTACTGCAGCCGCTACAAAATATACCAGAATTTCTGGAGATGCGAGATCAGTTTCACTTTCTGTGGTAAGGACAGGCTGGCCCTTGTAAGTAAGGGAGCTGAGCGTATCCTGATTTAGTATTACAATGTCGTTTGGCAATGCAACATATCCCAAATCATCAGCAAATTGCTGACCGTCAGTTATGACCCAAGAGATAAAGTCTACCAGAGCTCTGGCTTTGTCCAGGCTATCAATTCGAGGGTTGGTGCTCATCTCTCTATATAAGAGAAGATAGGAGAAGCTAGAAATTGGATAGGAATCCTCGCCGGGGGCATCAGTTGTTGATACCTGCTCCCACGATTCGTCTCCTCTTGGCAGGAGCTTGGCTGAAGAAGCTACTGCAGCGCGCACAGAATCAATAGATGGCTCTATAAAGTTACCTTCTTGATTTTCCAAGTAGGCATAGGTCATTCTTGTAGCGATCGCATATGACAGCTCAATATAGCCGATCGAGTAAGGTGTGCTCTTGATCGTGCTTGCAACACCTTCATTGCCAGGAGCTCCGATGCCTGTGGGCCACTGGACTGATTTACCCTTGCCCACCTGAGCCTTCCATTCATTGCTTACCTTTGAGAGATAATCCGTCCATACAAATGTAGTGCCAGAGCCGTCAGACCTATGAGATACAATGATATTTTCTGCAGGCAGGAGAAGGTCGGGATTCAGCTTCTGTATCTGCAGATCATTCCATATTGTAATTTTTCCCAGATAAATATCTGCCAGAATTGGTCCTGTAAGCTTCAATCCCTTATCTGGAACCTCGGGGATATGGTATGAGATAATTATTGATCCAATTGTTTCAGGGATGTGTACTGCTTCGCGGGCTTTTTCTATCTCTAAAGAGGTGAGGGGTGCATCCGTAGCGCCAAAGTCCACAATCCTTTCAGTAAACTGTTTGACTCCTCCGCCACTGCCAATCGACTGATAATTGATGTTTATCTCTGGCTTGATTTTTTGGTATTCAACACGCCAAGCATCAATCAATGGAAATGGGAAGGTTGCACCAGCTCCATTAAGATCAATCCTCTGCTCAGCAATAGAATTTCCAAATGGCATGAAGACGCTGATAAAAAACGCAGACAATAATAATATCAGCACGCCTGCAAGGACAGTAAAATTCTGCATTCTAGCATGTTTTGCAGACATGGACTAAGTAGTTCGCAAGAAGATGAGGCTTTTATGGCTAGTCCACATAATCTCCCTATTCTATATAGTAATATCAAGGAAAATAGTGAATGGGGCCGGAGGAGGGCGGAGGAGAAATCAAAGTCTTAGCCTAGATTTTTTCCATCCCTTGGTCTTGAAGATCCGATGACACCCACGATGGCAGAAGCCAGAATCAGCAAATGGAAATACGATCTATATACCTAGACTGAAAATCCTCTTGTAGACAGCAAGAATTCATCTACTCTTGCGACCCATTTATCGAGCATATAGTTTTCATATTTTGAGTCTATGTTCGGAGTTCTGAATATAGTGAGGCAGTATTTAATAACTATCTATCATAATTACAGATACAAAGCAAACCTCCTGCCAAATGGAAATTGCCGTTCGTTGACTTCAAGAGGCGAAGAGGAGATCTTATATCATCTCAATATTGAGATCCATAAAATATTCATTCAAAGCATGATATGATGGTACTAAACCTATTTGCTTTGATGACCATTTTCATTCATCCATCGCAGAGGTACATATGATTGACTCGAGAAACTCTTGGCTTTGGTCATCATTAGATATTCCACTTGGTGGGATCTCATTGTATGCTCGCCTCTCTATGATGTCTCACTTTCTCAAGCTCCTTAAGGCGCCAGGCAAGAGTCTTGCTGCTGATCCTTTGAGCACCTGTCCGAATCGCAATGGGGTTGAAAGATGGAGCAGGATGAAGATTGGCTGCATGGCGGACCTGGACATCTTTTTCTTTTCCTTCATCTCATGTGGATCGATGAATCCAGCCAGAGCACTTGCACCAGCTATGCTATCCGGCACAATGGATGATTGTAGTTATGTACTAGTCTGCGACCTTTGTAGGATCAATTGCAGTTGCGCTGATCTGCCTGATAAAACTCTGCAATTATTATTAACTTTCTTCTTCTTCTTTTTCTTTCTTTGCATCTGCTTCAGTTGGCTCAGTCAGCTTGAATCGAC
>DASUUX010000120.1:0-32381 GCA_036373855.1 Nitrososphaera sp.
TTTCGCGCCTGCTGCGCCCCATAGGGCCTGGGCCCTTGTCTCAGTGCCCATCTCCGGGCTACTTCTCTCAAAGCCCGTACCGGTTACAGGTTTGGTGGGCCATTACCTCACCAACAGCCTGATCGGCCGCAGTCCAATCCAGAGGCCATATAGAATTCGGCCATGGCTCATTCCAGAAACCTTGGCCTATCGCGGTTTATCCTCAGTTTCCCGAGGTTATCCACGTCCTTTGGGCATGTTGACTACGTGTTACTGAGCCGTATGCCACGCCTTGCGGCGTTGACTCGCATGGCTTAGTCCTACTCTGATAGCAGTCGGGTCCGGCAGGATCAACCGGAGTCAATCCTTTTTCTCAATTATAATGAGAGTACGGCCGGACAACTTGGTATTGTGCGGATCGTATTTGGGTGTTCATATGATCGTCAGATCCAATGTGGTCATCGGATCTCCATAGTATGAGCGCAACTGGAGGTCAGTGGATCACAAAATGGCGCTAAGACCAAACATCCTCACTGACGCCGCCTTTCATATTGCGTTCGAAGCATCCATCCTTTTACAGTACACTGATATAAACCTTTTCGAGTTCAATCGTTGAGCGTCGCCAGTATCAAATAGCCGATCAAAGTTGGAACAGTATTTTTTTTACCTAAAGTTACTAGAAGGACCTAAATTAAGGCTTGGAAGAATTCCTTCTATCGTTATGTATTTCAGCAGTAAAATAACATCGTAAAGGTGACTTGGAAAATTTTTTGTGATCACCCATTCTGAGTTTGGTCGCCTACGGCGAACCGACTGATTGATTAGCTATCTTCTATCTTTTAGTTTTGTTGTTCATTTTTATAGAATTGTATGACAATGAGGATTTTTAAAAGGAAAAATGAAGACTTGATCCTATTAGTCAAGATTAGCTTTCAAAAATACAAGGTCTATATAGCATGGGGGTGCAAATCTCGTTGATGCAACAAGAGAGCGCGGGCCACACCAACATTAGCAAACCCAACAGGCTTGCAAAGGAAACAAGTCCTTATCTGCTCCAGCATGCTTACAATCCTGTTGACTGGTATCCTTGGGGAGAGGAGGCCCTACAAAAAGCAAAACATGAGGACAAACCGATCTTCCTGAGTATTGGCTATAGCGCGTGTCACTGGTGCCATGTCATGGCACATGAGTCATTTGAAGATAAAGAAGTTGCTATGATAATGAATGAGAACTTTATCAACATCAAGGTTGACAGAGAGGAGCGTCCGGACCTTGATGATATTTATCAACGGGCATGCCAGCTTGCCACTGGAACCGGCGGCTGGCCGCTGTCTGTTTTTTTGACACCCGATCAAAAGCCATTCTATGTTGGAACCTATTTCCCAAAAGACGGCAGCAGTCATTACAATATGCCCGGCTTTAGGAATATACTGCTTCAGCTCGCTGACGCGTACAAGAACAAAAAGGGCGAGATCCAGGCGGCAAGCAGCGAGTTTACACATGCCCTATCGCAGACTGCAATGGATCTGGTCGTGCGAGCAGAGATAACAGAGAAAACAAAGTTGGAGCGCTCTATACTTGACGAAGCTGCAGTTGGGCTTCTTCAAATGGGAGACAAGATTTATGGCGGCTTCGGGCATGCCCCAAAATTCCCAAATGCGTCGAACCTGATGTTCCTGCTAAGGTACTTTGACATTTCGGCTATCAACCGCTTCCGAGACTTTGTTATATTCACTGCAAACAAGATGGCCGAAGGCGGCATTCATGACCATCTTGGTGGGGGCTTTGCCCGCTATGCCACTGATCAAAAATGGCTTGTACCACATTTTGAAAAAATGTTGTACGACAATGCGCTGCTGTCGCAAATGTATGCGGAGCTCTATCAGATCACACAAGCTGAGCCTTACATGCACATAACACGCAAGACACTTGACTATGTAAAAAGGGAGATGACACATCCTGATGGTGGATTCTACTCTGCACAGGACGCCGACTCGGAGGGAGAAGAAGGCAAGTTCTATCTTTGGAAAAAGAACGAGATCCAATCTGTAATTGATGACGAAAACACCACTAACATCTTTTGCGAACACTATGGTGTCACAGAAGGAGGAAATTTTGAAGGCTTGAACATCCTCAATGTTAGAGTGCCGATAACAACTCTTGCCAAGAAATATAACAAAACGCCCGACCAAGTGGCTCAGATACTCAGAGATGCTTCCGCCATGCTCTTTGCAGCGAGGGAGGAAAGAGTCAAGCCTGGAAGAGATGAAAAGATTCTGACATCTTGGAACGGCCTCATGATATCGGGTTTTGCAAGAGGTTATACCGTCAGCGGAGACACAAAATACCTGCAAGCAGCAAAGATTGCAGTTAAATTTATCGAAAACAAGCTCGCCTCGAATGATGGGCGCCTGATGCGTACCTTCAAAGACGGGCAGGCAAAACTGAACGCATATCTTGAAGACTATGCTTTTTACGTCGGTGGCCTGCTCGACTTATTTGCTGCAAATTCAAAACAGGAATACCTTGACAAATCTATTAGGTATACTGATTTCATGTTACATCACTTCTGGGACGAGAAGGAAGGCAACCTATTCTTTACCTCTGATGACCACGAGCAGTTAATTTCAAGGACAAAGAACGTTTACGACCTTGCCATGCCGAGCGGCAATTCTATGGCTGCATCTAACCTGTTAAGACTCTACCATTACACTCAGAACAACAGCTACCTTGACAGATCAGTCAGAATAATGAAAGCTGGCTCGCGGTCAGCTGCTGAAAATCCATTTGGCTTTGGGCAGATGCTAAACTCGCTTTATCTTTACGTGAAAAAGCCGGTAGAGATAACAGTAATTAGTTCTGACAATAACAGCAATACCAATAATTCCAGCCTAGTTGCCTGGATTAATAGACAATTCCTTCCATACAGCATAATTGGTATAGTGCATCCAAGCGAACTTGCAAAGCTACAATATTACCCCTATTTTAAGGGGCGCGAAGCTAAAGAAGGACTGGAAACTGCGTTCGTTTGCAAAAACCATACCTGTTCGCTCCCGATTAGATCAATCGAAGAGTTGAAAAGACAGCTTATACCCTCCTGATGTCTATCAGGAGCTTGTCGGCCACTCGTGGACTGCCGATTTTCTCGTAACGCTTCTTTGGCATCGTTATTTGGATAACTGTCCGCGAATAGGTTTTGACCAACGTCTGCGGCTGGGATTTTAGAATAGCTTCAAGTAGTGGCTTGATCTGCTCCTTTACGTCCTTGTCTGTGACAGCCCTATCGACAGCTTCAAGCATCATCTGTTGTTGCGATACTGGCTCTAACTCAATATCTTCGCTCAACGCAAGGCTTACATTGGCTCCAGTTTCTGTCAACTGGTCAATTCTATATCTAATAGGATCCTCATGCATGAATATTCTCTACCTATGATGACTACTAAAACTTGCTATTTATGCTTCAATGCTTCGTTCTTTGTACTGGAAAAATGGTATGCGACCCAAATTCTGATATTGCTCTCAATATGTAGAGATATTATTGTTGTCTCTGCTATTTAGACTGCCCTTGCAGCATAGCTTGCGGCACGCGCTCCCTTTACGATCCTCTAAAGTGCCATGTGTGCATGGGGGTTGACAAGGAAAATTTGACTGCAACCAGCTTTGGCCAGGGTCGCTTAGAACAAACATTTAGTATAATGCAATCGGGGTCCTTGAGCGAGAGGCTGCAATTGAACAAGTGAGCAAGTACTTTATTTCGTACTAGAAGACCAGCAAAAAACCAGTATACGATTATTGGGGAGATGTTTGATGCAACAACTATAGGGAATTTAATTCCCTGCGGAAACGCTGTTTCGGCTCGCATTTTAGCCTTGGCTTTGAATATCGTATGTGCAGGGTTAATCTGTTTTAGTCTCTGAAGATCTCCTCTTCTTCAAGATCCTTGTCCTTCTTTGTAAGATAAATCAAAACACCTGCGATAGCTGCAAACCCGATGACATTGACAAGTAGTATTGACGAATCCATTCGCTGCCAAAGGACATAAAGCCTCACTATTGCATAAATGATTGCAGCAACAAGAGCAACTATACACGCAGCTATGCCATATCGGATCGTCCGTCTGTTCACAATAATATCTGAGCAAACTGCCGTATAACTTTTAACCAAAGAAGAACTATACAATACAATAACTCATGCAGCTGGTCAAGAAATATGAGATACATTCAAGGCATAAAATGATAGAGTTTCTCAACTGGCAGCCGGTTGGAAGAATAGCCTCCCTGGATGGGAACGGATATCCACAGGTCATCCCGATGAACTTCGTCTACCATGATGGAGTAATATACATGCATTCTCACCCCTTTGGCGAAAAGCTGGAGAACATCCGGCGTAATCCTAACGTAGGATTTGAAGTAGACCAGCACATCTGCTTCCTGCCTTCCTATTATTTTCATCCAACCGACGCCTCCCAGGCGGACACTCTATACATAAGCGTGGTAATCAAGGGCAAGGCAGAGATTGTGAATAGGAATGAGGAAAAAGCACAGGCGCTCAACGCACTAATGAAAAAGTACCAGAAGGAGGGCAGGTACGAAGTCCTTGATGCGAACATGCCTTCGGTGCATGAAGTTGCAATAATCAAGGTTCTCCCCAGTGACATGCGGGGGAAATACAAGATAGGGCAACACTGGGCAAGGCCCTATCGGCTCAAGATGGCAAGGAATATCATAGAGCGAGAAGGACTAGAGAATGCAAGGCCTATTCTCCGAGTCATGGGTATTGACATCACAGACGGCGAAGCCAGTCTTTACGTTAAGGAAGAACCGGAGATGTAGACGTATAAAATACAGTTCATCTAGAATTTTTAATCATTGTTGCGGACCCCCCGACAGCGATACTGAACCGAAGAGCTTGGTGGGCCAGCGCATCAATAAGGAGAACAAGAAAATTAATGATCTTCACTCAAAAGCGCTAACGCTTTTGTTTTTTGTTGCCAGAAGAAATTTGGGGATATAATAGCGGACTAAGTCTTTTTCGATCCTTAGGAAATCTTGCCTTTGTGGGTCTCGTAAATTTCACAGTTATTAGAGAATATTCAAAAACATATATTCTGTTCATAAACTTAAAAGCACTGCTTTAGATATGTAAAGGCAAAACAGGCTAACAAGTCATATCCTGGTCTTGATTGGAGATCAACCGCTATTTTTGAGGTGGATGAAGCAAGCGTTGTTCCATCCAGTACTTTAATTGATGTGTCACATGCTATTATATATGATAAAATTCTATGCAGCACTTGGATCGTAATTCAACGGATCGGCTACTGTTCTTCTGCCTCTTGAATCATTAAGTGTATAGCATTAAGATGGGCTGAAAGGTCACTTAGAACCTCTATTTTTCTCTTTGGGTAATTTGCAAAGCGCAACACACACTCAATGAATTCAGGTATCTGCATCGTTTCTTCCCCTGGCACTTCAATACCACGGCGCGTAAGAAGGTACGACTTGATCACTGATCCTTTTTGCACACCATTCAGGAAATAGCTCTTGCCATCTGGCATAGAATGACACGCCCTCACATAGCCTTCCTTCATCATATCGGTTGCAACGGCAATCTCAACCTCAAGTTTGTTCAGACCGTCTACAAGCCTGCTGATCTTTTCTGTTATTTCTTCGACCATACAGCATCAGCATAATCATCATGACTTGTCTTGAATTAATAGCTTCCACCACTCACATTCTTTAAAATTGACCCAATAATGGGAGCAAGAATTCAGTTGCATCATCACTATGTCTTTTTCTTGTAAGCGTCACCAAGCTCCTCTCGTCATGGTAGAACAGGGGTTTGTTACAAAGGTTGGAAGAAACAGAGAGAATATACATTAACCGCTCCTGCTTCTAGCGTTTGAATGAGTCGTGTATGCTTTGAGGAAATCTCTATCCTAAATAGTGGAGATATTATTCTACTTTAACTTTTTCTTTTTCAGCGTTTTTGGCTTCCTGCTCATAAAGCTTTTTCAGTTCATTTTGTAGAAACTCCTTGTATCTATTGCACTCTTCCTGAGTCATTGAATCGAGGTTTGAGCTTAGGGCAGTACCAATTGCTGTGATTCTGTCTATAAGATCCATCGCTACGAACCTGCCGACGTTCCCAACACGCAGCATTACGTCAATCTGTTTTTGAATCATGTTGCCGAAGGATTGTAAATCTGACGTGATTTCAAGTCCTTTCTTTGTGATCATATACCTGCCATCCTTGTCTTCCGAAACCAACCCGTCGTCTAGTAGCCTACCAAGCAGTGGATAAATTAGACCGGGAGATGGCTTCCACTTTCCTTCGCTCTGAAGAGTAGCTCTGTCAATTATCTCCTTGCCCGTCATAGGCTGATCTCTCAGCAGCGTCAGTATGTATTGCCTAGAAAAGCCTCTAGGGATGGCACTACCCACCCTTGCTAACCATTCCGAGATCATATCGCTAGTAATATCGCTAGTGAAATATGAATCTTTTGGCCATCCAAACTACATTGCCTTGAGAGCAGTATTAGCAGACATACGTCAAGGCTACTACATATTGGCGATTAATACGCAAGGGATGCAATTGAACTCTAAAAGGAAGAGCTGCATGAAAAAGTAGTAACTAACGAAATTGCCCACCATTTGCATTAACGTTCTGGATCAAGTCGACAATGATGCACGAAAAAATAAACGCCGAGAATCATTTTATTAAACATCATTCTATCATATTGAAGTGGCGACAGAACAACTATTCGTCAGCATCATCATCATTCTTGTAGCCGCCAGGATCCTCGGCGAAGTCTTTCAGCGGATAGGGCAGCCTCCCCTTGTAGGCGAGCTCTTGGCAGGACTCATAATAGGTCCATCTATTTTGGGGCTAGTACTTCAAAGCACCGACCTTCACGTCCTCTCAAACCTCGCTGTATTTTTTTGATGTTCCTTGCAGGCCTTGAGATGGATCCACGCGAAATCAGACGTGCGGGCAGGTCTGCAATAGTGATATCGATGGTTGCCTTCTTCATCCCACTCTTATCTGGCACAGGTACGTCGCTTCTCTTTGGGCTTACAACCATTCAGTCTCTATTCATGGGGTTACTCTTGTCAATAACTGCTGTACCAGTTAGCGCAATAGCTTATGCAGTTTGGCATTCTCAATAGTAGGCTTGGAAACACTGTGATTACGGCTGCGGTTGTCAACGATATCATGTCACTAATCGTGCTTTCCATAATTCTACAACTCGCAGCGGACGGCTGGAAGGGCCAGCTCAACCTTGGCGATATTGTAGTGTCTGGAATCAATATAGCTGTGTTTTTAGGAGGCATATTTCTGCTCGACATTCTGCTGCGAAAAATTGCAGGCAGGCTACGAAGAAAAATCGAGCCATTTTTTAAAAAGCTTCAGACAAGGGAGGCAGCCTTTGGAGTATTGCTCATAACGGCAATAGCCATATCACTTATAGCACAAGACATCGGGCTCCACTTCGTAATCGGTACCTTCTTCTCGGGCCTAGTAATCTATAAAGGGAGAATAGGCCGGCAGAATTTTAACAAAGTATACGGAACTATCTCTGCGATTACATTTGGTTTTTTCGCACCCATATTTTTCGCACTCATCGGCATAGAATTCAATGTTCAGTTACTTGCTAATGCAATACCCCTCTTTTCAGCGCTACTTGGAGTTGCAATAGTTACTAAAATTGCGGCAGGATACATTGGTGCAAAGATTGTAGGATTTAGTCGTGAAGTAAGTCTGGCAATAGGCTTTCTTATGAATGGAAGGGGAATGGTTGAACTTGTAATTGCCTCTATTGGATTTGCCGCAGGAGTTATAGATATGACTTTGTTTTCAATAGCAGTTGCAATAGGGCTTGTTACCACCATACTAGCTCCGCTAACATCGCGCCCGATGGTCAGCAGTGTCAAGTCAAAAGGGAGCGATGCGGTCTTGATCAAAGATTCGTCAGGCAAGGAATGGCAATCAGAAATGACTTAACTGCTGTTTCGTCACTTTTGCAAAGACTATGTGATTCCAAGACATATCAAAAAAATGAGCGCCACCGCAGGCCAAGTTGTTGTTTTGGGTAGGTACGGAGTAAAATCTATGAGGATGGCTTGGCATTTGATGCTGCGATTACTATGCTCTCGCTTACAGTAAACTTCCCCGACACACCATATGATATACCAAATATGCAAGCTCTGTTACTTCTTTGCTACATTCCATCCTGTCTCAGATAATGCCAGTGATATATACACGATTGTCACCGTACGCTTTCTGCCTTCAAGATAACCCCTATTTGGCCTTGTGCAGACTTACAAGTAACGACAAACCCTGGATGAAAAGACCAGGAGAGCAGATACAATGAACAGGAAGACAAAACGACCGCAACCCAGGATAGCATTTTACTTGGAAGATTAGCGGGCGTAGGTAATTTTATAAAACCAATGCAGGATATCATTTTTGTTGGTGCGCAACCAGAGGCGCCGGCTTTTGAGAAATCAGAGAAGAGTTGGCGAGGCCATAACTATTGCAAGCGGCATTGGCTTAGCGCTGCTTGGCTCATTTCTTGGAGTCCAGTTTGTATCTTATGGTGGACTGTGCATCGCCGGCCTTGGAATCATATCCATAATTTGGAGATAGTGCATAAGAGGCGAAACCATAATGATTGCCATATGAAGCTGTCCGGGATTGTCGCACTGTTTATAGTAAAAATTTAGGAACGCAATATGAGCGGTTAACAATGAGCGAAGGGACAACATATGGTGTCGCATCTGTATTGTCTATTCCCACGATAGCGAACGCGCTTGCGCACGCAATCATAAGACCATTGACTAGGGCGGGATTCGGTTCCTATCTTTGTGTACGTTATGACTGCTTGAGTCAAAGAAACACAAATAGACAGCTATTGGTATACTATATAAGCATGCACAAACGTGATACTCAGGGACTTAGCAGAAATTATCTTCAAAGAATAGGCTTATTCGTCGGAAGCTAACAGAATTAGCATCGAGAGATATGAGAAGCATATGGGAAGCTGATGAGATATGCTTGCTAAAAAAAGCAAGCATAATGACAGGCACCTATAGAAAATAAGCTCAATACAGCATAGATAATTGGATTCTCAGTGCTAAACACGACCTGCAAGTCTAGAGGCTTTACAATCCTCTAAGCCATATAGTTTAGTAGATGGTAGACAAGATCTCAGGTTCCTTACCGAGGCCCATCTTAGCTATGGAAATTATTCAATAGCATTAAACAACAATTAGTCGTATCTTAGAGAGTATTTCTGACCTGTAAGCTCAGTCAATATCTCACCTACTTCCCTGAGTATGGCGTCAACTTCTTCTGTCTTGTCCTTTCCCTGCCGCCTCTGTTGCTCTAAATCTTGCCTACTTCTTACCAGTCCCTCAGCGTGCTGCACAATCTTTTGTTCCAGGCCTCTAAATTTGTAAACTATGTCTATATTGAGCTGTTGAAATGAATCAATTTCTGTCTTGAGTGCCTGGGCCTTCTGCTGAAGATCAGGCAGAGACTCCAGTAGGGCATCTAGGTACTGCAGTACCTTGTCAGAATCTTTAAGCTGGATTTGGCCAGTACCTATCGACCTACGAATTTCGAGGAGGAGGGAAGAGTATGGTGCAACATTTTTTTCATAAAGTATCTCCCACGGCACATCGGACATAGTCTTGAGACGCTGCTCTGTCTCCTTTGTAATGCCATAAGAATATTTTGTAAATGCTCTGGATAAGTGGGAAAAGAGATCTCTAATTTTGGCATGAAACTGTTCTTGCTTCTTTTCTGCTTCAGCTATGTCACGCATGCTGATAGAGGCCTGCTCAAATTCTTTAGAGCCACTCACTGCCGCGAGCTCGCTCTCCAGCTTGTTTAGCTCTCTTTCGATAACTTCAATTTCCTTCTCGATGTTCTTTGCTGAAGTCTCAGCTAATTTGATAGATGATATCTTCTGCAGCGCAGTATTCAACATATTACCACATCTTATTATCGGCTCACGGTTTCGATCGAATTCTGAAATCGTCGCTCTTGTCTCGTTTAGGAGTTTTGTCAGAAATTCAAATTCCTCCTTCATCTTGCCTGAGTGTTTTTTCATGAAGGCGTTGAGTACTTTGCTGTGCGAGCCACTCACTTCTCCGAAGCGCTTCATCATGTTCTCGAACCTTTCTTTGAATTTCTTGGCGTCATTTGCTGATTGAGGTAAGGGAAGCTCCAACGATACTTCACGCTTTAGCGACGATACAACTGTCTTCTTTGAATGTTCAACTACGGACTTTAGTCTCTGCTCTAGGCCCTCAAGCTTGATGTTTTCTCGATCCATATCTTTTGCCAGTGTATTGATTACTTTAAGAGATTCTACCGCAGACTCTCTAATCCGGGCCAGGCGAGCGGAAAGATCTTTCACCTTTGCAGATTCAAGGTTCTGTAGAAAATCCTGTGCCTGCTGTATTGAAAGTGTGTCAGTAGCCGGCGTTGGTATCCACTGCTCAGCTGAGGGAATATCGCTAGGCTTCTTTTTAAAGAGCCCAAATGGAGACACTACAGTTGTTTCTCGCAGACTGCATCAAAAAAGGTTACGATCTAGTAATGCTTAATGCAAATGGATGCTACATATTAGCATGGAAGAAGGAGAAGGGGGTTCCTTTAGTCCAAACCGTCGAAACACTAAGAAAGCGGCAGGCAGAGCTCATCTTTGGTTTCAAAGAAATGAGTCTAAGCTGCTTGCCACAGATATTGTCTGCATCGTTCTCCTCTTCTCTCTGCAACTTTTTCCTTCAACATTTCAATTCTTCGTACAGGAAAACGTAAACGGTATCCAAATAGCAGCAATCATGCTTGTTTCTCCCATAGCTCTCTCCGTTGTGTGGAAAGGAATAGTTCCAATAGTTATATGCGTCTTAGGAATCGTGCTGATACACAATTCTGTGATACTGCCATACTATTCACAGCCCCAGCCCGGCGAGGCCTCCTTTGGAGAAGTGAAATTCAGGTGGACATTGTACACCCCTACGGCCGTCAGCATGGGTGCAGGCATGAACTTTTTTCTTGGAGTCTCAATGGTTGTCTTCAGTATAATAATTGCGTACCGGCCCTCTCTACTTTTTACCAGAAATAGGCCCGACTCGGTTGATTCTGAATGGTTGAAGTACCCTCTTTGGCAGGACAATACCCTTTTAGCAGATGGCAGGACAGAATACTCTATTCCCATAAAGAGGCTTATGACAGATGAAGACAGATACGTTCTTTGGCGCTACGAATACATTTTGGCTAGTATTTACGGGACTCCCCATCTTGTTAGGCCAGAAGGCTATGTCCCAAAATACTCGACCAGCATTTATAGAGACCAAGAAAGCGGACGCATTATAGGCAAAGCTCGCTATAACGGCTTTTTCGTTTGATGCGCAGACAAATCTAGATTACATTCAACTTTCAGCCAAAAATAGAAAGCTGGTTCTGCTTTTGCAGGCAGTTTACGTCTAATAGAGTCATTCGAATTGTGCCATATTTCAAGATAGCTCATTGACAGCTGCATGGCAAGCTTATGTCTTGTTTTTATTTGGCTGATCTTTATAGCTCGGATTAGAATTTTAAAATGTCCTTTCCCGTCTACAATGCACGTCTAATATTTACCTATTAATCATGTAGTTAGTATCAAAAACCCGAGCCTTGTATGGCAGACATTTTGTCTCAGTATTCGAGGCAAAATGTCTTCAGGTCGAAAGAACTCGTACTTCAGAAGCTGACTAGCGAGATGAATAGGCTACGCACCTCCACTTTTATTAATTAGGCGACACAGACATATCCTTGGGCAGACAATAATGAGCTTTGTTGATAGAAGTTTACTTTGATGGCCTCTGTCAGCCAATAAACCCAGGAGGCATCTCATGCTATGCTTTTGTAGTGAAAAGCGGTGGGAAGACCATTTATAGTGAATACGGCGTTGCTGGAGAGCCATTCTCAGAGGACTCTACAAACAATGTTGCTGAATATACAGCGCTTGCCAAAGCATTACAGTGGCTCCTCTCAAACAATCTTTCCTCCACCAAGATTGAGATAAAGAGTGATTCTCAGCTTATTGTCAATCAGCTAACAGGCGATTACAAGGTGAAGGCAAAAAGAATAGTCTCCCTTTACAAGCAGGTTCTAATGCTCAAGAGTAAATTTCAGGACATCAAGATCAGGTGGATACCTAGGGAAAAGAATAGGGAAGCTGACAGGCTGACAAACAAGGCATATAACAAGACCATACAAGATAACCCAGAATATCTTGACAGAGTGAAATGACAAGAAAGAAGATGGTTCAGACAGATAAGTCAGTAGTCAGCTAGGTTGTTGAGCAGGGGATAAAGATCTACGAATCGAACTAAAAATACCCTGTAATATACAGTGCTGATAAGCCTGTTCCTCCTATGTTATTATTATAATGTCTCAACGCTCATTCTTGTTTCCTCCTCTAGCTTGTAGGTAAAGCAAAGTGGACCGTATGCATTCATGAAGCTCAGACCAGATCATCGGTAGCGACAAAGCGGCTCCTGCTTTTGGTTATGACTGGCAAGATCTTGTCCATTATGATCGAGTCGAAATTCTTTTCTTCAACATCCAAAGTCATTAACAGATAATAGTTTTCGTTTATTGGTATCGTAGCGCGGTGCAGTAATTCATATCGACCAAATGAGTACACCATCTTGCCTATTTTGGGTTCAAACTTGCCCCTTGTCTTTTGCCTTGCGATCGCTGTTGCAGCATATTCTTCATTCTCTTCCTCGGAGAGCAGAAGCTTTACCCCTTTTCTAGCCTTCTGTGCCAATATGACACCGTTCTTATTTACTATTCCTGTCCATCTAATCGAGCTGTGCTTTGCAAGAACGTCCTCACACAGTGAATTTAGAAGTTCATAATCTATTTCCAGATCTGGTCACATCGGGGTATAGTTGCATAGCCTAATAAAACAGCTGGTTATAGCTATATATTATCAGCTTCGGTCAATACTTTCAGGCAGATGTCTGAATATGAATCTGGAACCTTCCGATGCAGGGACTGCGCAAAGGAATTTCTGACAAAGGATGAGGCTGACAGGCATTATAACGAGCACCATTCAGACGTAGTAGTCGGCGAATAACATTTTTATATTAAATTTACGAATCGCTAAGCTATCGGTATTGAATACCTGGCCATTTTAAGCGCAATTGGTCATCACTGCATTCGATATGATATTTATGGGCAAATCTTGCTGTAGCAAAGTGTCCATTTACTCGCAAAAAAAAGGAAAGGATAAACAAAAATAGACAATCTGGCCGCAATTCAGACTTTTGTCGACACCTGTTTGACAATGTAAAGTTAGCAAGCTTTCTGAAAGATTTTTGCTTCGAGAACCTATTAGAAGCTGAGATAGGGTGTGCTTGGTTTTTATTAAGATAAAAATATTGAACACGTCAATGAATAGACAACAATAATCCTCTTCGTTTAATAGGGGTTAATGCGCATGGATACTGCACTAGATGCATTGTGATTTGTGTGGCACAATGGAATCAATGCCTTTCAAATGCCGCTACTGCAAAGAGACCTTCTGCTCTATTCATCGGTTACCCCCCAACCATAACTGCTTTTTTCTGCAGGATTACCTTGAGCAACCTGGAAAGGATCGTGAATTTCTAGAGCGTATAGAGGGAAGAGCCGGTTCTCCGCAAGTGCGGATTAGATCTTCTCTGTACAATATGATTTACCTTCGCTTCTCCAAAGTCGAAATTATTCACTTGGTGATAGCGACGGCCCTAGTAGCAGCAGTTGGGATGTCCTTGTACAGGTTCCAGTTCAGATGGGATTTCCTCGCCATCTTTATCAGCGCATTCGTTATACACGAGCTAGGACACAAGTTTCTTGCGCAGTTCTACAGGGCATGGGCAGAATTTCGTGTATTGTTCTACGGTGCGGTGATCACGGCTATTTCTGCTCTTCCATTCTTTCCGTTTAAATTCATAGCACCAGGGGCAGTCATGATAAGTGGCAATCTCAGTGTGGCTCGTAGCGGCAGGGTTTCATTGATTGGGCCTCTGACTAACTTAGCAATGGGCATAGGCTTCCTATGCATCTACCTTGTACTTGCTGCTGTCGACTCTGCAAGCCCGATTCTACTTGTGGGAGTGAGGTTCAATGGATTCATTGGCTTCTTTAACATGATACCTTTCATGGGGCTTGACGGCCAGAAGATCTTTGGATGGAATAAGATCGTCTGGCTGCTGACAATGGCAGGGGCGATAGGACTCTTCATAGGAGGAGACTTGCTTTCGGGAGGAGCCACAACGGGGTTTCTAAGGAGATTTTTTTAGAAATTGTCAACTTTATATATCAGGTAAATAGCCAAGCGCCTTAGCACACTTTACCTGCCAGTACTGTGTGTGTTTTGTTTAACACAAGTACGTTTTCATAACTACCATGAGTAGGATGAGCTATGGGCGAGGGCGAAATTAAATGGTACAGAGAAGAATCAGGGGCATCTGATTGAAAGGCCCGTCGTTACACAGAGAACTAGGTCGGTTAACTCCATATATAAGAGGAATAAAGACATAAGAGGACTCAACGGCTTTCCTATGTAGGGCTTTAGTGGAACGGGTCTATACGTCTTTTGCAGACTTTCTTGCCCAAAATTGCAATTTATTGCAGACTCAGTCAACATGGGTTATACCAGCACTGGACGGATGTACCGCAATGCATTGAGTCTAAGAGGTTCTCAAGCAGAGCCTCCATAAGCGAAGTGACCAAATACTAACATCAACATTACTATATCTGTCCATGAATGCTCGATACATAGTACCTGATCAGTATCATGCTTGTTTGGCTCAGTCTACTACTTCACCAAGAATTATTGACGGAGTCTCGTATTATGCATCTCTCAATACCGGCTATTCCTGTATAAAACATACAATCCGCACCCTGGTCAAGTCTTGACCCTACCCGCCCCATATGCTTGATGATGTTGCCTCCTGTGATTGTTACCTCCTTCGTGCCAAACAATCCATGGATACTTTCTAGCCTACGGGCACTGGGTATCAAAGTTTGTCAATCAATTCAATCATCATAATAAGGAATAATTTATCTTAGCATATTAACCCAGAAATAAATATTCTTTAACTGATGTCTAACATTTAGCAGCTGGATGAGTCACCTCGCACCGAGTTCAACCTCAATCTGTTGAGTGGAGCTTCCCCGGATTACGCCAAACTCAACAACATCGCCTACGGTCTTATAAATCAGCTGGGCCTCGATGTCCTGTGCATCCTCAATTTGAATACTGTCAACAGCAATTATTACGTCTCCTCCAAGCACAACCGGCCTTCCCTCAACAGTTTCAACCCTTTCGCCTCCTCTCAATCCGGCCAGCTCAGCTGGGCTCCCTGGTTCGACAGAAAAGATCAGAAAGCCGACCGGCTCCTGCAGACCAAGTGTTTGAGCAATAGCCGGTGTGACATTGCTGCCTTCTATTCCAAGCCATGGCTCTGTTACGTCGGTAGCATAAACATAATAAAATGAAGCTCCAACTACTGAAATCAGCACAGCAAACGAAATGACAGTATTGACAGGATTATGCAAGTCACCAGTTTATCTCTAATCTTGAGGCAATAACCTTTTCGAATAGGAGCGCAAAACTAGGAGAAAAGGTTTCGAGTACCTTGAGTCCACAGATTTGCACCTTGCTCCTTGCACAGCTTTAAAGCAAAAGAAGATAGAGTTTGAATTCGTGTACGTCTGTTCGCTCACGCGCGCGCTCTACTCGACAAGAAAGCATACCGGCCATAGACGACGTCGAATTACAAGATGATCGTCAGCGAGCTTTTTTCTAATTTCTCTGATTCAACTGATAAGAGAAACTAGCAAAAAGCTAACCTGGGCTCAATACGATTGGATCTAATAGTAGATCTGTGGTCGATACCAATCTCGATAGCCTAAGACCGTAAAAAGACGAAAGTGGGCTAGACGTCATAGTAAAGCATGAATTGGCGCTCTTTAGAACCTGTCGCAAATGCAGTCTCCTCGCATTTGAGTTCGACATAGGTGTCTATCAGTTCATTGCAAAAGTATGGTTTGAGGTAGTCCTTATCATTTTTTAGCGCGTCAATAGAATCTTGCAATGTGCGAGGAAGTGTCTTTATTCCCAAGGCTCTCCGTGCTGAATCAGACATTCTGTAAATGTCTTCATTAACTGGATCACCTGGATCCGTCTTTTCTCTGATGCCATCAAGTCCAGCGGCAACTGTTGCCGAAAAAGCAAGGTAAGGGTTGGCAGATGGGTCAGGAGCCCTGAACTCGATTCTTTTTGATTTTCCAGTGTTCTTCTCGTTCACTGGTACCCTCAAAACCGCCGACCTATTTCCCCTCGACCAGGCAGCATACACTGGCGCTTCAAAGCCGGGAACCAGCCGATGGTATGAATTTACAGTGGGCGCCACAAATGCGGCCAGGGAGGACGCATGAGTTAGCAACCCTCCAATAAAGTAGCGTCCAATCTGGCTCAGCTCTGCGTAAAAGTCATCCGGGTCATAAAACATGTTGCTTCCTCCAGACCATAGGCTGACGCTTACATGCATCCCGGAACCATTATCGCTTTCGCTGCTCCTTGGATTATTCTCATCGAAGATTGGCTTGGGCATAAAATTTGCAATCTTACCATGCTTTTTAGCCAGGCTTCGGACAACATCTTTGTATCTCTGTACATTGTCCGCCGCCTTTGTAACTGTGCTGTGCATAAAGTTGATCTCGATCTGGCCGCTGCTTGCAACTTCGTGGTTAAGATTGGTGACCTTAATTGAGTAGTTGTTCTTCAGGACTTCAGCAACCTCAAATCGTAGCTCCAGTAAGGAGTCTTGGAATGGAGGTGCGTCATAGCCATGCTTTCTGCGAATAGGGTATTTTCCTGTCCTTTCTGATGATTGGATTTCCGGTCCACCGTTCTTGCCGAAAAGAATGTCCTCAAAAATAAAGCACTCGACCTCGGGGCCGATTTGACACATCAATCCTTGACTCCTCAGACTCTCCTCCAACACATGGGGAACATACCGCGGGTCTCTAATCAGCCTGCCCTTGCCAAAGCCTTCATAAACGTCTGCAATTATAGTTGCGACCTTATAATTAGGCAATGGCAATAGCCGCAGTGTCGACCTGTCAGGGATAAGCAAAAGATCTGATTCGTTTATCTTTGAGAATCCTGTAACAGAGGAGCCATCTAGTGCTATGCCATTATCTAATTGCTCAGTTCGATCTCCTGTATCATTAACAATATACTTTGCCAAAAACCTGCCAAGGACATCAGTATATCTTAATTGGACAAATTCGACGTCTTTAAATTTTAATGCATCAACACCGTTCTCAAACGGATCGTTCAGTGTCATATTCATATTTACTGTCTGTGTAATATAAGTTAAAATATTGAGTTAACGCTGGTTTATAAAATTAATAATAATAAGCACTCCTTACGTAAAAATTTTTTAATAGAACTAGGGAACAAATTATACAAGGGCAGCGGCGAAGAATTCGCTCGGTACATAGATGTTATAGGGTCAGTTGTCTAGATAAATCCCATGTATGATGTTCGTTGACTCGGAGGTCTCAAGATGTCGAAACAAGCAGCGATTATGGCTTTCTGCTGTAAAATACGTTTGACCATTAAAAGTTAAGCGTTAGTCTAACGGCAATCCTTGAGATAAGTGCTACCTTGAGTAAAACGTGTTATTATATCGAAGAGCATAAAGCCAAAATCCGAATTATTCGTGCAGTCTATT
The DNA here is from genome assembly GCA_036373855.1 of Nitrososphaera sp. GTDB lineage: Archaea > Thermoproteota > Nitrososphaeria > Nitrososphaerales > Nitrososphaeraceae > Nitrososphaera. The sequence goes on from DASUUX010000120.1 coordinate 17,772, forward strand.
ATACCAGCCGACTGACAGATATGGTGACAGTTTGCAAAGTCAAAAACTTAATAGCGCATTAATTTTTTAAGTATAATCCGCGCTTTGTCGGGTATATTAACACTGATAGGTCGTAAATAATGGTAAAGTGGATGTTCCCTCTTGTACTCTCTTCATTGAAAATACGTTTTTGCCGCTGAGATAATGGTTTATAGGTATCTGGCTTCCTACAAGAAGCTACCTTAATGCAAGGACCACTTATGTGCTCCGTATGCAGGAGCGAGGTCGTGGTAACGGATCATGAATGTGGCGAAGTTATTTGCAGCCGTTGCGGTGTAGTAGTTGATAGGCTAGAAAGTTCTGCCGTACAAGAATGGAGAGCCTTTAGCGTCGATGACTTCTACCGCAAGTCCCGCATTGGCGGCGCAACTTCACTCGCACGATATAACAAGGGACTGCTTACAACAATAGGAAGCAGCACCAGAGACTCAAAGGAGAAGGGTCTTAACTTTGCCAGAATAAGGATCTGGGACTTTAGAATACAAGCAGCAAATGATAGGAGCCTGAAGCAGGCACTGCCGGCCCTTGAGCACTTGAAGGAAAGCTTGGGATTGCCCGACACAATAATAGAAAAGTCCGCTTATTTTTACAGAAAAGCCGCCAGGATTAACCTGATAAAAGGCAGGACGGTATCTTCCGTCCTTGCTGCATCAGTATACCTCGCCTGTCGCGAATTAGAGACACCAAGGACCCTCAGCGAAGTATCGTCTGCAAGCGACGTCCCACGAAAGAAAATTTCACGTGACTACAGGCTCCTTGTGCACACCTTTGATCCCAAGATTCCTGCGATAGACCATATAAGGTGCATAACACGGATAGCAAATAAGGTAGGCCTCAGCGAAAAGACCAAGAGGATGGCAGTAAAGATCATGCGCCAAGTTATTGCAATGCAGGTATCTGCAGGCAAAGGCCCGATGGGAATTGCAGCGACGGTGCTCTACATTGCTTGCCTCCAAGCAGGTGAAATCAAGACGCAGAAGGAGCTTTCGATTGCAGCAGGCGTCACAGAAGTGACTATCAGGAATCGCTACAGTGAACTAAAGAAATATCTACAGGACTTTGCAAAATCCTCTTCAGTAGCGATAGCAATATTCATGTTCGTCTTCGTCTTCCAGTCACCGATCTTGCTTAGTTCTACGAGGTATTCAACTGCACTTCTGCTCTCTTAAGCTTTTCCAATCATTCCAGAAGCAATGAAAAATACAGCACTGTCCATGGACCTTATAGCAACGAATTCTCAACTATTGATGGATCGGGGGCACTGCAAGCCTGGTAATTGTAATTCCGTTCAGCGTAACATACGGGCTCACACAATGCTTTAGAAAACTAAAATTAAAAAATTCATCTTCTCTAGCAGGCAACAGTACTGCAGCCAGCAGCCCTTACTCGCACCTCTAGGTTGAAGCTAGATAGAATTTCTTTGCATCTTGTCCGGATGGTGATCTCTGTGACTTGTGAAAAATTGGCAATGTCTGTAAGATACATGTGATAGCCGCAAAGACACGCAGATATATACAAGTATGCTGAAGCAATTCCGACGGGATCTTTACCAGACAGCAGTATATTGTCCTCGGTCTGGCGGGCAATTTCCAACGCCAGTTTTTGTATTCGCCAATCAATTCTAGCCCTGTTTGAAATCTTCGCAATGTATTTGTCTAAAGGTATAACATGATCAAATGTACTACTTGGGCTCTTCATAATATCCGATTCTATAGCATTTGTCATGCACATTGCCATCCTCTTGTAACACCGAAATGCTATTCTCAGAGATGACCTTTTGTTGCTGCAAAAATCCGTAGAATCAACGATCTCTTCCAGCCCTCTTGCAATACATGACTGCTTGCATGCAAGGTATACCGATGCGATAGCATTGCCATTGACTGACATGCCCTTAGTATTGTTCTTGGAGGAATAGCTCCTGTATATCTTGGCCGCAGTCTCTGATAGTGACCTTGGAAGCAGCAACTTTGAACATATTTTGTCTATAACCGAGAGCACCCTAGCGATCCTCCTTTCCTCTGAAGACGCCTTTAGTCGAGCGTGCAGCTTACGAACACACGCAATACGTTCGGCATTGGCGAAATTGATAGGTTTGCCGTTATAGTCTTTATCTGATATGCTGATTTCTGTCTGCAGTCCATAGTTCATGAGTAAAGAGCTTGTTTGCCCGCTGCCACGCAAGTTTTTCAGCCTGTCATCAGAGTTGTTTGAATGAGTTTCATGTCCGCAGTAATCGATCTTCTCGAGCACGACATAGCCGCAGGATTGGCATATATATTCACCATGATATACGTCGAAAATAAGATGCGAGCTGCATTCTGGGCAGGACGGCTTGACATCCTTGTCATTTTTTATACCGTTCTCAAAGAGAGTGACCCCTGTTTCCATTCTTATGGCCACCACCATTTGAATGTCTTAGCATCTATGATTACCCAACTGAATCGTAAATGTTCCGCCGTGCTCTGTTCACTAAGTATACTTCTAAGTGAATCTGCTGGAAATTTCGTGAAAATCATTTCCTTGTAGAAATATAAGGTATACAACTTATACTTCAATGTTTCATAAATTTAACCTAGGTCTAAATTATCATTTATATCGGATCTTATCAGAAAAATTTTATAGATAATTTCTCATGACGCTATGATGCGATCATAGCGCACTCCAGTTGAATATCTAGCACTCGACAAAAATTAACCATCAAATTTATTAAGACTGTGCAATTTGCACAACGATGAATCGCATACTAGCGACAAGTTCCCGAGGCGTAAAAAATGTCTAGAGCGCTAGCTATCTTAATTTTCTGGGCACTGGGCTTTACAATAGGTTCAGCAGGGTATCTAATGGTGCCAAATGCCGTGTCGTGGCTAGGCAGCATACTTCCTGAAATTGTAGTGAACCAAGCCATACTAGGATCTATTTTAGCAGGCATAGTCGGCTCAGCAGTAAGCACATTTACTGTTGTGACCTGGGCAAATAGAGCTCCATAAATTTTTATTTTATATACAGCTTCCCTAATTGCTGGGACATATCTTTTCCGAATATACTATATGTCATGTATGATAGACACAGTTGTCTTGGCTATTTGTCACTCGATCTTTTCAGTAATTCCAAAAATAAGAAAATGACTTGGCATACGATATTGGTTTCATGCTGACTTCTGTTTCTTCAGGCGGCATAGCAGGATTCTTGATCGGATATGCAGTGAAGAAGGGAATAAAGATCATACTTGGCATAGCAGGCCTTCTTTTAGGAGGTTTGGCATATTTAAATTACAAGGGATTGGTAAGCGTTGACTGGGAGAAGATGGCGTCTGTCTCAAACAAGGCTATTACAGATTTTTCTTTAGGCAGCGCGAGCTATGCCTCTTCCATAATGGATAGCCAAGTAGTACCGACGATGATGAACTTTGGAGTTCCACTGACTGGCAGTTTTGCTGCAGGCTTTATCCTGGGCTGCCTGAGGGGGTAGTAGGCATACTGCCTTGCTTCGAGGTAAGATTAGGAACAAATCCTTCAAGCTGTTTGTATAACTTTAGAAATTGCATTCCTCTTTCTGTAGTCTTGTAGACATTGCTACTTTCCTCTTTTGCTATCAATCTTCTTTCGACCAACATTTGCAGGTAGAATTGGATCTGGTGGTGGGAAAGGAATGCTGCATACATTATCTTGGTCTTAGACATTCTAAAGGAAGCTAGGTGTAAGATTTCTGCAATTATTGCTGTAGCGGTTCTATGCTTCATAGAAACAATTCCCAATCCAATCAGTAACAAATACTAAAGGTAATTAGTCGAAAGTATTAGACTTTATTGCCAAGAGCGTTTTCAAGATGGCCAATAGTATCTGTACATCTTGTAAAGATTCCTTTAGAGTACCCAAATTAACCTATGAATGAATTATTTGTGCATGTTTGTAAGCGTTGTGTGCGACAAATGTAGTTCCATGGTGTACAAGATGAAAGCGCTGCGCTCTGTAAAGGAGATTTTGAGTCAGTCGAGCAACCGCTGCACAAGTTGCGGCGCTCCTCTGAGCCTTGGAGAGTTTCTGATAAGAGCCACAAGAACTTGAGGTAGGATCATAGGTTGGCGAAGGTTCAGTCCATTTTCTTAATTGTTTTGAACCCCAAATTAGTGCTGTCCAACCTTTACGAGATAAAAATGGCTCGATCTATTGACGACATCATCGACCACTTTCTCTCAGTTCATTTTATGATTGTCATCTTCAATCCTAGGCACGTTTCCTGTTTGTCGTCCTCTACACGCAGAGCTTTGTTTCGGCCCTCTGCTGTATTTTTACTGTAGATAACCATACGAAAGCAAGAGGTCGCTATCTCGAACCCATCCGCTGCCAATATCTGTCCTATAGAACATGTTTGGTATCATGATATTGGCTACTCTCTGGTACGCCTGCTTGCTTGCTTCCGCAGTGGTAGTTCCAGAACCGGTTACTACAAGTGAATAGCCCGACCTGCCAGCGACGTGCCAATCGTTGCCTTCTCTCTTCACTTCTCCAAGGTGGATGCCGTCAAGGTTCTGAGTCTTAAAAAGTATAGTAGCTTCTTCTGACAATTTTCTGAACGTTCTATCATCATTGAACGGAAATGGTGGGACAGCTATGACAACCCCAACCTGAAATCCGCTTTTTGTCTTTAATTCCGCTATTTCTCCGGATGAAATAGAATGTAGGAACTTGCCCCACTTGCTGGTGACCCCTTCCATATGGATAGATAGTGTAGGATATCCGAATCGTGACGTGAACTCTAGCGGATATATGCCACTTCCGTTTGCGATGCAGTTGACATCGATATATCCCACATAGCCTGAGGCGGCAAGGTTTTGTTTGATTTTTTCAAGTGTTAGTTCAAAAATCCTGCTTTTCTGTATCCAAAGCATAAGAGTACCCATCTCACCCGTACTGGGGCCAATGTTTCCCGGGAACAATCGCTTGTGCTCAAAGTTGATGTTCACGGGCCGGATGAATTCATTTCCATTAAAGAATCCGCCTACAGCCACCTCGACTCCAGAGGAGTACTGCTGCAATTGAAATGCCTTTATCTTGTTTGACCAATTCTTTTTATAATGCGCAAGGACATTGATCACGTCATTGCCGTCAGCCTCTTGACCGACAAAGAGCAGCTCTTTTTCGCTCTGCGCTTTCCCGCTGGGCTTTATGACGTATCTGCCAGAGTTTTCATGTACAAATCGTCCGGCGTCGTCAAAATCGGAAAAATTCCAGCTTGGTAGGACCGAGACGCCAGCCTTTGCAAGCTCCTGCTGGCCGAATTCTCTTTCATTTTCAAGCTTGTCTGTGTATAGGCTTCCTCCGATTACCTTCTTGCCTTCAGCTCTCAGTTTCTCCGCCATCTTGCCGAATCCAATATCGTCAAAAACAACCACATCTGCCCAGTCTGCCTGGTCCTCCCACGAATCTATCTTATCTACAAAACCGTCGCCGACGTCTCTTTCTGTCACGCTCTGGATATAGAACCTGACATCGTTGCCTTCCTGCCGTATGACATAGGCAAGATCAACACTTAAGGCTTCAGGAGATACAAAGAGGAATTTCAATTCCATTATAGAAAGGAGTAGGAATTTTAAAGACTATCGGTTGAGCAATTACTTGTTAGCTTGCAAAACTTCTATTTTCATAAGCTAGAGAAACATAGTTGTATGCTTAGTAGCATTGAATGAAAGATTCATCACCATCATCAAAGACTTTCTAGAACTGGCGGTTCAAAGATGGAAGGCATTTGCGCGTAGCGCGCGTTGGATATGGCCGCAAAATCAGATCAGTCGGTCAGCCGGACAAAAAAGTGAAATTGCCCGGTCGGCTCGTTAACTGAACATGAGGAAGTCAACTCTTTACAACGAGGACGATAATTGAATGGCGTGTAATTAGCTTAAGCCATGGCTAAACAACAAGATTTAAAGGCAAACCTACAAAAACATTTTTAGGGTGTACGACTAACTATAGTCGTTGGATCCTAATGCGAAAAGATTTCTTAAAGTTCAATTGATGTGGATAGGAATCTCTATCGGTATTAGCCTTGCCCTTGCTTTTATCCTTCCATTCCCATTTGATATTATTGCCATAATAGCGGTCTTCCTTAGCATTAACTACTTCATCCGGCAGAGACAGATGAGAAAAATGGGTCTTAACGCATGGAGTTTTTTTGGATCTGCTCCAGGTTCTGGAAAGCAAGGTGTTAACTATTATTGCATGAACTGCGGAACCAAGCATAACCAGGCAGCATGCCCCAATTGTGGTTCTAAATTAAAAAAGGCTGGGTTCTAATCTTAAGAGAATAAACGATATACTTTGACGATTTTGAAATTCAAGACATTGTGCTGAATCTCAATATGCATATGCTCCGTCTGCAGGCCTGCATTGATTGCATAAAGTTCCTGTGTTATTATTTTCAATTTTTATGGGCTTTACTTCAACATTTGTCAATCCGCATTGCTCGCACTGTCCTATCATCTGCACTGAAGAGAGTGCATTCTATAAGCCATAAATCTTTCTATATGTGTTGGAACATTTAGTCGGTTTCCTGTAACGGTTATGAACCGCATGAAATATTTAAAGTCTATTTCCCTATCGCTCTACTGAGCCATCCAAGTTAGTTAGAGGCAGAAGCAGTAGCAGCAGCACAATCAGAACAATATCAACGCACATCTAAAGCATCGATAATAGAAACAACAACAACAACAGCACCGATAGCCACCCCTAAACTGGGAGTGAATTAATAGTGTGCAGTGTTTGACATTGACGAACCATTCTAGAAATGCATACGCCAGAATGCTATTTCACCTATAATTACCGACGAAAAGCTTACATCACACACAGTCTAATACATCCAGAGTTATTGGAGCAAAAGAATATGACTTTGGAGTTTGGGGAGGCGGTAAAAGTGCTAAAGGAGCACATAGAAATTCTAAAGCAAAATCTGCTTTTTTGATGGCGGAACGCAAACCTGAAAGTAATATTACTCAAATCATCACAATCAAAAGAGAACTGGATAAAGCAGTACAGGAAAGAATGAAGTTAAGTCAGATTTATTGTGGTCGTAAGAGTAGTGTTGCTGTTCGTTCTGCTAGTGCTTATTGTTATGAAAAAAGTTCTTGTGATATACAACAAAGTTAGTTGACTTTTGTGTCTCCAAAACCTTCTTTCTAAAGATGCCTCTTTTTATTTCATTTAGCCAAATGACCTGCTCTGAGTTTAGTAGCGACTCATATAGGTAGTATTGGACGGCATTCCTGCTTTCCAGCCTTTGGTTAGTATGATTTTCTTCTTTTCCCCTGTTCTTTCTCCCTGTAATTTGGATGAAAGGATAGGTTATAACGAAATATCGAAAATCGCAGTTCATAGCTGAGAGTTTATGACTACCGAGGAGACGAATAGCCATTTCCATCTTGATGTGGACGCTCAAAACTACTTCCAGGAAATTGGATGTCTTAATATGCCAAAAAGAAGGTTAGAAAATTCTCTTAGATAGAACACTTATCTCCTTACACGATGTAAATGAAATGAGGGAAATGGTGTCTATCATTATAGGTATTCATATTGGTTGGCATCCTAAGGGAGATTTCTTTCAATACAGCAATTGTATTTTGTTATACTTTTTCTTTTGACTTCATTATTCCGAAATTAATTGGTTATGGCATACTGTCAGTCTGCTAAAATACTAAAATCATGTTTCCCATATGTTACTATTATACAATGCAGAATGAGGAAAAGATTTGCAATGAAATATTGGAGTTAGATAGCTCAATTCGCTTTGCAGGAATAGCAAACAAGATGGGCAAGCTAGTAGCAGCAAAATTCCATCGAGGAGTGGAAGCACTATTAACGAGAGAAGAAATAGAAGCCAATATATTAACGGCAGTATTAAGAATGAAGACAAGACAAGACTATGAGCAAAAGCTCGGCAAAACCATTTACACTTTTGCACATTACGAGAAAGTAAAGAGAGCTTCTATCGCGTTGGATCAGGGAGACTATTCGCTTCTGATGGTTTCATTTGATGTTGCAGCAGACCATGAATCGATCATTTTACACAAGATATTGCCGAGAATAAAACAGCACAATCTTATAGCATAGGTACATCATATGAGGTAAGCGACTATATGTTTAGCCAAGAACTAAGGCTTAAAGTGGACGACGATGAGTGCAGTCATGAGGAGATCAAAAGTACACTGAAATCAAAGATAAGATTTTCTATTCTGAAGAGATAAGATCATTTGCACTGTTGCAAAACATATAGTGATATGATGCATTCACATGTCCAGGACTACTGATGAAAGAGATCAACCGTAGGAAAAGATAAAATATCATCCGAGGGAGACTGCTAGTAATAATATCTAGCATCAGGAAACGATTCAATTTCAGATATTAACTGCCATACTGACTGGTACCTTTTTTCAGGCTCCAGCTCAAGCATCTTCAATATGCACATGTCAAGTTCTTTAGTAATGGTGGGGTGATACTTGGAAGGCAGATCTACCTCTTTTGATCTTTTCAGGCTGCTATCGCTTTGATCATACATAGGCGGCCTCCTTCCTGTCATCATTTCATAGAATATAACTCCTAAAGAGTAGATGTCTGCCCGTCCATCTACCACATCAAACGTAAACCACTGTTCGGGTGCACAGTAACCTGGCGTGCCTCCTATCTGCCCTACTGACGCTGTGAGAGCAATCGACTTTCTTCCTATATCTCTGCCAAGACCCCAATCAGTTATTTTTATTTGGGCCCTGTCACTACTCGTGTACATGATATTATCAGGTTTCAAGTCTCGATGGTATATTCTGGCACTATGAGCTTGTGCAAGTGCATGGCAAGTTGGTAGAATTACCGTATTGATGCTCCAATTTCTTTGAAATACATACGCTTCTTTGAATTTATGATCCATATGTTCCCCAAGGGAACCACCACGAAGATACTCCATGGTATACCATGGACTGAAATCAGGAGGATCACCGCCAAGGTTCCATTCCAGGATCTTTACGATGTTTGGATGATTTAGCTGAGCAAGTATCTTGATCTCAGCTTCAAACCTTTGCTTGTTGATTGTACCAAGATCTCTTAGTAGCTTCATAGCATAGGTGTTACCGTCGCTGGCCTGTACTTCATAAACATTGCCAAAGCCCCCGGAACCAAGTTTCCTGACTATCTGGTACTTCATCTGTATGCAACTCTGTACAGCGACCAATTGTCGAAGAGGTAATAATACCTGTCGGGGAATAATAAATTTGTAATTGTGGACCGCTTTGGATGACCATGTTACTTTGAATAATGAAAGGCTAGTCGTGTGATCCACGATAAGGCTCTTCCAAAGTGTAAAATTGACATACTATAGAAGAAAGAGGAGGAGGATTGGACAGTACTGGATACTACATATTTCTTATTGTTACGATACAATCAAATTATTCAAATGATGGCCGCATATTCTTTTCCTTTCTTCTTCTTGTAGTGCATTAAAATCGTCTCTATGATAGAAACTAAAGGGTCTAACATTTGAATCGAATCTGACAGGCAATGATAGTTCATATGAAAGGAGGTCAGCTATTCTATTGTTTAGGATAAATGTACCTAAATCACTGAGCAATGTGATCCCTTCTTTATCAAGTACTCTGATTTCTTTTGTCATCATGCTAGTCAAGATATTAATATTATATTTTTCGCTTTTTTCCAAATTTGGCTGGTATGCTGTTTCCGAATCAACAATTATCATGGTCCCATCATTTTCAAATCTTGCTGCGTCAATTCCTGCTATGCACATCTTTTTTCTTACTGCAGAAACCTCCTGATAGTAGGTGACAAGAATGAATATTTCATTTCTCTCGAAAATGGATTCTTTACAGCACTCAATGTAAAACTCTTCAAATTGCCCAAGACAGGGATATACAACAAGGTTGTGATCTCCGTAGTTAGAAGCTTTGATAATATTTAGAATTGTGGCAGGATCTGCATTTACTATTCTTCTGTATCCCTCATCATCGTCCCTGTCTGAAAAACCATTATGGCTCTTCATTTTTCCACAACCTTGGTGATATCATATAGTGTTGTCACGGATAATGTTAGCTACCTTGTTATATAGACCAATTTAAGCACCGGAGGATAGTAATATCAATGGTTAATGATTATTATGCAAGAAGTTCTTTTCAATAATAGCAATTAGCCTATCATTTGAAATAGGTTTTTGAAGAACTTCGTCTACTATTTTTGATTCCGATGCTTCGCTAAATTCAAGTGAAGAGGATATATCAAAAGCGGTCATCAGAAAGACCTTTGTTTTTCTCGCATATTTTTTGATTATCTTGGCCAAATCTAGGCCGGATATTCCACCAGGCATTCTGTAATCAGTAATTACTAAGTCGTATTGAAGAGCTTCGCTTGAAAGATGTTCCAAAGCTGATGCTGCCTTATCAAATGTTTTGACATAATGACCTCGGCACCACAAAATGGAACTCATAGCCAAGAGAATATCTGGCTCATCGTCTACTACCATGATTCTGATCTTGACGTTGCCGGTAGTAGAAGACAACTTTCAATTGCAGTAAACGAATGGAACTTATTTAAACAGATCCTGTCTATTTTGTATGCGAAATATAACATGAGCTTTTAAAATTGTCTGTATATCTTCTACCAACACTTGTTAGATCTATTTGCTCTTTATCTATTGGCATTCTCTTGATTCCTTAACTGATTGAATTTGCTACTCCTCATATGTTTACAGATTTCTTCTTTCTGTATAGACTTCCGCATCCAGCCCTTCAGTTTTACGAAATTAACAGTCAGGAGGTGGTATTATACGACTCTTATTTAGCGGGATTTATCGCTGTGAGCTCTATAATCATGCCTTGACTCCATTTGTATTTTTCATCCATTAATTTTGAAACCTTTGCAGCTAACTTGCCATCCTTGTCTTTGTTGATTATTCGTGCCTTACCTTCGAATTTCTTCTCGCCAACCGTAAATGAAACTTTTGGATAATGTGTGTAATGTTTTGAACCCAGTGTGTTTGTTCTTGGCGTTCTGAAATCAAGTAATATTTACTTACCCTCGTATTCAACAAACCAGATCTCTATTTGATGTTCCGTGCCAGTCATCCAACCTATAGTGGTTAAATAAAGAAATTGTATGTGATTTAGGAACGAATTCAAGTTGATTGCTTAATTATAATACGTATGAAGCTAGCTAATAACAATTAGCAAATTTTCAGCTGTTGAGAGCTTGCATCTTGTCACTCAGTCTGAGAGGGAATATTTCTTTAATTGTCCAGTAGCTGCATCAGAGCTTAAAAGAAGACAATAGCCCCTGATGGCAGTTTAGGGAAATAGAGCACTATTTCCCTATGAACCACGTTTGTAAAGGAGATCCAATCCGTCGATTTCGAAATCAAACTTGTTTCCAAGATGATTCGTATCCAAATCTATGTTACCTGAGCTTGTATCTTCATTAACTTGGTGTATGCTTATATTTTTGATAGCAGGTTTTATGGTATAAGCAAGCAAGCAGTATAGATAGATCGTTAGGCCTTTTCAGCATAAGCTCTTTGAGCCGTTCTTGTTGGACGGATCGTCATTTTCGTCAGCCTTATGCTTGCACCACTGCACTAACCTATTTCTTAGTTCTTGCAGCCTAGGCTTTGATTTCAGTTGGGTATTACTCTTTCCTCATTACGATGGGCGGTGCTATGTAGTTTAATCCTCACTACGATTGTATGCTTGCAAGATAATTTTGAATTTCTTGGTATTGAAGCAACAACAATCTGTTTAGAATATATATAATACGTAGATAAGTAATAATAGTTACTCAGAGAAAGTATCTCCAAATGAGGAAAGAATACATCGTTGCAAAGATTCAGTCACCCCAGGAAGGCTCCCACTATGTTTATGTCACGTTTAGCGATGATAAGGAGTATAGACCTCAAGAAAAGAAGACGCAGAGTGAATTTGGGCCAGGCGTAGGGACATTCAATTCTATTGAAGATCTTATGAAGAATATGCCTAAAATAATGGCAAATATCCCTGGCCTAGGAGGAGGAGCGCAAACGGGATCTCCCACAGTTAAGCTTTCAATGCGGGAATATGAGGATATGAATCTCAAGGTGGGCGACAAAGTCTATTTTGATATTTACAAACCTGATAATACTAACAACGGAGTTTAAAATTGTGGCTAAAGTGGTTGACTCCATGAATGTAATGGACTGGGAGTTCCAACAGCGATTGATACCCAGACTTGAAAACAAGCAAAATTAGAACTCGCTCAAATGCGGGAGCCTAATCCCGACTAGCCCGTCCAAGATGTGGACAACAGTAACCTATAGCAACCTTCCTATTTTCATCTCTCTGATCATGAATCTATTGTGTGTATGTGTATGTGCCATCATTCTTCGCTGTTTTAGAGAATAATGCATAAGCTATGCAAACCCTCAAAAATCCACGCCCACCTTCATGCAACAATTGAGCACGCTTATGCAAGCAAATGACAAAATTAGGAATATACGCAAAAGCCCATTCATGCAAGCTAACAGCTTTTGCTAAAACATGAATTGAGTGAACCCGTCGGGCCGTGAGGTGATATATCGCTTCAATAAGTGGATTCTTTTTTGCTAGTTTTTTTGGATGCAACGGATAGCTAAAAAGGTTTCTGTGCTATAGAGCAAGGGATCCAAGAGAGGAACCTTCGAAAATAGTCTTGTTAAATCAGGTGGCACTTCAGGATTTTATTTTTTTAGTCAGTTTGTAAAAATAGTCTATAGGAACAATATCAAGCTCTTCTTTTTGCTGTCTGTCCTTACCATCTTCTTCTTACTCCTCCTTTTTCGAAGCCTTCTAACTACCTCAATTATTTCTCTTATTTGTTCTTCAGATATTTTAGATATTTTAGAATCACATTCTATACCATTGGCAGCAAGTACCTGTTCAGTAAGTGTAATCATCTAGTCCTTGTGCTGCTATTCAACATTTAGCATATTATTGCTCATAAAACGAAAGTATGCAGATTCACTCATATATTACCATTTATAGATATTACAAATTGTTATTTATTCTATGTATATTTTTGCAACGACCTATCGAAGTGCATTATACGCTTCCGAAGATGATTGATCCGTGGTTTTCTCCATGAGTATCCTCTAACCGCTGTTAACACACGATGGGGAGTTTTCCTGCGAGCCTGTCAAGATTTGTCTTTCTAACTTTTTTTCTCTTACTAGCGTAACAAATAAGAAAAGCATTATCGTCCTTTAGGATTCGATTTTGTATATACCATTACTTTCGAAGTCTAGCCCTTTTACAAGTGAAAAGTACGCTATACTTGTGGTCTTTACTCTGTGCATTGCATTAAGAGCAGCACCAGAACTGATGGCCTATCCCTATCCAATAGGCTATGATGTTGTCAACTACTACATCCCAACTGTGACAAACTTTGAGGATAAGTGGGATACTGTATCAAAGCAATTTCCGTTGTATGTGACCTTTCTTTATCTTATAAGCATCACTACTGGATTGCCTGCATACTCTGTAGTTGTAGCAGTAATTATCGTTATGACTGGAATTTTTGGCGTATCGCTATTTTATCTTGGAAGGACTCTGCTAAGACTTGGAATAAGTCATAGCGCCTATATAGCTATTTTTGCAATTGTTCAGCTGGCAGTACTTAGAACCACATGGGATTTCCATAGGGATATCTTTGCACTGACGATCATGATGTTTGTCCTTTCTCTGCTTACCAGAAAAAATGCAGGATGGAAGCCCCTTGCACTAATCTTAGTATTGGCTACATTAACCGTGGCTGCAGATAGAATGGTAGGTGCGCTATTCAGTGTATCGTTAGGAATATATGCAATTGTGACAAGACGCAGAGAAGTAGCTCTGACTGGTATTGTCGCTATAGGCATGTTTTGCGCTCTGACAGTACCTACGCAAAGCATTCCTGATATCAAAACAATTACTTCAGCAGAAATTCCACAGAATAATAATAATAATGAAGCAAAAGAATTTTACAACCCTGCTGACCTATTCATCTTTTTCGTTGTGATAAACGGTTTGCTTGTTGCAGCTGCAGCTATTGGCTTTATGAATATGAAAAATAGTTTGCTTCTAAAAATTCCTCTACTTATCTGTCTTATTGGATCATTTTCATGGCTTGTATTCCCTGAAAATAGATATCTTCTTGCAGATAGATGGATAATCTTGGCAGGTATTTTTCTGTCAGTCTTTGCCGGCTATGGTATCCTCCATCTAATCAGAAACCTGAAAAAAAGGTTTACAATAGCAGGTTTCATTCTTGGAGCTTTTGTCGTTCTTGGGGTGTCTTATGCAGTTATTCCGCATCATAGCGCTTCTGCATTATATGGAATCATTGGAATACAACACTCTGAGAATCTTCCACCTGTCACAATGCAGTTTAATTCGATCGCTGTTGAGGATAACGACGATTTGATATCTACTATTGCATGGATAAACAAAAACACTGAACAAGATGCTCTTATTGTGGGAGAAAGTCACTGGCGAGGCTTTATGGAACTATATCTAGAGGATAAGAGGACATATCATTTCTCAGA
>DASUUX010000121.1:0-9901 GCA_036373855.1 Nitrososphaera sp.
CGCAACAAGTGTGCCGCCCATCTTGAGCAGCGCAACTTCCTGCGGAAACACCGACTTGCCAATGTGCTCAAAGACTACATCGACACCGGGTTGACCCATCTTCTTTGCTATTTCGCGTACTTTCTTGTACCAGTCGGCTTCTCGATGGTTGACAGTATAGTCGGCTCCAAGCTCCATGCACTTGTCCATCTTGTCCTTGTTGCCTGCAGTCGCAATGACTGTGCAGTTGTACAATTTGGCAATCTGGGTGCCCACCATACCAACGCCGGAACCTCCACCCATGATAAGCACCAGCTGGCCCGGCTTGATCTTGGCGCGGCCAACTAACATGTGCCACGATGTCATGCCCACCATAGAAACTGCCGCTGCGTCATTAAAGGAAACGTTGTCTGCAATCTTGACGACATTGACCTCTGGAAGGTGGGCATACTGAGCAAATCCTCCCCAGAGTGGGCCCGTCTGGAATCCCCAGATAATCCTTTCATTGCAGTCATACTCCCTACCAGAGGTGCATTCATAGCATACTCTGCAGCTCATGTTGGAATGCGAAACAACCCTATCGCCAACCTTGATCTTTTGGACATCAGGGCCAACTTCAACTACTGTTCCACCTACATCGCTTCCTGAAATATGTGGAAGTGGAGTCTTCACTGGTTCGCCCCATATAGCCCAAAGATCGTTATAGTTGTAAGCCGCCGCCTCAACCTTTATCAAAACTTCATAAGACTTTATCTTAGGAACGTCGATATCTTCAATCTTGACATTCTTTGTTGGATCCTTGTTGTATTCTCGAAATACTGCTGCCTTCACAGAGCAGCAAGCATGTTTCACACTTTAAATAGTTAACTCATACCTGAACTGTTGAGTATATAGGTTAGCTGAGTGTTTAGCGCCTTTCAAACCGGAACTCTTTCTTTGGCTGCTGGATGCGCAACAACAGCTGCTTCAATTCATCATCAGTTAGCGGGCGATTGATCCTGCCGGAAGAAGCCGCACTGATAAGATAATTTTCAACAGTCAGTGCAAGATCCGCCTTTACAAGCCGTATATTCATCAGCCGCTGGCGCGCCTGAGGATCGAGCACTACCTGCAAAACCCGCTGGCGCATGGTCGCAGCCTCGGCTTCTCGCCTTCTTATTTCCTCATCATTTGGTTGCGAAGGTTGTGAGCTAGACATACTCTTATGCGTAGCGTTGGAGCTGCGGCACAGTCTTGACAAGATCTTTATGGATTTCAGTAGCCAGCCTATCCATCTTTTTCATGCCTTCACTTGAAATTGTTCTGCCCTTATGTTGTGCCTTGACAATGTAGCCCGATGCTTCCAGTTGATGAAGGGCATTGCGAATGATGGCGCCGCTAGAATCTTGGTGGTGGGCGAGGTTGTATCCAATCTTTTTCCTGCCGCCGTAGGCAACTTTCAAGTCGGCAACTCCAAGAGGACCATGAAGGTAAATCTTTCTAAGTAGAGAAGCGCATCTGATGTACCACCAATCTTTATTTTGGGGAATCCTTTGTACATGCGAGCCGGTCTTGACAAATTGCGACCAAGTCGGGGGATCTATTTTTTTGTCCTTCTTCAACTGATCAGCCAGTTTAGCTATCAGCTTGTCAGCAGGAACATCATAAACCTTGGCCATATAGTAGTTCGGAAATTTCCTTAGCCCCTATAAATCCTTATTCCATACCAGGAGTTTGCGATAGGTGTGGCCACACTTTAGGCAGGTAATCCTCACAGCCCTTGTTTTTGCCCTGCCGACCCTTACCCGAGCGCTCCGACCTGGTATTATAAAGGCCTTGCACCTTTTGCAGTAAAGCTGCCTTATCTCATATGGCAGGCGTATACGTTGGTGCATTGCTATCATTTTGGCTTGGCGAGCCTGTTTCGCAGCAAGATGATCATCCTTCTCATGCAAGGCATGTTCTACAAGCACATCAATGTGCGCTCTTGCTATTTGCTTAACTCTCTGCTTCTTCTTATTCAATGCTTTATAACATAAAGTATGTGGGCATAGTTGATAAGCCTTGGTAACTGTTATTTAATTTGAAAAACTATTAGTCTTATTGGCAAAGCTTGACGAACTTGAGGAGTTGGCGAAAAAATATGCACAGCTCAAAAAACAACAACAACAACAACAAGATAATGCCAATGAAAGTGACCGGGTGGAGCTTGCCCGCTTAGCTATCAGGATCATCGATTCAATATCATCTGCTTCCTTTTTTCTTCCACTTGAAAAAGATGCATTATCCAGCGACGGAACAACTACCTACATATACCAAAATAATGCAACATATCCTGCCATATTTGATCTACTTGCTGAGATCCTTCATATAACAGTGCCAATAGAGATCGGCCGGGTGAAATTTGGGCCGGGTGAAATTTTAGTCGCCGCCCAAGATAGAAGTGAAGCAGACATTGAGCTTGAACTATCTACAAAAGAAGTGCAAAAACTAGTGTATGCCAGAAGGGCAGAAATATTTACAAAACATGCTGGCGCCAGTCCTTAATATAGGACACAATCGGCACCAACTAGTACGATAACGCTCATCATTGCCGAGGCTGCACTCGAGACGATCCCTGATGAGATTGCAGGCCACGCCGCGGTAAGGAATCACTCTCGCCGGCTGCAGCAGAAATCATCAGAAATTCTACTTGATAGGAGCTATCACCATGCCGCGATGAAGCGGCTGCCAGATAGCTTGAAGCGGGGCAGACCGGATATCGTCCATTTTGCGCTAATGGAAGCTCTATCTACGCCTCTTTTTATGAATAGGATGCTCAAGGTCTATGTTCATACAATAAATGACAAGATAATCGCCATTGCAGACAATCTGCGCATACCCAAGTCATACTTTCGTTTTGAAAGGTTGATGGTGAGCCTGTTCAGAGACAATGTAATCAAAAGCAATGAAAGGACTATTCTAATGGAATTATCCGATGGCACCTTTGCAGATCTGATTGACATGATCAAACCCGATATGGTCATTGGGCTATCAACTGTTGGCGTCCAAAGCAAAGCGCAAAAAGTGGCTGAAAATGCTCGAAGCGTAGACCATTCCAGCCTTGTGATAGGCGGCTTTGCAAAGGGTCACTTTTCAGAAAACGTCACAAAATCCTTAGGTCCTACATATTCTATCAGCAACGTTGCACTTGAGACACATGTCGTTATTGCAAGAATATTGTATGAATGTGAAAAGTTACTTGAAAAAGGCATCGACCATGAAGGCGATAAAAAGCGCCGTCAGGTAGGGGCTTGAAAACTTGAACACAGTCCATGAGGCTTTCTCGCTTGGCTTGACCAGCAGCCAAACGGAGAATGCGATCATGGCTACACCAAAGGCACTTGCCGTAATTAAATAGATCATGCCAAAGTGATTGAAAAAGAAGGGAAGCACACTGAACACCACCATCATCAATGTAGTGCCGGCAATGATCCTGACGGAGAACTTTTCTGATGACACAACGGGAAGCATCGGCACGCCAGCCTTGGTATAGTCCTTTTTGACGTGCAATGCAAGGCTCCAGATGTGGGTTGGAATCCAGAGGAAAACAAGCCCGGCCATCACAAGGCCTATCTCAATGTTTTGAGTCGTTACAGCAATATACCCTATCAGCGCAGGAGCACCGCCTGAAAAGCCACCTAGTATGATGTTTGACTGGCTTCTTCGCTTGAGCCATTTGCTGTAAACGAGGATGTTGTCGAAGAGGCCAAATGCCATCAGACCAAATGCCCAGATATTGATAAACCAAGCGCAGGCGAGCGAAATTGCTGCCAATATCAGCCCAAAGATTAGGGCATTCCTTGGAGAGATCCGCCCCGATGGTATTGGTCGGTTCTTTGTGCGCTCCATTATTGCATCAATGTCGCGGTCGTTGTATCCAGTGAGGGTGTCAGCAGCCGCCGACCCAGCGGCTACTCCACCCAGCAAAAGCAGCCATGTCAACAGAGTTATAGGGGCATCAAATAGGAACGAAGCCGTAAGCGCTGCTCCAAATGCCGTGAAAACCAGCAGATACCAGATCTTGGGCTTTGTAAGCTCATAATAATCCTTGAGCTTGTTGCCAACTGTTATCTGGCTAAGTATTGTCAATTGCTCAGCGTCGAGAGTAAAGTGAAATTACTAGTTATTTATATCTTATATCTTCAAGCTTTTTTCTACTTTGCAATCGATGTCGGGTACGCCAGCTCGCGGCTTGTCTTGCGCATCTCAATGAATGTTTCTGTCTTTTGCACTCCCTCAATGCGTCCAACCTTTTCTGATATTAATTGATGCATTTCGTCAAGTGAGTGTGCATTCATGGTCACCAAGATGTCGAATCTGCCAGTGACTTCAGCCACTTCTCTTACTTCTGAGATTCTAAACAACTCGCTGAGCACATTATCTCTTAGTTTGGAATCCATATTAATTCCAGTGAGCGCCTTGACGCTAAAGCCTAGTGCCTCATCATTTATGATAATTGTAAATTTCTTGATAAGACCCCCTTTGACTAAGCGCTTTATTCTACTATAAACTACTGACGAATTGACGTTGATTTTCTTAGAAAGCTTTGGAACAGATATACTTGCGTCTTTTGCAAGCTCGCTTAAGATTTTGATGTCTAAATCGTCAATTCTTCTCATTCAAAATTCAATTAGATCATAAGGTCGGGGGTTAATAAACGTATAAAGTATTATCAAACTAAGGGTCAATTACAAAATTTTAGTAATAATGGGCTCTAAAAATTTCATAATCAATATATCTGTCATCTCTGTGAAATTTATAGCAGATAGCACAGCAATAGAGCAATCATGCGGCTAGAATTTCGTAATATGGCACAACTCCGCACACTCATCGATGTCTTTTTAGTAGAGAAATTCTACTATGCTCTATGATAGGTTTAGATGATAACGGGAGAAGAATCGAAGCAGAGGGAATAGCAGAAAGGGAGATTAGAATTGTTAATGAAAATCCTTTGCTAATTAGATCAAACGGCTGCGCTGCCTGCCATATCCTTTTCACAATTGCAAATAAAATGAAGATAAGCGAACAGGATGCAGCTGACATGCTTTCCGAAGTGCTTCTTGACAATAATCAATTAAATGACCAGTTTATAGAGATGGTGGAAAATGTACACATGAAACAGAGAACAATGGGTCTGACCTTTGTGTTGAAGAGCAGAGAGGCAAAAGACAGGCGCATAGAGTCTCAGTTCAATAATACCTTAAATGAGCTTCTAGGAGATGCCTCTCATCATGGCATCGAGATCGTTCTTAGAAAGCTGATTATGTCTGAGATAGCCCTTGAGCTGGCACAAAATTTAGGCATAGATTATCACGCTGCCACAGAGGAATTGTACTACTATATGAGAAAGAAAGATATGGAAACTCACACTGAACTTATGCACTTGATTAAGTCAATTGTTGATAAAACAATTAAAAAGTAGAAAATAACTTGAGAGCTATTTCCAGAAATACTATCTGCCTTTTCTGAAGAGAAAATATACATCAACGCAACATATATGATAAGGTGATTATGTTAGTGTTACAGTCTTACAGTCTCTCATTCCATCATAATGGTGTGGTGCCTACCATGTTTGGCTGAAGGCAATACTATAATTCGGGAAATCGTCCTATTTACACTTATTATTCATCCTTTGACCACATCTAATGTAGTAAGATAGGAAAAATTTCAATAAATGCGGGAAAGATAAAAAATTTCAAACAAAATAATCATATCAAAGAAGGTGAAAATCGCTGCACTATTTGCCAAGTTGCAAAGGGTGTTGTTGTTGTTGTCTTAGTATGACAAACGCCGCTAGTTCGAATTCAGCCTTGGCTTTATACTAAATATCTGCATCTTATTGATTATGCGCAACTATTTGAAGAAAGAAGGGATAAAATCAACAGGAAAGCTACTTGCAAAGGGAACAAGGGCTATTCGTATCGTTTATTGTTATTATTATTGATAATATTATCTTTATTCAATACAGAACATCAGCTCTTTTATTTTGGCAAAAATGTTTCAAAGCAGCAGGGTAGTCTTAGAACATATTGCTGATAATTCTGCCAAAGACTTTACTGCTTAACCCATTTCAGCCACATACTTGCTCTCAAATGGCGAAAGCTCACGAAGCTCCTTTATAACACTTGATAGAATATCAACTGCCCTGTCGACTTCATCTTTTGTATTGTGCATCCCAAGGCTGAGCCGAAGCGAGCCGGTAATTTCTTCATAGGAAAATCCCATCGCCTTTAGCACATGTGACTGTTTTTGCTTCTTAACCGAGCACGCAGATCCTGTAGAAGCAGCAATACCATTTTCATCAAGTTTGATTATCAGATCTTCTCCATTCACTCCAAAGAATGTAAAGTGTGCGTTGTTTGCGATCCTCTCAGTGGCCAAACCATTCAGTCGCGACCGTGGTATTTCCTTTAGCACGCGCTCAATTATGTAGTTGCGCAGGCCAGCCACATGCTCCTGGTATTGCCTCACCCTTTTGTTAGCAAGCTCACAGGCCTTGCCGAAACCGACGATGCCAGGCACATTCTCTGTACCTGACCTCAGATACGACTCTTGTCCTCCGCCATGAATTATCGGCACTATTTTTAGGTTGGATTTGATGTAAAGTGCCCCTACTCCCTTAGGTCCATTTATCTTGTGAGATGAAAGCGACATCATGTCTACTCCAAGATTTTTGACATTTAAGGACAGTTTTCCTGCAGCCTGTACTGCATCAGTATGAAAAAGCGCGCCAGCCTGATGCGCAATTTCGACAAGCTCTTTGATTGGCTGGATTGTGCCCACTTCGTTATTTGCATACATAATACTGACAAGTGCCACATTATTATCTGAAATCACATTTTTCAGTTCAGATGGCCTAACAAGTCCCTCGCCTGTCACCGGTAGGTGCATAGTGACAAAGCCTCTGTCTTCTAGATCTTTGCATGGCTCAAGCACTGCATCATGTTCTATGCTGCTTGTAATTATCATATTCTTTTCGGGCATTTTGCTTTTGACATGCATAGCTGTGCCCTTGAGAGCAAGGTTATTTGCCTCAGTTCCACCGGATGTGAACGTGATCTCACGGGGGGATGACGCACCTATCATCTCTGCAACCCTTTTTCTTGCAAGATGTATTGCTCTCGTTGTTTCCCTACCAAACTTGTGTATAGAGGACGGGTTGCCATACCGTTCTTTTAGGTATGGTAGCATTTCCGCAATCACCTCATCTGCAACTGGCGTTGATGCCGCAGTATCTAGATAAATGTGAGAGTCATGTTCGTCGTCAGTCATGCCTATCTATAATCACCAGCTTACCTGTCTTGTAGCCTGCTACATCAATAGAAACGTACTTGAATGTAAGCTCCTTAAGCTTGTTGTCCAAGATTGAAAGCCTGTCTATATCAAACATCTTGTGCAACTCGTCTCTGCCCACTTCAATCCTTGCAAGGTCGCCGTGATCTCTTACGCGCACCTGCCTGACGCCAAAAATTGTCTTGACTATTATCTCTGCATTCTCAATCCTTTGCAGTTTTTCGTATGTGACCTCGCTCCCTGTCGGTATCCTTGAGGCAAGACATGCATTGGATGGCTTGTCATAAACAGAGAGCTCAAAGCTCTTTGCGATTTCACGTATCTCCATCTTCCCTATGCCAAGCTCTATCATTGGGCTTCTCACACCGTTTTCACGGAGAGCTCTAATGCCGGGCCTGTAGTCTGTCAGATCGTCGATATTTGTTCCATCAACAATGAGTGGTATACGTGATCTTATTGCTTCTTCTGCAAGGTGCTGTCCAAGCTCTGTTCTGCAATAGTAGCAGCGCATGGCATCATTTTTTACAAAGGATGTGTTTTCAAGCTCATTGTATTCAATCACTTTGTGTTTAATGCCTATCTCTCTTGCGACTCGCCACGCCACGGCAAGTTCTTCCTCTGCCAGCGTCTTGTAATCAGCAGTTATGGCAATAGCGCCGTTGCCAAGCGCTTTTTTTGCAGCTAGCGCTACTACAGCACTGTCTACTCCACCAGAAAGTGCCACTATTGCTCTGTCGCCCCCGTTCTTTACGAACCACTCTACCAGTTTGTTGAAGGTTTCCATTTTATGATTCGCCCAGCTTTTTCATAACTTCTGCCCTGACCTGATCCATCGCCCTCTTGACCGGAATTTGGCACTTTGTTGCAATCACCTTGATATCTTCAAACTCAGGTTTAACATTTTTTATTCTTCCAGCTGAATCCTTGACAATCTTGACGCGCACATCGACGATGTTGCCGTTAATATTAACTGACATAGTTAGTATGCCCCTAGGCAGAACAATTCGCTCTACTTCCTGCACTCTAGCACCAAGCGTCCCGGATTCGTCGAACAGTAACTCAAGCACGCTGTTTAGCTGCGCGTTTTCCGATATAATCCTAATGAGATAGGTTGGCCGGCTCTTTTTAGTGGTACCTGAAATGACTGTCACGTCCTTGGCGACTTCAGCCAGCTGCTCTACAAGGTTACCTACTAGCTCGCCAGTGGCGTCATCGATGTTTGTTTCCACGACACAGACTGTGTCTCTGGTTGTTTCATAGACAGATTCCGATGTACCTATTGCTACACGAACCACGTTGGGAAAACCTTCAAACTTTTTTATACCCGCACCATAGCCAATTTTTTCGGGTGCAATGCTGGGATAGTAGTTAACACTACCCTGCACCAAATTGACAAGCATTGCTGCCCCTGTAGGTGTTGTCAGTTCATCTTCAGCCTGCCCTCCTACTAGAACGAATTGTTTATTCTTGAAAATTTCAAGAATTGCACTGGCAGGATTTGACATAGTACCATGAGAGAACCTTAGCAAGCCGCCACCAACTGCCACTTTAGTAGAATACATCTTGGCATCAAACAGCTGGAGATCCTGTAACGCTGTTGCACATCCAACAAGGTCTGCGAAGGTATCAATGCTGGATGCTTCGTGCAGATGTACGCTGTCAAAATTCTGGCCGTGGATGGTAGCCTCAGCAGAAATTATCATTTTGAGAGAATCTAATGCAAATGTCTTGGCCCTATGCTCAAGCCCCACAGAGTCGCAGCATCTTGCAAGTGCAGAATACATTTCTGTGCCCTTTCGCTTGAGCACCCCATCTTTGCATTTCATTTGTAGCTGTGTGGCAGCAAAGCTGTGTGATATCACTTTGGCAAAATGAGCATTGATTATCCTGCTGTCCTTGACAAAGTTCTGGCAAGCAAAGATTGCCTCAATGACTTTGATCTTGTTGGCACCAGCATCCACTAGGCTTGACATCAGCATGTCGCCGGCAATTCCTGCCACTTGGGAATCTATGATCGCAACTCTTGGCATAGCCACGCTAGCTTGTGCTTTTGCTTTATATCACGTTTATGCTTTTATCTTGTTATGCTGCCAAAGTCATGTTCAGCTGGAATATCTTCAGGAGGCGTGCCATACGTGAGAACGATCTGCTTGAGCGATTCAAGTGGTATCGTCCTATAATCACCTTCAAATCTCTCGCCATCAACATATGCTGTCACCGGCATATCAGATACGGAGTCAAAGAATGCCGTCGAATTAGTGAGAGTCTGTTCCCATACCTCAATGAACTGTCCTAGCGTGAATTCTCTAGTCTCAGGCGCTTCGACATGTATTATGCCATCTTCACTATGGGTATGAACCCAGTATAGGCATGAGGGTGAAGAGAGTATCCCAATATTTGAAGGGACTTGCTGTTGTACGCCATTAACAAATACATCTAAACCTGAATGAATATGGTAATTGAGCTGCTCAGACCTATCACATTCTATTCCACTTATTGCCATTGCCGTAGGAGGCTGGTATAAAATAGCTCCTGCAACACCAGCTGCCGCCACTGCGATGATGACTGGTATTATAATCATCATATATTTTCTTTTTCTACGTCGATC
>DASUUX010000122.1:0-10555 GCA_036373855.1 Nitrososphaera sp.
GGGCGCCTCTCTAATCTATATGCTTCCGACAGGAGTAGGTGGCAACAATGAAAACATTGCCCTTATAGAGCACATGACAGGAATGACTGTTGAGAAAGATGTATCGTATTATTACCTCCCCATGAGTACTATTACTACAGCTAGTTCTGAGACTCTGATAGGGTCGGTAAAATCTAAACACGACAATCATATTTCCAAGATGCTCTACGACCCTGACACGCGTCGCAAGTTGAAGTTTGTAGACGTCAATTCTGCCGAGCTGGTGCATGTTATTAAAACGTTGAGCCACTACTCTGGAATGGCCAGCATCCTTGAAATCTGCAAAAAGGCCACTGACAACAATATCCTCAGTGAGTTGATGCGCAGCACATTTGCCGACCTTTATATCGATGACGTGACAAGCGGGCTATATGACCTCCGAATAATCGGGTCGTCTCTTGATGGCACAGGGCCGCTGATGTATCTCGTCAACGGTAGCATTAAAAGTGTAGATGGGTACGTCAAGTTTCTTATTGACCAGATACGGGCAACACTGAAAAAGCGCGACCTTAAGGCAAGCAGAACAAAAGTGGCGATAGCATGGACGCTTGACCCGCATGAAATGAGAGGCGACAGGATAGAACTACTGTCCTCACTCGAGACAAAGGTCAAAGACTATATTAGCGATGTAGAGCGTCACCAAGGACAGACATTTGACCTATATCACACAGACAAGACAACTATCGTCATTGCGTGCTCCAAGACAGATTTTGAAAAAGTAATGTCAAAGAATATGGCAAACCAGGAGTTTATAGTCATAAAGGCAAACCCACTTTGCGAAACAGTGCAGGAATAATAATTAATTGCATTAACAGCCATATGTGAAATATGGCTAGCACTGGAGTCATAATCCTGTCAACGTTTCCAAGCGAAGAGTTGGCTGCAGAGGTTGCCAACCAGGTCGTCAGCGCCAAGTTGTGTGCTTGTGTCAATTTTACCAAAATCCGGTCAATCTACTCTTGGCAAGGAAAAGTAGAGGATCAGCACGAATTCATTGTACTTTTCAAAGCAACTTCAAAATCAGCAAAAAAGCTCAAGGCTGAAATTGTAAGGCTTCATCCATATGAAGTGCCGGAGATAGTGGAGCTTAAAATGAGCAATGTATCAAAGCCCTATCTGTCATGGCTCGCTGCAGAATCAATGTATCGCGTAGCGAAGAAGCGCCACAATGCCGCCAAGTGACGATACACGCAGGCCAATATCCGTCGATGAGTCGACAGCAAATATCTTTGCTCCGTAGCTTTCAATCAAATTGAGTAGTTTGACTATCTCATCTTCATTTGCGGTCTTGAAGATGGAATCGGAGAATACCACCGCCTCTATTGCCTTCAGTGTAGCCGCATTTGACACTTCGTTCATCCCCATCGCAAATTTTGCTTCCCCTCTGTTCACCATCAGCATTATCATATCTAGCATTGAAGACACCTCAGCAAGCTTGCTTGTGCTCATGATCTGCTTCATTGCTGCTGACCGCAGGAATACAAATATCCCATCCTCGCCTGCAACATCCATGCCATCAACAATCTGCACTATGTCTTTTAGGACATACTGCCTGCTCACCAATATATTGAAGAACCTGCGTCTGCTTTCCCCTGGACCAAATATAATGATCTTGTCATTTTCCCCAATTATTGAAGAAACAGTCTTGGCGATGTCTACAAAGTAGGTCTCAATATCAGGGTTTTTCGTCTGATAGCGCTTACCGCTCTGGCCAGAATAGATGTTTGGGATCACTTTAACATGTGTGCCAGACACCTTGGCAACGGCTGCTTCCTGCGTATCTATTGCCACTAGAATAAAGTTGGCGCTGATGACAGATCGCTTTAACATCCTAAGCTCAATGTCGCGCCACCTTCTCCCCTTGTCTATTGTTGCCATGTCACCTGCATGTATAGAAAGCGAATGGTGAGTCCCTTTTGGCACCATGTCGTTGTCTGTATCCATGATGATGCCAGATATCCTAAGCCTATCTACTGCCGAGTCAAGCTTGCTCTGCTCTACTTTGATGGTAACACGCACCTTGACGCGCTCACCCTTGTCAGGCCGACCATATTCCTTGACCTGCTTTACTAGACGAGTACTGTCTGCAATGACGCGATCACCCTTCTCTATGAGACGACGCAAGGTAAAGAGGTCGTCTGAATCTTCCGGGATTATAAAAAAAGCATTGTTTGACGTGCCGCTTGGCTTTACTATCATACTGTCTTTTCGCTTGCAGTTACAGCAGACGATGGATCTTGGCCTTGCTGCTTCTGCTGCTGGTTTTGGATCAATTTCAAATAGTTGTCAACCCATTCCTGTGTCAGTACACCTGACTCCACTAGGTTGACTAGGGCATTTGGCGATGCAAAGCCTTGTACCTTACCTATTCGCCTGCGAGTCTGCCTCCACTTTAGCTGAGTGTTGCCGCTCTTTGATGAATAAATGATGCCAAGGATCTCCTTTGCGTTTACAAACGTCATCTCCCTTATTTTCTTCAGTGTAACCTTGTCCGCAGCTTCAATATAGATTGCTCCAGGACCCTCTTCGCGCTCTGGAAATACTTCATAATCGCGCAGATAACTTTCAGGTATGAAGGACCTGCAGGTGCTTATGATGATAAACTTTCTAAAGCTCTCCAATGAAGCCGTAGTTTCTATCTTAACCAATGTAGATATATAAAAGCCACCTAGCCATTTATCAAGTTTTGTGAGACGTAAGAGAGAGTGGACAAACTCCTTACTCAAGATCTCCTTCACCAAGTCAGTAGGGCTATCTAGTCATCGCTTGTCCACACTAAAAATGAGGGACTGCAAGAATAAAAATCTACAAACAGCACTTGCCCTTTGGAATTTTGTGGTCGTGAGGGCACTTCTGGGGGTGCTTCAAAAGCGTGCACAGTGCATCTGTGAAGATATCCTTCATATGATGTTCTATCCCGCAGATCATCTCCTCGTCTACCTCTATTTTGAGAGCATCCTTCATTAGGACTTCGAGCAGTCTGGTGTTTCGCATCATCTTCTTGCCAATGTGTTCTCCTTCTGTGGTCATTTCCACGCTACCTTTGCCGTAGCGAACAAATTGGGATCTGCTCAACTTGCGGAGCATTTGAACGACAGATGGCTGCGTGACGTTTAGAAGCTTGGCTATCGAGCTCACCTTAACTTCCTCGCCTCTTTCGCGGATGTACCATATTGCTTTCAGGTACATCTCAATATGCTCAGACTCTGCTGTACCAACATACAGCTCTTCATCTTTGGTCACTTGCTGCTTTTTCCTCGTAACGACAGACTCCACGGTAGTTATTGTGTTCTAGCCAAACTGTATTAACTTTATCTACATGTGTATAACGCCGTTTTTACCTGGATTGTTTCTTCTCGCTAGCGTCTTCCCACAGGTACTGGAAGTAACCTTTTGCAAAGCCTGCAAGCCCTGCGTGGTCAGCCCAGATCGCTATCGGTTCAAAGCTGCCGTTCTCACCTGTGCCTTCTCCAAGCAGTATCACGACATGTTTTGCGTCGCCTATTATGCCGCCTCCAAAAAGACCATCCTTGAGCCTCACCTCTGCCACCCTTGATAGTGTCTTAACCGTGTCAGGGCTTATCTTGGCAGATGCAAGGATGTTTATCTTGACTGCTCCCCTATCGTGTAGGGTTCTGAGCTCTGGCTGGAGTGGCTTAGCTATGTCCACCGCAACAAAGGGTAGCGCGACTAGCAGTTCCTGCTGCACGTTCTGGATTATCTCGTTGACCTTGGCGGTTATGTTGTAGACTCCTCTTGCGACCCAAATCTCCGGCCTCTCCTTTATGCCGCTTTTTGTATACATTGGCATCAACTCGTTTACGATAGTGCTCTGGCTCTCGCGGAAGTTGTTCTCGTGGCGCGTCCTCATGATTCCAAGAGCTGTTGAGGGAGACTTGGGGAAAAACTTTTGCGGCCTCGAGCTGCCGGACTCAAGCCATCCCTTCTCTTCCAGGCTGTTGAGGACTTCATAGATCTTCGAGTATGGAACCCCTGATTTTTTTGAAATGTCTGCGGCAGTCATGGAGCCTGTGTCAAGCAGTGAAAGGTAAACACGTATCTCATAACCTGTCAAGCCAAGGTTTTCCATCGCCTTCCTTGACCTGTCGCTAATACTCACTTCTTCTCAGACTGGGCACTATGGTATATTTTTTGCTTTTTAAATGTATGTGCGCTTTTCAGTAAGTGACACAACATCATATCTAGCGAGTTTAAAAAGGGTTATATCTCATTCTTTCAAAAAGAACAGAGATCCACTGTTACTCCAATGTAGAACTTGACTGTTTTCTCGAGAAAACATGCATGATTATAAACCTATTCATCACCGTAGGAATTAGTAAGTTAGCTTTATATCAAAGCGAAGATTGTGTCCAAAAGGTAGCAGTAGTATGGACTTAATTCAAATTTCGAACATGTCTAGCAAAAGTGTGAGGACCAAACGCACAATTCGGTTCACACAAAGCATTTGTCCAGACTGCAATATGATTCTGGATGCTGAGGTCTTTGAAAGGGAGGGTAAGGTCTTTATGAGTAAGATATGCCCGACGCACGGTGAATGCGAAGAGCTATACTTTGGCTCATATGAAATGTACAAGAAGTTCAGTACCTATTGGATGGATGGCAAGGGCGCCCATGCGCCAAATGTCATGATAGACAAGTGCTCATGCCCCAACAACTGTGGACTTTGCACGAACCACCTTTCACATTCTGGGCTTTCCAACATGATCATCACCAATAGATGTGATCTGACATGCTGGTACTGCTTCTTTTACGTCAAGAAGGGTCTTGAAGGTGCTTACCTCTATGAGCCAAACATGGAGCAGATAAGGGCGATGATGAAGACTCTCAAGGCGGAAAAGCCCATTGCAGGTAACTCTATTCAGGTCACAGGCGGCGAGCCGATGCTCCGAGATGACATTAATGAAATCATCAATATAATGAAGGAGGAGGGTGTCGACCATATCCAACTTAACACCAACGGTATCAAACTGGCCATGTCGCCAGAAACGATGCGCCAGGTAAGAATGGCAGGTGTCAACAACCTCTATCTTTCATTCGACGGCGTAAGTCCAAGGACAAACCCCAAGAATCATTGGGAAATTCCATATACACTGGAATCGGCAAGAAAGTGTGGAATGACTGTAGTATTCGTCCCAACAGTCATCAAGTCGATTAATGACCACGAGCTTGGTGAAATCATCGGATACGCCCAGAAGAACCTAGATGTGGTTCACGCTGTCAACTTCCAGCCTGTGTCCCTCACAGGCAGGATGACAAAGAAAGAGCGTGAAAAATATCGAATTACAATTCCAGACTGCATTGAAAGGATCGAAGAGCAGACTAATGGTGAAATTTCAAAAGACGCGTGGTTTCCAGTTCCCTCATGCATGCCTATGACAACTGTGATTGAGGCGTTCAGCAAGAAGCCTAAGTATGAATTGTCGATACACTTTGCATGCGGCGCAGGCACTTATGTATTTGAAGACAGGGATACAAAAAAACTGATACCTCTCACATCGTTTGTTGACATCAAGGGAGTCCTTGAATACTTTGAAGAAAAGGCTGACGAGATCAAATCAGGTGCAAATAGGTACTGGGCACTGCTTGAAGTCGTCCGTAAGCTAAAGCAATTTGTCAACAAAGACAAGCAGCCAAGAGGCCTAGATCTGGCAAGAATGTTCTCGAGCATCCTGCTCAAGCGCAACTTTGACTCTGTAGGCTCATGGCACGTAAGGTCACTCTTCCTTGGCATGATGCACTTCCAAGACAAGTACAATGAGGATCTTGAAAGGCTCCAGAGGTGTGACATCCATTATCTTACTCCAGACCTCCGAATCATCCCATTCTGTGCATTCAATGTCATCCCAGAATGGTACCGCGATAGAATCCAGAAGAAGTATAGCATCCCAGTCGAAGAATGGGAGAAGGCTCACGGTCAGACCCTGGAAGCAGGCTTATACCGAGGCTTAATGAGAAGGGGTAAGCCCGAAGCCCAGATGGGTTGCGCTCTGTCAGAAATGCACAAGGCCGCTGCTTTAGAGCAAGCCGACGATCATAAAGGAGTAGAGCTGCGCAATAACATGGCTGGCGCGTAAGAGCACGCACCTTTTTCTTCTTTTAGTATTTTGAATTTTGAATAATCACACACACACACACATATTCTGCGTCAGTGCCAATCTTAAGTGTAAAAATATGCGCCTCGATTGTGATGATAATGATGATGAAGTATTTTACCACAAGAAGAATGATCGCCTATTGCAGCAGCAAAGTGCTCTGCTATTGCTGTAGCGGCATATATTGATAGTCGTTCAAGCTATCTTCATGTTTGCAGATTCTGCTTTATTGGTGCTCAGGTCTTTTTTGATTGAAGAAGTAAGAAAGTCATTAACGCAACTATAACTCCAATTTTTTTGTCAGCCTATCTCATTATCCTATTACCCGCCTGCTATAGGTTATGGATGCTGCGTCTACTGCTAGAGGATCTAAATATTACTATTGTATTTTGAAACTTAAAATTGGATAGGCTGCATGCTCAAGCCATATGGACCTAAATCAATGGTGTCAGCTCGACGAGCAGATCTACATTGCGGAAATGGACGAGCGATATAAGCAACATGCAGCCCTCTCCTATAGCGAACGCATAATAGAGCGGCTTGCAGAAATGAGGACTATTAGTGCAGAGACGTTTGTCAACTTCTTTTCGCAGCCAAGAGAGTTGTTTCTAAGCTCGCTCGAAAACATTGCAGATTCGTCAACGAAAAAGCTTGAGCTCAAGCTATACAATTTACGTAATGAAAAGATTATTTCTTCGCGCTACCGGTTTGCCAGAGCTCCAGTTAACTGGAGCACATGGCGTCAGTTCAACAGTATTGAGAAAGATCCTAAAAAGCGTAAGCATGTATTTGATGAATTCATTTCAAAGACAAGGTACATTTCACCTGTTATCAAGGAGCGCTTTGACCAGATGGATAGAATTTACCACCAACACTCGGACAACAAATTGACTCCTCTAGATGGCTATCTTGAGAACGAAAAGATCTCTTACTCCCATTTGCGAAATTTTGTGAAGTCTATGGGGAGGCAGGCAAGAAAACCCTTTCAAGAAGCACTTCAAGCTATGTCAAAAAAAGTGTTTGGAAGGAAAGCAGAATATTATGATGATTTCTATTTTTTCCGCAACAGGATATATGCTGATCTTGAGAAAGAGTTTGTAGGTGTAAATCCCCCAGAGCTAGTCAGACGCACTCTTACAACAATGCAATTTGACCTCTCTTCAATCCACATCGATACGAAACAGCGGAAGAATAAGTATCCTTCGCCGATATGCTTCTTTGTACAGGTGCCAAACGATATCAGGGTGTTGTACAAAAGCGAAAGCCCATATTTTGACCTGCAAGGGTGCTACCATGAAATGGGACATGCAGTACATGCCTCTTCAATAAACGCGCAGGCAGAATATTGGAATCGTTACAGTTTCTCAATGGGAATAGCCGAGATATTCTCAATATTCCTAGAGCGGCTGACAAAGAATAGGATATATTTGTCATCACTTGGAATTAAGAACAACCAGACTCTTGAAGAGATTGAGGCAAGGAACAACTTCATGGATCTGTTCTTTGTCACCTTCTACACTGCCAATTCGCTAATGAAGGCTGAGTTTTGGCATGAGAAGCTATCGATTGAAAAGGCAAGCGACCTATATGCGCGACTGATAAAGGAATATACGGGCTTTGAAATGCCGGGCGAATATTGGATGCTACACCACATACTACCAGATGCAATAATGTATGTGCCAAGCTATCTGATTGCTGCAGTTCGTGCTGTTGAGCTTGATCATCATCTGCAGGATAAGTTTGGAGAGAAATGGTGGACGCAAGTGGAAACAGGGAAATATATTCGCGAAATAATACAACCAGGAGCTGCAATAAACCTATCAAGGTTCTCTAGGCTTGATAGCAGCCTATTCATGAACGAACTAACAGATATTGGTAGTATGTAAAATATGA
This sequence comes from Nitrososphaera sp., assembly GCA_036373855.1. Lineage (GTDB taxonomy): Archaea > Thermoproteota > Nitrososphaeria > Nitrososphaerales > Nitrososphaeraceae > Nitrososphaera. The sequence continues at coordinate 8,046 of DASUUX010000122.1, forward strand.
GTCTATAACTATGTCTTATCGTCACAAGGAAATGTACTACTTAGCATAGTGCAAAAAGACCTACACTCCATAAGAAGTCAACTATTGCAAAGAGGCAAATAGTTCTAAAGTTCCTCTTGCCGAAGTAGTCTACTGCGATCAAAATGACTGTAAAAGACACATATTCGATCGTAGCTCGCAAGTTCTAGATTAGTTATTCTATCAAGATACTGTGGCCAAGAAGAAATAGAGTTGTTATTGCAGCATCATAAAATTTATTGTGCTATAACACTCTCTTTAACTATCGAAGGTGATAGTTGAAAATTTTTTACAACCAAATATGCTACTGCTGATGGTAATTTGACTATGTGGCAGTCATAGCATTGGACATGCGATTTTCCTTGCGTATGCAATCTCTGACTTAAACGCAAGCATTGGCTATTGTAAGTGCTGACTAGAAGACTACGCGTACTTCAGCCTTTTCTTCCTTTGTCAGCGCGCGGTAGCCATCCTTATCGATAATGACGACATTGATGCTGTCGCCTGTTCCAGCATTTCTCCTAATAGCAGCTGCTATCGCTTGCATGGCTACCTTGTAACCATCATTTACACTCATATCATCCTTGTACTCCGATTCTAGGTATCCGTATGCAACAGGAGAGCCACTGCCAGTCGAGATGAACTTCTCTGTCGTCATCGAGCCAAACAGATCGATGTTGTAGATTTGGCCACCCTCTTCTTTAGTCCAACCTGCCATTATTATCTGAACATAGTATGGGAAGAATCGCTGGTTGAAAAGCACATTTGAGCATAGCCTTGCAGCAGACTTAATTGGCATCAGCTCCTTGTTCTGGAGCCTATAAAGGTTGGAATTGTAACGCATGATGTCGACGAGGTTCTGTGCGTCTGCCACGCCGCCGGCTATAGTCATTGCCAGATGACGGTCGACCTTTTGGATCTTCATCACATGCCTGTCTGCGATAAAGAATCCTGCACTTGCGCGTGTATCAGCAGCCAGCACTATCCCGTCTTTGCATATTAGGCCGCAGGTGGTGGTTCCCTTCTTTATCTGGTCTGCAATATAATCAGGATATCTCTTGTCGTGAGGATACATTTATGAAATTGAGTGAAGTCACCTGATTTAAAACTATCTGCCTGTCCACATGTCTGTTTGTTTTATATTCCTCTTATGAGATATTTTTTCTCTAATCAGCTTGCAGCCAAAGACCATATTTGAGAAGATCTGGGACAGTCATATAGTATATGAAAAAGAGGGGGAGGAGGGTGGTCAATCCTTGTTATATATAGATCGACATCTTATTCACGAAGTGACATCGCCTCAGGCTTTTGATGGGCTTCGGATGAGTAAAAGACGCGTCAGGCGGCCAGATCTGACTTTTGCCACTATGGACCACAATGTCCCGACAAGCGACAGGTCGCTTCCAATTATAGATCAGATATCATCGATACAGATTCAGACGCTTGCTCAAAACTGCAAGGAGTTTGGCATAAAGCTATTTGATATGCATAGCCCAGATCAGGGGATCGTGCATATCATTGGACCGGAGCTTGGGCTAACTCTGCCAGGCACCACTATCGTATGTGGCGATAGCCACACCTCAACCCACGGTGCCTTCGGTGCTTTTGCGCTTGGGATCGGGACAAGCGATGTAGAGCATGTTCTTGCCACCCAGGCTATATGGATGGACAAGCCTCAGACATTTGCAATAAATATCGAAGGGAGGCGCAAAAACTCGCATGCCATCACTGCCAAGGATATCATACTCTACATCATCAGGACTATTGGCACTGCCGGCGGTAGTGGCACGGTGCTTGAGTACCGCGGCGAAACAATATCCGATCTTTCGATGGAGAACAGAATGACGATATGCAACATGTCGATAGAGGCAGGTGCAAGGGCTGGCATCATAGCACCTGATGACGATACATTTGACTTTATCAGGGGTAAACGTTACGCGCCCAAGGCCGAGCAGTTTGAGAAGGCCGTAGAACACTGGAAGGGCCTGAAGACGGATCCAAATGCCAAGTTTGACAAGTCCATCACCTTCAATGTCAGTGAGCTTGCACCACAGGTGAGCTGGGGAACCAATCCTGGGATGGTGGCAGACATTACTGATACTGTGCCGCACCCAGACCAATTTTCCAAGGGAAATGAGAATAACTACAAGGCTGCGACCCGCGCACTCAACTACATGGCACTAGAGCCAGGAACGCCAATTACCGACATAAAGCTTGACAGGGTATTCATTGGATCCTGCACAAACTCGCGGCTTGAAGATTTGCTGGAGGCATCACTTGTAGTAAAGGGTAGAAGGGTCTCACCAAAAGTACGTGCAATGGTGGTGCCCGGCTCCCAACAAGTCAAGGCAGCTGCAGAGCGACTTGGGCTTGATAGAGTTTTTAAGGAGGCCGGCTTTGAATGGCGCGAATCAGGATGCAGTATGTGCCTTGGTATGAACCCTGATATACTTGCACCCGGTGAGCGATGCGCAAGCACTTCAAACCGCAAC
>DASUUX010000123.1:0-4269 GCA_036373855.1 Nitrososphaera sp.
ATTGTGAGCAACATCGTACACCAGCTTCATATTTTCAACCTGCTGATCGGTTAGAGAAAATACTTTCCTGAATGTCATCCGCACCCAATGTGTAATCATTTGCCGGTTAGTCCATGCAAAATTCAATGCGCAATTCATCGCAGCCCGATAGTCTTCGCCTTCTTTGGAGTTGTTTGGAACGCATGCAAGTTCCCTGTCTGGCAACGATATGCCATACTTTCCTAGCACACTCTCTGAAACTCTCAGATAATCGCTGCATATCTGATGACCAAAACCGCGCGAGCCACAGTGAATAAGAACAGTAATCTGTCCTTCCTGTTCAATGCCCATGGCCTTGGCCGCCTTTTTATCGTGTATTTGGTCAACCTTTTGAACTTCAAGAAAGTGATTGCCCGAACCCAGGCTTCCTAACTGTTGTGAGCCTCTTTTCCTTGCAGTATCAGAAACTTTTAAAGGGTTTGCGCCTTGCATGTAACCTTCTTCTTCACACACATTTGCATCATGCTCATAACCATATCCCCGATCAATGGCCCAATGCACGCCTTGCACTACAAGATCATCAAGTTGTGATTTTGATAATGAAATAGTGCCTTCGCTTCCCACGCCAGATGGAATAGCTCGGAATAGTTCATTCACCAAGCTATCCATAACTCCTTTGACATCATTTTCCATCAGGTCTGTCCGAATAAGCCGGACACCACAGTTGATATCGTAGCCCACTCCTCCGGGGCTGATGACACCTTCTTCTAAATCCATAGCCGCTACACCTCCTACAGGAAATCCATAGCCCTCGTGGCCGTCTGGCAATACCACTATATGCTTCTTGACCATCGGTAATGTGGCCACGTTTACTGCCTGATCTAGTGTTCTATCTGCAACCATAGCAGACATGATCCGCTCATTGGCGTATATTGTCACGGGCACTTTCATCCCTTCTGCAGCATTCCTTTCGATCCTGTAGCAGAAATCATCAATCTTATCTATTCTTCTTCCAGTTCTTGTAAGAAATTGTGTGGCAGTCATTTTCTCAACATGGCTCTGGAGTATTTTCTCATTGTTTCTATCACTTCGTCGTCTGTCACCTGCGAGAAATCTTCATAAAATTCGCCCACTGCTCCAAAGAGTAAAGGCGTCTGTAGCACAGCGACCTCGTCTGCAACCGTCTTGAGCCTGAGAACGGTGTCTCTTGGCCCTACGGGCACGGCAACCACTATCTTTTTGATCTTTTGACTTTTCAGCCAGTTAATAGCAGCAAATACAGTCGCACCTGTGGCTATCCCGTCATCAACCAAAATCACAAACATGCCCTCAAGTTGATAATCCTTGGAACCTCTGAACTTGAGCAAGCGCCGTCCTATCTCATTCATCTGTATAGCAATCTGTTCGTCAATGTATCTTTTTGGTATGTCAAGCATCTTTATGATATCTTCGTTTGGGAAAAAACTTCCATCATGCATTACCGCCCCGATAGCAAGCTCAGGATTGAATGGGGATCCTACTTTACGCGATACCAGTACATCCAGCCCAACTCCTAGGCGTTCTGCTATGACATCGCCAGTAATGACACCACCACGCGGTATTGCAAGGATAATGGTATTTTCTCTTTTTAGCTGGTCCCCGTACTTTTTCTTTAATTTCTGTGCTAGGAATTCTGCTGCCTCTTTCCTGTCTTTATATATTTTGCTTTCGCCGATCCCTATTTTTCTCCATGTGGCGGATCCTGACATATGTGACAATTGAGAGCGTTGATGCTATTTGTAATCTAGGACTGCACTGCAATGCACTACAATTACAACTGTGCTTAAAGCCAGCCAATTTTCTTCACTTGGCTCTTCAGAAGGGTACAACACTTCAAGTATCGAATATGAAACGCGTTCTTTGTCTAGTAATTTCTCCATGATATATTTGCAAAGGTCTGTAGTTGTGATCATCCCAATTATCTTGTTGCCATCTTCTACTGCAAGATGCCTTATGGCATTTCTTGCCATAGCCTCAGCTGCTCTTTCGATTGTAGAATTCTTGTCCACAGACCCAAGAGGAGTTGACATTAATACCGTGGCAGGAGTCTTACTAGGAGGGCTATCTTTTGCGCATACCTGCCGAGTCAGATCGCGCTCTGTAATTATCCCTGCAGGTTTGGCGCTATCCATAACGATCACAGCACTGATCCGTTTTTGGAGCATCATCCTATTTGCTATTTCAAATGCGGTAGTATCGCTATCAATGGTTACAAGCTTGTTGCTCATATAGTCTGCAACGTGAATTGCTTTGTTTTCTTTTTGGGTCATACACGAATACAAGAGACCTCTATGGTAATATCTTGGGCGAACACTTTACATTGCATTGCATTACAACATAAGCTGTTTCATTAAATAGGCTCGGCATTCTTATCCAGGTAAGAGCAGTGCGATGGACGGATTGGATGGAACGGAAAAAGGGATAGAGAACTTGCTTTTATCCGAAAATGATTTTGCGCTTGCCACTGACCTCTATGAGCTCACGATGGCAGCGGCTTACTTCAAATCGAACCAGACCGACCGGATAGGAGTTTTTGAGGCTTTTGTCAGAAAGCTTCCCAGAAACCGGTCATACATGGTTGCTGCTGGTCTGGAACAAGCAATACATTATCTTCTTAACGTCAGGTTTACTGAGGAACAAATTCACTATCTTAGATCAACTGAAACCTTCAGCAATGTAGGTGAAGATTTCTTTGATTATCTTAAGAATTTCAGATTCACAGGCGACGTTTTGGCGGTTCCAGAAGGAACGGTCTTGTTCCCAAACGAGCCTGTACTGAGGATTGAGGCCCCAATCATCGAATCTCAGATAATCGAAACTTTTGTCTTATCTATTATCAATTTTGAGAGCTTGATTGCAACAAAGGCATCACGCATTACGAATGCGGCCAAAGGTAGAAAAATCATCGAATTTGGATCTAGGCGTGCGCACGGCCCGCATGCCGCTCTGCTGGCTGCCAGAGCAAGTTATATTGGCGGCTGCATGGGAACATCAAACACACTTGCAAGTTACAAGCTCGGAATACCAGCTTTTGGCACAATGGCCCACTCTTTTATTATGAATTTTGAAAGTGAAATTGATGCATTTCTGGAATTCACCAAAGTATTTCCAGATGGATTGGTTCTTGTTGACACTTATGACACCTTGGCTGCTGTCAAGAAAATAGTAAAGCACGGCATACATGCCAAAGGGATAAGACTTGATAGCGGAGACCTATATGAACTGAGCATCAAAACAAGGGAGATTCTTGATAACGGGGGTTACAAAGACATGATCATTATGGCAAGTGGAGACTTGAATGAATATGTCATAAGCGATATGGTAAAAAGAAATGCTCCAATAGATGTCTTTGGTGTTGGAACAGAGCTTGTAACTTCACGGGACGATCCTGCAATGAATGGTGTCTACAAGCTAGTAGCAATAAGAATACCATCGTTGGAAAAGGGAAAACCAAGCACAGTACTCTATAAACTAAAGACAAGCCCCGGTAAGAAGACATACCCCGGACCAAAGCAAATACATCGTATAAGCAGGCAAGATGGTATTATCGAGACTGACCTTGTTGCTTTGGAAGGGGAAAAGAGTCCGGAGCATTCTTTTCCCGTGTTAATAAGATATCTCGCAAACGGCAGATTGGAGCGCAAATTGCCCTCGCTTGACCAGATTCAAAAATATCATCAAGATCAAATGAAGACGTTACCAGATGAATACAAGAGGCTTGATATAGATGCTGAAAAATTTCCGGTTATATTTAGCGACAAGCTAGAATCAGTAACAAGAGAATTCCTGATTAGAGAATAAAATTAACAACTTTGGACAAAATGCTTATTATCTACAATTACATCAGTCCGTACATAAAACTTGCCATGTCAGAACAGTCAACCAATCAATCTCCATCTGGTGCGCATATTGAGAGTAGGTATGCAATTTTAGTGGTGGACATGTTAAATGACTTTGTCCATGGCAAACTGAAATGCGAAAGGGCACAAAGAATAATTCCCAACATAATACTGCTCCTTGATTCCGCGCGGAAGAGAAATATTCCAATATTCTACTGCAGTGACGAACATCTTCTGATTGATACTTATGAGATGAAACTATGGGGCCCTCATGCCATGAAAGGGACGGAAGGGGCTAAGGTCATAGAGGAATTGAAACCCTCTGAGTCAGACTATATTATTCCAAAGCGTACGTACAGTGCTTTTGACGGGACAGGGCTAGATAAGGCGCTAAAAGGAGTGTACAATGGCA
>DASUUX010000124.1:0-12202 GCA_036373855.1 Nitrososphaera sp.
AATCGTATGCCTCTGGAAGTGAGGCTCTATCTCAAGCCGCATGTGATTAATCGTAAATGAAAGCGACGGAGCATAGTGAGCTCTGCTGCCTGGAAGTTCGAAACTCTTTTTCTTTGTGTCATTCTCATCCTGAGTATGCATTCAGTGTATACGTGCTACTCGATAGTTTGACAAGATAAAGCTTCCTTGTTGCATTATAAGGTCGGGCTCTCCCCCACACAAGTTCCAGATATCTCTCTAGGCAAAGTGTAATATAAGAAACATATATGCAGCTTAATGCCTGGGTATAACAATCATTTATAGAGCAATTATATAGATACTAAATCTATCCCACCATCAGTAGCCTAGGAATCCTCTATGACACATGCAAGATTCCAATGCTTGTCTTTCTATGTCTATTTTACTGCTGCGCCATAGTTGACAGACTTGGTTATAGTCGCCAGAAAATTGCGAAAAGCTCTTCTGCTGCATCTAATGAGAGCTGCAGTAAACGGGCCATCGATAGGAATAATAATATCCTGCCACTTATATTGCTCTTTAACTTCTCTGCGTCTGCATCTGTTCTAATAATCTGGAGGCTAGTGATATCTAGGTCTTAGTTTACCAACATATTCTCTCATTTTATTAACTATTTCCTCATGGGTATATGGAACAGAAGCCCTTACAATTAGGATCATTTTTCTGCCATTGACAACTATTGGAAAGAAAAAGAGGTCCATACTGTCGTTATGTGCCATCAAATAATGTAGTCTGCCCAGATGCTCTGTATTTGCTTGTAGAGTACTCATGTAAAGTTCCGTCTGGGCAAACAGTCTTTCCAGCTTTGGAAGTGTGCCTGACTTCTTTATATATGCAGCAATGGTGACACCCTTTTCAACTATCTCGGCGCTAACAATGTTGTCATGTAGATTAGCTATTTCCTTGCAGACATGGGTTCCATCCATTAACATTGATAAACAAAACATGTAGAAATAACTTGTTAAATGTCCTCAAGCGACCAAGGGTTTTCAACTGTAGACAAGTCTTGGTCGGCGATATTGACTCCTATAATTTTCGCTTTAACAAGCCTCCTCACTAGCTTGCCTGTCCTAGTCTTTGGCAGCTCGGCCACTATTCTCACCTCTTGAGGGCGAGCAAATCTTCCTATCGATTCTTCGACTCGTGTGATGATCTCGTTTGCCAAGATGCTGTCCGCATTGTAACCGTCCTTTACAACGATGTACACAACTATTGCCTCACCTTTCAATTCATCTGGTCTGCCGACTGCAATCGCTTCTGCTACCGCTGGATGAGATGCAGCAGCTGCCTCAACTTCTGCAGTCCCAATCCTATGACCTGCCACCTTTATGACATCGTCAGCGCGGCCTTGCATGTACCATAGGCCGTCAGAATTGACAAGCACCAGGTCACCGTGATACCATACATCCTTGTACTTTGACCAGTAAGTATCGAGGAATCTGCTGGGACCGTCAAAGAGCCCGCGTGTCATGGAGGGCCATGGCTTTTTGATTACAAGATATCCTTGACTTACTCTCTTGCCAGCATCATCAAAAACATCGGCATCAAAGCCGGGGACGGGACATCCTACTGTGCACGGCTTAAGTGGCATGACCGGCAACACACTCAGTATTGCGCCTCCGATCTCTGTTCCCCCTGATAAATTGATCAAGGGACAGCGTCTTTTTCCTACATTTTCAAAATACCAAGTCCAGGCTTCGGAGTTCATTGGTTCCCCAGTTGCAGCCAAAACTCTAAGTGACTGAAAATCGTATCTGCTAGCGTGCACATTGTTTTTCATAAAGAGCCTAATTGCAGTAGGGGCAGCTCCAAAGATGCTGACCTTATGGTCTTCAATCAGCTTGCACCATGTATCAGTTGTGGGGTAGTCGAGGGCATCGTCATACACAAGTGCAGTTCCACCTATTATCGGGCTTCCGTATACGACCCATACCTGTCCTGTTATCCAGCCAATGTCTGCATACCAGAATAAAACATCTTCAGGATTCATATCGATAAGATATGCTGCCTGCTGGGCTGCAACAATGGTAAAGCCGCCGTGCACCTGCAGCGTACCCTTTGGATGGCCTGTCGTACCTGATGTATACAAGATAAACAACGGGTCTTCTGAATCCATCACCTCCGTCTCGGCTCTGCCTGAATTTTTGACAAAGTCAACATAATTGCCGCCGATCGTCACTATTCTGGAAACGTTTGTGTGTTGTACTGCCTTTTGCCACTGGCTCGCAAGATTGATCTCCTTGCCTCGCCGCTTGGCCGCATCGATGGTGATAAGCAACTTTGCCTTGGAATCAACAAGCCGGGAGTGGAGTGCATGCGCGCTAAACCCGGAAAAGATTGTAGTGTGGACAGCCCCAATCTTGGAACAGGCAAAGATCGCATAAAACGCCTCTGGGATCATAGGGAGGTAGATGGCAATGACATCACCTTTTTTGATACCGGCCATTGCCAGCGCATATGCTAGCCTGCTCACTTGCTCGTCAAGCTCGCGGTAAGTGATTTTCCTTGAACCTTTCTCATTTGCAAAAATATAGGCGACTTTATCCGGCTGCTTTTTTGCGTGCCTGTCAATTGCATTGACAACAATGTTGCATTTGCCGTTTAAGAACCATTTTGTCCAAGGGATGCCTGCCAGTGAATCGTAGGTCTTCTCATATTTTCGGAACCACTCGATGCCAAGGTCTTCATTGACCGCATTCCAATACCACTCGATATCGTTGTTTGCCTTCTCAACCAGCTGACACCAGTTGGAAATGCCGTGCTTTTTCATGAATCTGCCAATGTTACTCCTAGCCATCTGATCAGCTGAAGGTACGAATATGAATCGCTCAGTCAATAAGCCGGCTTTTGACGAGACGTTTAATATTTGCAACTAAACGGCTACATTGACGCACGTATCTCGTCTGTGGCATGTAGTGCAAGAAAAATTCTAATGTGCAGGGTATAAGATGTTTAATGTCTTGGTCGTAGAGGAGATTCTTTATGATTTCGGGGAGTTTCCCGGCTACGCCGACGATTTTGTCAGGAATCTTCTCAATCTCATGATAATCTCCAAAATGAACGTGGCTATCAAGAATCTGACATCCAAAAACTACTTTATACACCTTATATCACAAATAGATGGCTGCGAAGCCTATGTTGTAAAATACGGCCAGCCGCTGCTGTACGCCAAGTACCATGGAATGGAATTTACTGACCAAAAGGTAACGACGCAGTTTGTTAGGTCAAAAGATCATATGATCGGTGTTACTATGGAATCGGTGTTTGGTGAGTTTGTCAAAAGCTTTGATAGCTTGGCCTCAATGACAAAGAGCAAGGTTAAGTGGGGTATTATAAAGGAAAAAGAAGACAAACCCGATCCACTATTTGCACTGCTTGATTCATTTGTAGGAGCAGTTATCAGGCTATCGTCGCTTGACCCTTCAAACCCCGACAGTCTTGTCGGTAAGCGATTTGGCATAAGAAATGCAAGCATCATAAGAAAGTCTCTCCACCTTGAATTTCTGATAAACAGCAATCTGAACATCATAGAGCTGAACCCCCGCAAAAAGCGCAATGACGATGCGATAAAGCTACTCTTCGGTAGGCCAGAGGTCGCCAAAGCTATAGTGAGCCTAATGAAACAGTAGCGATGATGTATACCAAGACAATACACTTGTTCAATACGTCTGTGTCTGTCTGTCTGTCTGTAAGAGTTGAGATGATGATTATTTTCTCATCTCAATGAGGAGGCGAGCAGCCCAGGTTAGTGTCATATGACTCTCTCTTGCCACCTGACATGGCATAACGAAAGAGATTATTATTATACTACTTGTTCTCCTGCACTTTTTTTCCTTTTTCAGTGGGCACTATTTTCAGATTGGCGTCAGCAAACGCCGTTTTAAATTGCTTACCTGTGAATATCCTGTCTAGAAAGATTGCCAATGCAGCAATTTCAGAGTGAGGTTGGTTGCCAATCGCAATGTTGTAATCGGCAAGGCCGTACGCTTCTTGGGGGACTTTCTCTGCACCAATTATTACCAGTAGCTTGCTTTCTTTGCGCAGCCTTTCCGCGATATCATCAATATTGATGCCATACATTGTAAGGTGAGCTACTTTGCCACCTTCCTTTTTCCAAGCTTTTGCAAGACTTTTCCAATCCTGTATGATCTCGACCTTGAATCTACCACCCCACCTCTTGGATACACTTGAAACTGTGTCATTGATAGATCCGTTTGGGATCCCTGTCATGTATATCATATCTGCGCCAAATGCTCGCGCAACAAGTGCAGCATGCGTCGTCACCCTGTCGTCACGCACAAGCCTATGGCCAATCCTGAGTACTGATATGTTCATCCTTTCTCTTCCTCAGTTAAATGCTAATCTCTTATTTGCCTCTGACTTTTTTAGTTTCAAACAGTATTGATGTTATCAGGTTCTTCAACTGATCAATGTTATAGCCTGTCTTGGCAGATACTGCAAGCAAGCGTTTGCTGTCCAAGATGCCAAGTTGATCGGCCTTGTGAAATGCGTCTTCAACAGTGGTCAGGTCGGCCTTATTAAGAACATAAATTATCTTTGTGTCTGGCACCTCAAACTCGTTTATTACGTCACGAGAGCTCTCAAATTTTCTTCTTATTTCATCAGCTGGCTCGCTTATATCAAGCACCAAAAGTGCAAGGCTTGCGTAGGTCAGCTCATCAAGGGTTGATTTGAACGCATCGATCATATACGGTGGCAGCTTGCTGATAAAGCCGATAGTGTCATTTAGCAACACTTTACAGCCCTGCAGGTCTATTGCTCGAGTAAATGTAGAAAGGGTAGTAAAGATACCTTGTCCAGTAACTTTGGTCTCACCTGTCATCTTGTTGAACAGTGTAGTTTTGCCTGTGGAAGTGTAGCCGGCAAGCGATACTGTCGGCAGGCCGACCTTTGCTCGCTGGTTCCTGTGCAAATGCCGCCTTGTTTCCTCTTTTTCAAGTTTTTTCTTTAGCATCGCAGCTCGCCTCCTTATGTCAAGAAAATAGATGTCGGCCTCATACTTGCCAAGGCCGTAGAATCCTGGTTGCTCTCCTGCCCTTGCAAGTCTGACCTTTTCACGCGCCCTTGCCATATCATAGCGCAATTGAGCAAGCTTGATCTGGATATGAGATTCAGTAGTACTTGCTCGCCGCTCAAAAATCTCCAAGATCAATCGCTCCCTGTCAATTATCTCCACCTTACACAAGCTTGCCAGATTGTATATCTGAGTTGGCTTAATCGTTTCGTCAAATATGATGAGATCCGGCTTGATCTCTTTGACAATCTCTTTCACTTCTTCTGCTTTCCCTCTACCAATCCCAAATCTTGATTTTGTTATCTGACGCTGGGTCACAGTCTTGATGACAGAATAGCCAGCCGTATCGGCAAGCGATATTGCTTCATTTATCGTCTGCTCGACAGGATATGTTATGAGAATAGCCTTTCTGTAATTTGCCATTTATTCCTCATCGCTATCGGTGCTGACGTACAGCTTGATCCCCAGGTAGCGTTCCAGCTTTTTTGCAAATATCTCATCGGGTTTGAGAGAGCCTGTCTCAAACTTTTTGAGAAGCTGTGCCTTCTCGTTCATCTTCATGCCAAGCTGTTCATGCGTCAAACCCATCTTCATTCTGGCTTCTCTTATCAGTCTTGCAAAATTAGGTGTAAGGAGAGTTTCATCTGCTAGCCCAATCTTTTTCTGTGGTTTTGCTGCAAGTGGCTTTTTCTTCTTGACTGCAATCTGCGGCAATATGTAGGGCTTTCCTCGTTTTGAGCATGCAATACAAACATTGAATACTGTGCCGTCTACTACCACCATCTTTTTCTCGAAAGTCTGGTGCCCGCAAAGCTCGCAGTATGACATTTGAGTTCAAATATGTGAGGGGCGGATTTAGCCTTTTCTCAGAGTCTGCTGAACCGTCATATTGATCACTATTTCCGCAATGTCGCTTGCATATTCTGCAACCCTTCGAATGTTCTCCGTTATCAGCTTGATTCTATATAGTTCGTTGACATCTCGAGGTTTAGACACTGCGCGCAGTATTGCCTTTTCCATCTCGTCTATCTTACGCGCCTTTTCAATCGCTCTATCAGCAGCTTCATAGTCACGCTTAAACATTGACAAACATGAGTCGTCGAGCGCCTCAAGGGCAAAGTAGCTCATGTTGGATATTTTCTCAACAATGTCTTTGTTGAGCGGCTGGCGTATCTCTATGACATCTTTGGCTATTGTTACTGCATGGTCTGCCACCCGCTCGACTGACTTGGCTATCAGCCTGTATCCAAGGCAGTTGCGCGGCTCCTCAAGTCCTATCTCTTTCAGCAAATATTCGTTCTTGATTGCTATCTTCAACTGCCGCACGATGTAAAAGCTGAACCTGTCAACCTCGTCGTCAGACTTGATTACTTCCTGTGCAAGCTCGACATTATTTTCTCTCAGAGAAAGAAGAGTATCGCGATGCATCGACTTGGCTATAAGCAACATTCGCTTGAATGCTGTATCGACAGACAAGTCAAGTAGATTGATAAGCACTTGCAAGGTAATGCCTGTAGCTGAGTCGGCAATGATCTCCGTACCCATAAGGACGCGTCTGATGATGTTCTTGATAACTTCCCTCTGTTCCACAAGTAGCCTGTCCTCTTTGGGAACAACATTAATCACGTTAAACCCAAGGAAATAGAGAGCAATCAGCTTGCGCGCAATAAAATACGGGTTGTGATCCTTGCCGACTTCAATTGTTGCCTCCTTTTGCTCTTTGATGAGTCTCTTTGATGCAGGTGCTATTTGGAGTGTAGAATTGCCCTGTCTTAAAATTACGACGTGGTCTCCCTGCTTCAAGCCTAGATCCTGAATCCACTTTTTTGGTAAAGATACAATGTAAGAAGAGCCACCAGTGTATTGTAATTTTCTAGTCTCTTCGCTTTGTGAGCTGCCTTTGCCATTGTCCCCCTCTTCGCTATGCATTTTTTCCATTGAGCTAGACTTTCTAGAGGTTCTATATATTCGTATTGTGAATCTATATAGATGAGGACTACAAATGGAATTGTATTTATGTGGTATATAGAGAGTAACATGCGTTGAATCCTCTGCCGATCAATGCAGGAGAAAAAGTACACAGGCACGTCGATGCCATATTTGGAGCAGGGGTCTCAGATGCCCTGCCGGCTGATATTCAATTTAACTTTTCAAGGCGGACTGGCCGAATAAAGAACTTTAGCATAGGTGGCAGGCTGGCCTTAACGTTGCGGACCGATGGCGGGCTTGCACTTACCATTATGGGCGCCCAGTATCTGCTTGAGAATAGTAAGCAGTTCTCCCAGAACTGCGTTACGCCCGTGCAGGAGGCTGTGCCATTTGTAAGCGAAGGTCGGTCGCTTTTTTGTAAGCACGTCGACTGGTGTGGTTCTAACATCAAAGTTGGATCAGACGTCGCGGTCATTGATGGCAATAGTAATAGTAGTGGCGGCAGTGATAGTAGTAGCAGAAGGGTGGTAGCTGTCGGCATTGCAATGCTCCCCTCAAGACTGATGAAACAATATCGCAAAGGCGTAGCAGTAAAGGTTCGACAAGGAATAAAAGGTAGAACAGAGTAATCGAGGCATAATATATGATGCGCGGCAATCGTGAAATGAGGCGCATGCTCGATAAGATGGGCCTTGACATGAAGACGATGGATAATGTAGAAGAAGTAATTATCAAGACTGAGACAAAAGAGCTTTACCTTATCAAGCCGCAGGTAATCGAAATGAAGGGCAAGGACAACACTATTTTTCAAGTTATTGCATCAGACATTGAAGAAAAACAGCGGGAGGTCCCTGCGTTAAAGGAAGAGGATATTATACTTGTCATGCAACAGGCTAATGTTTCTAGGGAAAAGGCGATACAGGCGCTCACTGAGAGCAAGGGAGACATGGCGCAGGCCATACTTAGCCTTGCCACATAACACTTAGTTTTAATATCCCTCTTTACTACTTTTGATTTCAATATCTTGGCAAAGGGAAAGACTGCGCACACTGACATTCCACCACCAACTTCACATTCTGCAGTCGAAACTATTGTCAGCGCTTTGTCTGAGCTTGAAAGTGACATCGATGGGATGTACGGTCGCGTCGAGGAAATGAAAAGGCGCATAATTGCCCATTCTGATGAAGAAATTGAGAAGCTAAAGCAACAGATAATCACTCTTGCAAACGAGGAAGCCAAGCAAATAGTGGATAGCACCAAATCAGAGGCCGAGGCTGAGTCTGAAGAAATAGGTGAGAGTGGAAGAGCAAACCTTGCCAACATTAGGAAGAACATTAAAGCATCATTTGACGCAACGGTTGATAGTATAGTCCAGGCAGTTCTGGGTGATACTACTACTACTATGCCAGTGACTACACAAAAGGTGGAAAAAAAGTCACAATTATCCTCATCATCTTCCGTCCATCAACCCGCCAAGATCAGGAAATATACCTCAGACGGCAAGCCGGTCAGCTAATCCATAAGCTTTAAAAGCACTTCTTGTTTAAACTCAATGTTGATGAAACGCCCCTGACCGAGGAGGAGCTTTCATATCGCAAGATCACAGTGGCAACTGTTCGCGGCCGTCCATACTATAACATAACATGTGCCCTAAGGCTAATGGATCTGCAGTTTGACTCGCTATCCCCAGAGGAAGCTGCAGTATCAAATGCTAAAGTCATTATTACCACGCAGGATGAGGCTGGCATTGTAAACAAGAAAGGCATCGTCATGATTGATACTGAACTTGAAAAATACCCCGCGATTGCCAAGGCAAAGATCCTGCGAAGCATTATGGGCGAACGGGTAGTAGATGATCAACTGATCATAGGAATAGATCCAGGCAGCAGGATCGGAATATCTGCCATCTATCTGCATCATGAGATCGCAAGTGCAGTTGTCGAATCTTCGCCTCAGGATGCGATTAACCATGTCGCGGCTATGCTTGGCGGTATAGAGTCAAGGAAAAAAGTCGTGAAAATAGGCGACGGCAATATCGCTATGACAATACAGATCGCACGTACGCTGAAAATGAAATTCAAAGATGGCGTTAGTATCGAGATAGTAGATGAACATGGAACATCATTGCCGCAAAATACTGATGCCAACAGACGTGGAGTACGGGACAGATCGTCGGCTAGGGCAATAGCATTTAGGAGCGGAAAGAGCTTTACGCTGAAATAGAGTTTTGTTTTCATCATCTCTTCATCTGACGTGATGCTAGATTGATGCCTGATGGGATGATGAAATTTTTTTGTTTTCACAGCATATCTGCTGTAGAGATTATATACCGTGGTATCACTTATCTGTGTCAATTAACAGAATGAGACAACGATTTTTGTGTTTATAGGTTCTAATTAATGCTCTTGCAGTGTGATATGTGATCTATGTCTGACTGAAAGAAATCCAAAATAGCAGAGGCACTAATAATACGCTTAGAGCGAGTATGATGTGATCTGAGTTATGATCTTATAGAAGAATCTTGATTGATTTCTGCTATTTTTGAAGTTTTACATCGAAAAATAATTTGGTTCCTGATGGGTCATTAGAGAAAAGGTTTGACATGAAAGGTCCAGTCGACCTTAGAAGTGATGTCTGATTAGAAAGTAGATTTTCTGGTTTTGGTTAACAATGGAGGAGAGCTAAAAAAGGTACTTGACTTTAATCATGAATATGACTAGTGCTATTTAATATTCGGGGTAGTTAGCAATGAAACACTACCCGGTATTTCTTCTTCTTCCTTTCGGAAAGTCATCCTCATATCTGTTCTTGTTTTGTTGTTGTTTTTTTCCGCACCTGTGTTTGAACTGGTATAAAGATGCGGTCACCGGGATTTGAACCCGGGTTATAGGCTTGGGAAGCCCATGTCATAACCAAACTAGACCATGACCGCACTTTAGTAATAGGCGGATTGACAAAGATATTAAGTCTTGGTGATGGGATGCAGTATGTTAAATGTTCTACCATATTATTTTGGTCTAGCCCGATTAGAGACAATTGCTAAGCATTATACACTGCTACTGCCAGTGTAATAATTTTATAGGTAGCAGGTAAAAGACTATTTCTGCATTGAGTTCTTTCCTTGTAGCTATTGTTGATGATTTTTTATATTTTCTTTTCTTCTACCCGCACCTAATAATAACTCCTCCTCAATGAATATTTTATGCTATATTATCAATGGTGGAATTCTATCACACTAGAAATATCTTGTAGATTGAGAAGTTTCTGATCAGAGTTTTGCTATCTAGCTGAAGCTGCTTTTGTGGTCTGATTGTTCTCCTTCTTGCTTTGAATCTCAAGGAGAACGCTATCCAAATATGTCTTTACATCTTTTTGTTCTAATGATGGTTGTATGCCGGTCTGTTCTTTGGTGATCTCTCTTTCTTTTTCTATGATATCTAAAACCTTCTTTTCTGTTTCTTGCCCAAGCTGAGCCGTAGCCATAACGCCAAAAACTTTAGATCCTGCCGAGGCTTTGATTAACCTGCGAAGCCTAGCATCTTGAGCCATATGAACTGCGGAAAGGTAAAATCCAGCACACAACATAAATGATGCCAGCAACATTAGTGCACGTCCTGCTACTCCAAAGGTTTCCTGCAGGGCAGAAGGTGCAAGTGTGATGCTCATCATCATAGCTCCAATTGCTGCAATAGTGAAATAGTCTCTTATTTTTCCAGACTCAACTTTTCTTGCTACAACAAGAAAAGCAACTCCAAACATAACACTTCCCGCTATCAAGCCTGCCCTAAAGATGGATCTGAAGAGATATGCGTACGGAAAGTCTTCCCAACGCCATACAATACCGGTAAATAGGGTATACAACTCGGTGTATCTTCCTATCATATAGAGCACTAATGGGATTGTAAGTAATATTAAAAGCGCAACAGGCATCTTGCCTACTCTTTGTTGGTAGTACTGGCGTAGCAGCATAGTTGTAATGGCCCATGTAAACACAAATGAAACAGTAATTGGAATCCAGCCATTAAGATATGAGTAAATCATCCTGATCGATGAAGGTACAATGTACACTGTAGTAGTATCGGACTTGATTACTTTGTATTGTACGCTTCCCTGATACTTTTCGTCATTTTTGTAGATAAACATGTCTTCAGAAGCTGCGCCTGGAGAGGATTCTTCTTCCACTACTCTTACAAGCAGCATCTTGGAGCCTGCATCAAATGCCATTGCTGCAGCAAGTGAAGCGGCAGCTAGTCCGCATACTAATAGCAGACGATGAGTATCTCTATCTCTATCTCTGCTTACTTTATACCATGAGAAAAACTTGAAACCAATTATTATCATTATGCCAACTGAAACTATGGTACTGAGTGAAAAGACAAAGTATACCAAGTATCTAACACTAACATTATAATAATAAAATCCAAGGAACATTGCTACAAAAGTGGCAAGTACAATCAAAATGGTTGCTGTTACTACCTTGAACATTCTGTCAAAAAGTAAGGATCTCGCTCGTATATCCGCACTTGCTTGGCTAACATACTTCAAAATACTGAATGATCCTATTGCTCCAGCAACTATAGTCAACCCAAAGATTATTGCTCCTGAAAAATTGTCATAAGGAAACATCTGTCGACTTGCCAAATAACCAATTATAACGACAGCAGTAATTGCTATTGCAGCAGTAATGGCTGTTCTTCTAGATGGTTCCGCTAAATGATCCATCTTGCTAAATAGTGGGACATTTTTTAACAATTATCCTTATTGTGAAGGAAACTTCTTAATTTATAGGTTCTTCCTTCTTTTTCTTCTTGAATTTTTTAAAGTTTGTTACACACCTAAAAGATATAATATAGTGCTAAAAGCTTTATGCATAATTTGTAAAACAATATGATAAAACTTAATATCCATAAATTCATGGTTTATGATAAAAACTTAAAATATCTATATTCACTTTTAAAAGGTAAAAGCAAAGCAAATGAAAGGATACAGTTTCGTAAGAGAGGGGCTATACCACCTCCTGTTGTCTCTCTTTTTTCATGTAACTGGCATATGATATTGTGGTGATGATGTTGCTAATGCAATAAAGGCTGCCGCATTTTAATAAAGTGGACAATATTTTTTGCAGCCTTGTCTAAATTGGATTAATGGATCATCGTGTTGTTATGATGGAACAATGGCAAAAACAATGGATCTTAAAGCTGATGGGCTCTTACAATGGCA